>JAOPYC010000182.1 GCA_025964795.1 Marmoricola sp.
CGAACCCGAAGGCCAAGCGCATCGAGTTCCGCTGCCCCGACCCGTCGGCCAACCCCTATCTCGCCTTCTCGGCGCTGTTGCTGGCCGGCATCGACGGCATCCAGAACAAGATCGAGCCGTCCGACCCGATCGACAAGGACATCTACGAGCTGCCGCCGGACGAGATGGCCGACATCGACCAGGTGCCGACCTCGCTCAACGCGGTGCTCGACAACCTGGAGCGCGACCACGAGTTCCTCACGGTGGGCAACGTCTTCACGCCCGACCTGATCGACACCTGGATCGACTTCAAGCGCACCCAGGAGATCCTCCCCGTGCAACTGCGCCCGCACCCGCACGAGTTCGAGCTCTACTACGACATCTGATCGAGCGGTTTCCTCGACCTGCTAGATGTTGCGGCGAACGGCCGCCGACCTGCACTCATGTCCCCGGACCTGAGTCAGTGTCGGCGGTCGTTTTCCGTCCCCAGGCGGTGTGCCGATAGCCGGCGATCTCGCTCGTCCCGCCTCGAGCGCCGCGGCCTGTTCGCGAGGCCAAGGGATTGTCGGACGTGTCGTAACCGACTGCCTGCCGGATCGTTGCCTAATATGTCAGGTTTGTCGGAATTAATAACGGGCATCGTCTGACCGAGTTGCAGAGACTCGCCACGATTCGACCTACCGCTATCTCGAGGGGCGTAGATGAATCTCCAGGAGCAGGTGCAGGCAATCCACAGGCAGCAGCGGCATCCCGTCGCTCCCCTGGAATGGGCCCGAGTGCAACGGCTCTACGCCTTCTGTCGGGCGCGAGCGATCGAGCGGATCGTGGCGACCGGGGGCAGCGCCGCCAGGCACCGACGCGACCTGGCGACCCTGGAGACGATGTACGCCAAGGCCAGGCACCACGACGACGTCGTGGTCGGCTGCGCCGTGACCTACTTCCGTACCCAGGCGCTCAAGGACGCGCACCACGCCGACTTCCTCGGCGAATGGATCTGACGGAGCCGGCCAACGCGGCCGGGCGAGCGTGCACCCCGTGTCGCTCTTTCGGTCGCGGGTCCACGATATGTGAACTTTTTATGCCAAAAGGGGCCGTTATAGTGCTACGTTTTCTCGACGAGAGTTCGGCGTAGGGCGGGGGCCCGAGCCGACCAGCTCTCGACAATGCTGCTCCCGCTGATTTCTCGGGGTAGCGCTGCGAGGGCCGGGATCTGGACAATCCCGGCCCTCCTCCATGCCGGGCCACTGTGCCCGGGCGGGCGCTGATCGTCCTTGTGTCCGCGACGGCGTCAATCAGCGCCGGAGCCACCGGACGAGCGCGACGATCACGAGGAGGGCGACGGCGCCTTGCTTCCAGTAGGACTTGAGCAGCACGGGTAGCACCGTGGCGCCGAGGTCGAGGGCGTCGTCCGCCGGTGGGGACGGGCGCCGTGCGGCCGGCGCGGGTGGGCTGGCCGGACGCGGTGGCGCGGTGACCCTCGGTGGCTCGGCCGCCGGGTCGGACGGGGCTACGACCGTGGGCGCCGGCGCGGCCTCGGGCACGGGTTCGGCCTCGGGCTCGGCCTCGGGCATGGCCGACTCCCCCAGGCGCTGCTCCAGGCAGCTGACGAACTGGCCCAGCAGCTTGTCCGAGACGTCCTGCATCACGCCGCGCCCGAACTGGGCGGGCTTGCCGGTGATGGACAGGTCCGTGTCGACCTCGACGTCGGTGCCGGCGGCGGCCTGCACCATGGTCAGGGTGACGGTGGCGCCGGCGGTGCCGTTCCCCCGCTTGTCGCGGCCCTTGGCCTCCACCACGAAGGAGTGGGCGGCCTCGTCCCGCTCGACGAACGTGCCGGACCCGGCGTACGTCAGCGCGATCGGGCCCAGCTTCACCTTGCAGGTGCCCTGGAACGTGTCGCCGTCGACGCTGGTCACCTGGGCGCCCGGGAAGCACTCGGCGACGGACGCGATGTCCTGGAACCGCGCCCAGGTCTCGTCGACCGACGTCGGCACCGTGAACCGGTGGTTGAGGTCCATCGCGTTCCTCTCAGCGGCCGATGGCAGCCAGCACGGCGCGCCTGGTCAGCACCCCGGCGAGGTGGCTGCGGTAGTCGGCGTCGCCGTTGAGGTCCGACGGCGGGTTGGTGCCCTCGGTGGCGTGCGCCGCGGCCGCGCGTACGGCGTCCTCGGTGGCCGGCTGACCCGCGAGCGCGTCCTCGACCGCACGGGCACGCAGGGGCGTCGAGCCCATGTTGGTCAGGCCGATGCGGGCCTCGGCGATCGTGTCCCCGTCGAGGCGCACGGTCGCGGCGACCGCGACGATCGGCCACTGGTGGGCCACCCGCACGAACTTCTCGTAGTGAGCGCCCCACCCGGTGTGCTTCGGGATCCGGATCTCGGTGAGGATCTCGTCCTCGCCGATGGCCGTCTCGAAGAGGTCGACGAAGAAGTCCTGCGCGTCCACGGTCCGGGTCCCCGACGAGCCGGCGATCACGAACTGGGCGTCGAGCGCGAGCGCCGGAGCGCCCATGTCGCCGGCCGGGTCGGCGTGCGCGAGCGCGCCACCCAGGGTCCCCCGGTGCCTGATCTGGACGTCCGCGAGGTGCTGGACCGCCTCGTGGAGCACGGCGGCGTGCTCGGCGACCAGCGGATCGGTCTGCACCTGCGCGTGCGGGGTCATCGCCCCGATCACGATGGCGTCGCCCTCGTCACGGACGCCGCGGAGCGAGTCGATCTTGCCGAGGTCGATGACGAGCTCCGGGGCGTTGAGCCGCAGGCGCAGCACCGGCAGCAGGCTCTGTCCGCCGGCGAGGATCTTCGCCTCGTCCCCGTGCTCCACGAGCGCGGCCAGCGCCTCCTCGACCGAAGTGGGGGCGAGGTAGTCGAACTGGACGGGGATCATGCGCCCGCTCCTTCCGTGCTGCTGTTGCCTGGTTCGGCCTCGTCGAAGTGCGGCATCGCCGCGCCCTCCGTGTCCTCGGTGCCACCGTGGGTGCCACCGTTGACCGCCTTCCACACCCGTTCGGGGGTGCACGGCATCTGGATGTCGGTGACGCCGAAGTGTCGGATGGCATCCACGACGGCGTTGACGACCGCCGGGGTCGAGGCGATGGTGCCCGCCTCGCCGACGCCCTTGGTGCCGAGCGTGTTGGTCGTTGACGGCGAGGTGGTGTGGTCGATGTCGAAGTTGATCGTGTCCGCCGCCGTCGGCAGCAGGTAGTCGACGAACGAACCCGACACCAACGTGCCGTTCTCGTCGTAGACCGCCTCCTCCCACAGCGCTTGGGCAATGCCCTGGACCAGCCCGCCGTGGATCTGTCCCGCCACGATCAGCGGGTTGATGATCGTGCCGATGTCGTCGCAGCAGACATACTTGCGGATCTTCAGGGCGCCCGTCTCGGTGTCGACCTCGATCGCGCACAGGTGGGTGCCGTGCGGGAACGAGAAGTTCACCGGGTCGTACGTCGCCTCGGAGTCCAGCGAGGGCTCCATCCCGTCCGGCAGGTCGTGGGCCGCGAACACCGCGGTCGCGATCTCGCCGATCGCCACGCCCTGGTCGGTGCCGCGCACCGAGAAGCGGCCACCCGTGAACTCGAGGTCGTCCACGGACGCCTCGAGCATGTGGGCCGCGACCGGGCGGGCCTTCTCGATGACCTTGTCGGCCGCCCTCACGAGCGCCTCACCACCCACGGTGAGGGAACGCGACC
The DNA here is from genome assembly GCA_025964795.1 of Marmoricola sp. Classification (GTDB taxonomy): domain Bacteria; phylum Actinomycetota; class Actinomycetes; order Propionibacteriales; family Nocardioidaceae; genus Marmoricola. Next base: position 3,668 of record JAOPYC010000182.1, read on the forward strand.
CGTAGGTGTCCAGCCCCTTGGCGGAGACCTGGGTGTCGCCGTGCAGCACCTCGATGTCCTCGAAGGCCACGCCGAGCCGGTCGGCGACGATCTGGCTCCAGGCCGTCTCGTGCCCCTGGCCGTGCGCCGACGATCCGGTGACGACCTCGACCTTGCCGGTGGCGAGCATCCGGATGGTCGCGCTCTCCCAGCCGCCGGCGCCGTAGTCCAGGCTGCCGAGGACACGCGAGGGCGCCAGACCGCACATCTCGGTGAAGGTCGAGATCCCGATGCCCAGCTGGACGGGGTCGTTCGCCTCGCGGCGACGCTTCTGCTCGGCCCGCAGGTCGTCGTAGCCGAACATCTCCTTCGCCCGCTCGGTGGCCGCCTCGTAGTTGCCGGTGTCGTACTCGAGGCCGGCGACGGTGGTGAACGGGAACTCCTCGTGCTTGATCCAGTTCTTCTCGCGGACCTCGAGCGGGTCGACCCCGACCTCGACGGCGAGCTCGTCCATGATCCGCTCGATGGCGAACGTGGCCTCGGGCCGACCGGCGCCGCGGTAGGCGTCGGTCCAGGTCTTGTTGGTGAGCACCGTCTGGCAGGCGAAGTGGTACGCCGGGAACTTGTAGATCGAGTTGAACATGAACGCGCCCAGCACGGGGACGCCCCCGCCGACGAGGGCGACGTAGGCGCCGAGGTCGGCGAGCAGCTCCACCTTCAGGCCGGTGACGGTCCCGTCCTTCTGCGCGGCGAGGGTGAGCTTCTGCCACTGGTCCCGGCCGTGGTGGGCCGAGATGAGCGACTCCGACCGTGTCTCGGTGTACTTCACGGGCTTGCCCAGCCGTCGGGCCACCGCCCAGGTGATCCACTCCTCCGGCGTGGCCTGGAGCTTGCCGCCGAAACCGCCGCCCACGTCGGGCGCGATCACGCGGATCTTCGACTCGGGCACTCCGGTGGTGGCGGCGAGGGCGAACCGCAGGATGTGCGGGATCTGGGTGGCCGACCACATGGTCAGCTGCTCACCGGTGGGGTCGACCACGACCGAGCGCGGTTCCATGAACGCCGGGATGAGCCGTTGCTGGCGGTACTCCCGCTCGATGACGATGCCGTCCGTGCGCGCCGAGGCGATCGCCTCCTCCACGTCACCCCCAGTGCCGGCCTCGCCGGAGTCGAAGACCCACAGGGCGGACTTGTTGGTGCCGAGGTCGGGGTGCGCGATGGCCCCACCGTTCTCGTCCGCGGCGGCTGCGGCCTTCAGCTCCAGGGCCGCGGGCAGCTCCTCGTAGTCCACCTCCACGAGCTCGGCGGCGTCACGCGCCTCGGCCGCCGTGCGGGCCACGACGACGGCGACGATCTCCCCGGCGAAGGCGACTCGGTCGGCCGGCATCGGCGAGTGAGCGGGCGTCTTCTGGTCGGGGGTGATCGGCCAGGCGTTGATGCAGACGCCGAGCTCCTCGCCGAAGTCCTTCCCGGTGAGGACGGCGACCACGTTGGTGGTGTCCTTCGCGGCGCTGGTCTCGATGTTGGTGATGGTCGCGTGCGGGAACGGGCTGCGCACCATGGCCAGGTGGAGCATGCCGTTCAGCTGGAGGTTGTCGGTCCAGCGGGTGCGCCCGGTGATCAGCCGCTGGTCCTCCTTGCGGCGGCGGTCGCGGCCGATCTCTGCCTGCACGTCGGCCGGTCGCTCCTGGGTGGCGGTCATGCCGAGGCCCCCTCGCTCTGGACGGAGTCCGAGCTGCCGTGCTCGGCGGCGTACATCACGGCACGCACGATGTTGTGGTAGCCGGTGCAGCGGCAGAGGTTGCCCTCGAGGCCGACACGCACCTCCTCCTCGGTGGGGTGCGGGTTGTTCGCGAGGAGGTCGATGCTCTGCATGATCATCCCGGGGGTGCAGAACCCGCACTGCAGGCCGTGGCACTCGCGGAAGGCGGTCTGCACGGGGTGCAGCTCACCGTTGGTGGCCAGGCCCTCGATGGTGGCGACCTCTCCCCCGTCGGCCTGCACGGCCAGCACGTTGCACGACTTCACACTCTGTCCGTTGAGGTGGACGGTGCAGGCGCCGCAGTTGCTGGTGTCGCAGCCGATGACGGTGCCGGTCTTGCCGACCTTCTCGCGGAGGTACTGCACCAGCAGCATCCGCGCTTCGATGTCGTCGGAGACCTTCTCGCCGTCGACGGTGAGGCTGATCCGGGTCATGCGCTCTCCCTGGAGGAACTCGAGGTGGTCACGGTGGTGTGACTCAGATCACCGTAGGTCCCCGGGGTTGGCGGGAGGTTGGGTCCGCGGGGTGACCGGGGTCAGCGCCGGGCGACGGCCATCCGACCCTTGAGCAGCGGGATGGCCGGGTGCCGGGCGTGGTCGCGCTCGAGGGCGGCCAGGCACAGCTCGATCACCTCCGCGTCGTAGGGCACGAGCTCGCTGTAGCGCACCACGGCCTCGGGCTGGGGGTCGGCACGCAGCGCCTCCCGTACGGCGACCGCGACGTACTCGGCCATCTCGGCCAGCGCCGGCGAGTTGCTCCCGGGGAGCAGGTCACCGCCGTAGGCCTCGAGGGCGGCGACGACCTGTCCGCGGCTCAGCAGCGTGAGCACCTGCTCGACGTCGGTCGCCACCGGCATCATCAGCCGGTAGGGACGCGAGGAGAGCTGGCCGCCCAGCGCGTGCCTGAGGTGGGAGACCTCGGCCTTCAGCGTGGAGAAGGTGACCGCCTGGTCGCCGTAGAGCATCGTGTGCAGCCGCTCGAGCGACAGGCCGTCGGGGTTCAGGGCCAGGAGTGCCAGCACCTCGGTCTGGCGCCGGTTGAGCAGGAGCCGGTGGCCGTCCAGTCGCGCCTCGGCCGTGCCGAGCAGCGTCAGGACCAGGCCGGGGTCGTTGGTCTCGTCGAGCGGCGCCGACGGGTGGTGCGACGAGCGCGGGAGGGCGGTCTCGATCAGGCGTGCCATCACCCGGGCGGTCGCCAGCCCGATCGGGTGGGTGCGGTCCCAGGTGGTGGAGAGGTCGATGACACCGAGCTGGATCCCCGTCGCAGGGTCGAGCACCGGCGCCGCCCAGCACACCCAATTGTGCACGATCGAGGCGTAGTGCTCGGCACTGAAGACCATGGACGGCTCGCCGAGCCGGTTGGCCAGGTCGAGGGCGTTGGTCCCGACCGACTCGTCGTCCCACCGGGCCGAGGCCACGAAGTTGACCGTCTCGGCCTTGCGGCGCATGACGCGACCGCCGTAGGTCCACAGGATGCGGGTGTCGGCGTCGGTGACGGCGATGACGAGGTCGCCGTCCTCGGCCGTGCGGCGCAGCTCGGACTCCACGCTCTCGACCGCGCGCTGCAGCGGGGAGTCGTGCCACATCGATGCGGTCTCGGACTCGTCGGCCAGCGGCGCCTCGGTCACGTCCGGCGTGATCGCGGCGTGCGATCGGGTCCAGCTGGTGAGGATCTCGGGGCGGACCAGCGTCTCGGCGCCGTCGCCCCGCTCCACGAAGCTCGACCAGGCGCGCACGGCGTCGAGTCGGCGCGTCTCGAGCTCCCCCAGGGCCATGAGGCAGACAGTAGCCCAGGGGTGATGGGCGTCACACGACGCGGGCGTGGTGGGAGGAGCGTCCCGGCTCAGGTCACGGAGTCGCTGCTGTGGATGCGGCCCTCGGTGGTCTGGAGCCGCTGCCCGCTGCCGCCCCAGCGGCCGGCGATGATCTCGGCGGCGATGCTGATGGCCGTCTCCTCCGGAGTCCGCGCTCCGAGGTCCAGACCGATCGGGCTGGAGAGCCGCGCGATCTCGGCCTCGCCCACCCCGGCCTCGCGCAGCCGCGCCAGGCGGTCGTCGTGGGTGCGGCGGGAGCCCATCGCCCCGATGTAGCCGAGCTCTGGGAGGTTCAGGGCGACCTGGAGCAGGGGTACGTCGAACTTGGGGTCGTGGGTGAGCACGGTGACGACCGTGCGCGAGTCGACCCGGCCGGCCTCGGACTCGGCCGTCAGGTAGCGGTGCGGCCAGTCCACGACCACCTCGTCCGCCTCCGGGAAGCGGCTGTGGGTGGCGAACACGGGACGGGCGTCGCACACGGTCACCTGGTAGCCGAGGAAGGCGCCGACCTTGGCCACCGCCGCCGCGAAGTCGATCGCCCCGAAGACCAGCAGGCGGGGCTTGGGCGCGAAGGCCCACACGAAGACCCGCATCCCCTCGCCCCGGCGCTCGCCGTCCGGCCCATAGCTCAGCGTCGCGTTGGCACCCGAGGCGAGCAGCCCCAGCGCGTCGTCGTGCACCGCGTCGTCAGCCCGCGCCGAGCCGACCGTGCCGGTCGCCGGGTGACCCGGGCGGACGACCAGGCGGTGCCCGATCCGGGCCGGGTCCGGGTGGTCGACGACCGTGGCCAGGGCCACGGGGCGCCCGGCATCGATGTCGGCGGCGACCTCACCCAGCTCGGGGAAGGTCTCCTGGTTGACCCGCTCCACCCAGACGTCGAGGATGCCTCCGCAGGTGAGCCCGACGGCGAACGCGTCCTCGTCCGACACCCCGTAGCGCTGGAGCACGGGCGCGCCGGACTCGACCACCTCCTGGGCCAGTGAGTAGACGGCCCCCTCGACGCAGCCGCCGGAGACCGAGCCGACCGCTGTCTCGTCCGGGCCGACGAGCATGGAGGCGCCCGGTGGCCGGGGCGCTGACTGGAAGGTGGCCACCACGGTGCCCATGCCGACGGTCTCGCCCTTCTCCCACCAGCGCATCAGGTCGTCCAGCACGTCACGCACGTGCAATCACCTCGATGAGCTCGCTGTAGGTCGCCAGCGAGTGGCCGGCGACGAAGTCGTCAACAAACGGGAGCACTGCGATCATCCCCTGCTGGACGGGTTCGTAGCCGATCTTGCCCCGGTGCGGGTTGACCCAGACCACGCGGTGGGCCATGCCGTGCAGCCGACGCATCTGCTCGGCCAGCACCGCCGTGTCGCCGCGCTCCCAGCCGTCGCTGAACACCACCACCACCGCTCCCCTCGCTGCGCCGCGCTGCCCCGAGCGCGACATGAACCTCTCCATGGTCTCTCCGAGCCGGGTGCCGCCCGACCAGTCCGGTATCTCGCGTCCGGCGGCGACGATCGCGCGCTCGACGTCGTGGAGGTCCAGCGACCGGGTGACCCGGGTGAGCCGGGTGCCCACGGTGAAGGTCTCGACCCGCCCTCCCTGGGCAGCCATCGCCTGCGACATCCGGTGGGCGAGGCGGAGCAGCACCTCGGCGTACCCGCTCATCGAGCCGGACACGTCGAGCAGGAGCAGGGCCCGGCGCGGGCGGCGGGATCGACGCCGCCACTCCACCTCGGCCGGCTCCCCCATCCTGCGCAGGCTGGCGCGCAGGGTCCGCGAGGCGTCGATGCGACCGCGACGCCACGGGTCGTGCCGGGCCACCCGGCGAACGGGCCAGCGCGGGCGGAGGCCGCCCAGCAGGGCGTTCAGCCGCTGCCTCTCCGCGACGGACAACCCGGCGACGTCGCGCTCGCGGAGGAGATCGGCATCGCTGGCCCGTGCCCGCACGGCTTCGTCGTCGGTGGGGCCGTCGCCCTCGTCCCCGGCGTCGTCGGCGAGCGGCAGGTCGGTGAACGACGGGGTCATCGCCGAGCCACGGCGTTCGCGCGGCAGACCCTCCGCGGCGTTGAAGTAGGCCGCGTGGACGTCGTCGTAGCGGACCAGGTCCTCCGGCGAGGCGCAGAGCGTGGCCCGCCCCGCGTCGTACGTCGCCCGGTGGTCGTGCAGCCCGACCAGGCTCACCGCGGTGAGGTAGCCGTGCGTGCGGTCCTGGGTGACGGGGACTCCCGCAGCGCGCAACGCGCGCGTGAAACCGACCAGGATCTCGTCGGCGTCGCGGACGGTCGGGGCCGGTGCCTGCGGCAGGCTCATGACCGGAGCAGCTGGTCGAGCGCCTGCTGCACCTTCTGGCCGTCCTCGCGGTACTTCACCAGGGCCCCCAGCGTGCGCGCCGCCGACTCGAGATCGAGCGTGGAGGTGCCGAGGTGATGCAGCGCCCGTGCCCAGTCGATGGTCTCGGCGACGCCGGGGGGCTTCTGCAGGCCGGCACCCCGCAGCTGTTGGACGACCTCCACGACCTGGCGGGTCAGCTCGGCCGACACCTCAGGCGCCCGGGACCGGAGGATCTCGACCTCGCGCTCCAGGCCCGGGTGGTCGATCCAGTGGTAGAGGCACCGGCGCTTCAGGGCGTCGTGCAGGTCGCGGGTGCGGTTCGAGGTGAGCACCACGACGGGCGGCGTGGCCGCGGCCACGGTGCCGAGCTCCGGGATGCTCACCTGGTAGGTCGAGAGCACCTCGAGCAGGAACGCCTCGAACTCGTCGTCGGCCCGGTCGATCTCGTCGACCAGCAGGACGGCGGGGCTGCGCTGGAGCGCGGCGAGGACCGGGCGGGCCAGGAGGAAGCGCTCGTCGTAGAGCGACTTCTCCGCCTCCGGCAGGAGCGCGGGATCGACTCGGCCCGTGGCCTCGAGGGCCCGCAGGTGCAGGATCTGGCGGGGGAAGTCCCAGTCGTAGAGGGCCTGGGTGGCGTCGATCCCCTCGTAGCACTGGAGCCGCACCAGCGGCAGGTCGAACGAGGAGGCGATCGCCTCGGCCAGCGCGGTCTTGCCCGTGCCGGGCTCGCCCTCCACGAGCAGCGGCCGCTGCATCCTCATCGCCAGGAACGTCACCGTCGCGAGAGCCGGGTCGGACAGGTAGCCGGTCGTCCGCAGCCGGTCGCCGACCTCGTCGGGGCTGGCCGGGTCCGGTGGTGAGGTCATGGGGGCCACCATACGAACAGCAGCGTTGGTCGGACGTTGGTTCTCGGCACTGCAGCCCGGCTGACAGAATGGGAGCAGGCGATCCCAGACCACGGTCGTCGGCGACCTGGCGCGCCGCCCCCATCGGTCTGTCGGCCGATGACAGGTGTTCCCAACCGGTAGGAGTGGCCCCGTGACCGAGGTCGACAGCGGCGTGCCGACGGGGTCGGACGCGGCGAGAGCGCCGGCGTACGCCCGGTTCGTGGCCATCGGCGACTCGTGGACCGAGGGTCTCGGCGACCCCGATCCGACCCGGCCCAACGGTCTGCGTGGCTGGGCGGACCGCGTCGCCGAGGAATTGTCGACCCGGCGTGAGGACTTCGGCTACGCGAACTTCGCGATCCGTGGACGCACGGTCGCCGAGATCCTCGACGAGCAGCTGGCACCGGCCCTGGCCCTGGAGCCCGACCTGATCACCATCCAGGGGGGCGGCAACGACTTCCTGCACGCGAGCCTCGACATCGACGAGCTCGTGGAGGCGATCGACGGTGCCGTCGCGCAGGCGGTCGCCGCCGGGTCCGAGGTCGTGCTGTTCACCCACGGTGTCGCGGCCTCGGGCCCCTTCCGGGCGCTGCGGGGACGCATCGCCATCTTCAACGAGCTCATCCGGGAAGTGGTCGACGCCCACGGCGTCGTGCTCGTCGACAACTGGCGGATCCGGGAGTCGCGGGACCCGAGCTACTGGGACGTCGACCGCGTGCACCTGTCGCCGGCCGGCCACCACCACGCCGCGATCCACGTGCTGGACGCCCTGGGGATCGGCCACGACCTCCAGCCGGTGCCCCTGCCCGAGGCGATGGCGGCGGGCACCAACCGGCTGCTCGCGGAGCTGGCCTGGGCCCGGACCTTCGCGGGGCCCTGGGTCTATCGCCGGCTCCGGGGACGCTCGATGGGTGACGGCATCTCGGCCAAGCGGCCCACCCTGGCGCCGATCTGACGTCGACCAGGAAGTGCGCCAGCCGCCTGCGTGCTCGCGCCCGCGACCCGGACGTACGACGATGAGGTCTCCTCCCGCGACCGTGCCGAGCACCTCCGCGTGACCCCGAAGGAGCGCCATGTACATCCAGCCCGAGCAGCAGCCCGGCACCGAGGACCAGGTCACCGACTGGTACGAGGGACAGGAGAAGGCGTGGGGCTACTTCCCCAACTACGCGCCCCTGTTCGCCAGCCGACCTGACCTCGCGGCGGCGTGGACCAACCTCAACCTGACCGTCCGCGGTGGCATGGACCGTCGCCGCTTCGAGCTCGCGACCATCGCCGCCGCCCGCGCCCGCCGGAACACCTACTGCCTGGCCGCGCACTCGAAGTTCCTGCGGGACGTCTGCGGCGACGAGGACAGCATGGTCGCGCTGGCCTCGCACCCGGACGGCTCCGACCTCGACCCGGTCGACCAGGCGATCGTCCTCTTCGCCGGCAAGGTCGCGGTCGACCCCGCCGGCATCGACGCCGACGACGTGAACGTGCTGCACCAGCGCGGTCTGACCGACGCCGAGATCGCCGACGTGACCTTTGCCGTCGCCGCGCGGTGCTTCTTCGCGACGGTGCTCGACGCCGGTGGGGTCGAGGCCGACGCCCAGCTCGGCGCCGAGTTCGCACCCGAGATCCGTGACGAGCTCACGGTCGGGCGACCGTTCGCCGGCTAGCGGTTCCGCAGCCGCGCGGCCCGCTTGGTGAGGTGGTCACGCTCCGCGCTGTTCGTCGTACGCCGAGCCGCACGCAGGTAGAGCCGGGTCGCCTCGTCGAGGTCTCCGGCGCGCTCGTGCAGATGGGCCCGGACCGCATCGACGCGATAGTGGTCGCCCAACGCGCCGTACAGCTCGTCGACCGCGCGCAACCCGACCATCGGCCCGTCGACCTCACAGACCACGACGGCGCGGCTCAGGGCGGCCATCGGGTTGTCGGTGAGCGCGACCAGGTCGTCGTACCACGCGAGGATCTGGGGCCAGTCGGTCTCCGCGGCGGTCGGCGCGTCGTCGTGGAGGGCTGCGATGGCGGCCTGCACCTGGTACTCCCCGGGCTTCTCGTGTGCCAGCGCCACGTGCAGGATCCCCACTCCTTCGGTGATCTCCTCGACGCGCCACAGCGAGCGGTCCTGCTCGTCCAGCGGCACGATCGCGTCGTGCTCGTCGCGCCGGGCCTCCCGCCGGGCGTGGTGCAGCAGCATCAACGCGAGCAGGCCGGCGATCTCCGGCTCGTCGGACTCGCGCAGCAGCCCGCGGGCGAGCCGGATCGCCTCGGCCTCCAGATCGACCCGGCCGCCGTAGCCGGCGTTGAAGACCAGGTAGAGCACCCGCAGCACCACGGCGATGTCCCCGGTGGAGAAGGGCTGCCCGGCGACGGTGCGCTTGGCGCGGGAGATCCGCTGCGCCATGGTCGCCTCGGGGACCAGGAACGCGTCCGCGATCTCCCGGGTCGTGAGCCCGCCGACGGCGCGCAGCGTCAGCGCGACCGCGGAGGTGGGGCTGAGCGCCGGGTGGCAGCACAGGAACATCAGCAGCAGGGTGTCGTCGCCGGTCTCGGTCGGCCCCGGCACCGGCTCGAGGGCGTCGGACTCCTCCCGACGCCGGCGGGCCACCTCGGACCGGTGGGCGTCGACGAGCTTGCGCTGCGAGACGGTGACCAGCCAGCCCTTCGGCTCCGTCGGCGTCTGGGTGGGCCACACCCGGTGCGCCTCGATCAGCGCCTCCTGGACGGCGTCCTCGGCCGCCGCGAAGTCGTTCCCGCGGCGGACGAGGACACCGAGCACCTGCGGGGCGAGCTCCCGCAGCAGCGCCTCCATCATTCGTCGGCCGGTGCGTCCTCCATCACCGGCCGCACCTCGAGCCACTCGTGGATCGGCTCGCCCTTCTGGCCCGGCGCCGACGAGACGAACGCGGCCACCTCGTGGGCGCGGGCCTCGGACTCGACGTCGATCAGGAACCAGCCGGCGATCAGCTCCTTGGTCTCCGGGAACGGACCGTCCTTGACGACCGGCGCAGCGTCGGGACCGCCGTACTGCACCCAGGCGCCCTCCTGGCTGAGCGCCTGCGCGTCGACGAACTCCCCGTTCTCACGGAGGATCCGCGCGACCTCGCGCTGGAACGCGATGTGGGCGTCGATCTCCTCCGGCGTCCACTGGTCCATCGGCGCGAAGCTCGGGGCCTCGGGGCCACCGCTGTAGTGCTTGAGCAACAGGTACTTCGGCATCTCTGACTCCTCGTGTCCGGGGCGGCTGAGTGCCACCCTCACCCCTGGGACGGAGCCGGTCCACCCTCCTCGACATCGGCTGCGGAAGAATTCGTCGTACCGCTCGCCGACGCCGTGGCCGGCTGGCTCGCCGCGGACTGGCCGTGGACCCGCGTAGCCCCTGCGGCCGCTGAGGCGGCTCCTCACTCGGGGAGGTGTGACGAGGCCGGCATCCGCTCTCCCAGGGCCGCGCGCGACGGCGGCGCCTCGAAGGGGTCGGCGAAGAACTGGGTCTCGTGGGCGACCAGACCGCCCGAGAGCTCCATGATGCTCACCGTGTGCGAGGGCACACCGTCGTAGGTGATCACGCACTCGCTCACCCAGAGGTCGCCGCTGCCGCTGATCCGCCGTACGGCGAAATGCCGGTCCGCCGGATGGCCGCCGCGCTGGGCCGCGATCGTCGCGCGGCCGCGGAACCGCTCGCCCGACTGCGGGTAGTCCAGGACGGCGTCCTCCGCGTAGAGCGCGTGCTCGGCAGCGATGTCGCCCCGCTCCGACGCCGACCAGTGCTCGCCGATCATGGCCCGGACCCGAGAGTCGTCCGACGTCTCCAGGCTCGGCTCGACGGCGTCGGCGAGGTCCGAGGGGGAGGTGTCGAAGGCGGGGCTGACCACTCCCTCACGATACGACCGCCGGGCGGTCCGAGGTCGGCCTGCGGCAACGCTACGGTGTCTGGGGTGATCAGGACGACGCCGTTCCACCCACGGCTGAGCGAGCTCAACACGCAGGGTCTCTACACGCACTGGCAGGGACATCTCTCCGCCCTGCGCTACACGAGCGCGCCGAAGCACGAGTACTTCGCGGTCCGCAACTCGGTCGGGGTCTTCGACACCTCGCCGCTGTTCAAGTACCGCATCCACGGCCCCGACGCCGAGCGCTTGCTCGCCGGTGTGCTGGTGCGCGAGATCCGCACCTGCCGGCCGGGACAGGCGCAGTACACGCTGTGGTGCGACGACCGCGGCTTCGTCATGGAGGACGGCGTCGTCTTCCGGCACTCGGCGACGGACTTCCTGCTCACCGCGGCGCGCCCGTCGCTGGGCTGGTTCGCCGACCTTGCCCGCCGTCTCGACGTGACGCTCGAGGACGTCTCGGACGAGCACGGGATCCTCGCCGTTCAAGGGCCTCGGTCGCGCGCGGTGCTGGCGTCCCTGGTGCCGGAGGCGGCGACGCTGGGCTACATGGAGCACGCCCAGGCCAAGCTCGCCTCCTCGCCGGTGACCCTGTCGCGGACCGGCTACACCGGCGACCTCGGGTTCGAGATCATCGTGGAGTCCGGCCACGCGCTCGACGTGCTCGACGCCGTCCTCGTGGCCGGAGCCGGTCACGGGCTGCGTCCCTTCGGTGAGGAGGCCCTGATGATGCTGCGGATCGAGGCCGGGCTGCCGCTCATCGACGTGGAGTGGCGCAACAGCCGGCTCGCGTTCACCGACGCCGAGCGAGTGACGCCCCAGGAGCTGGGGATGGGTTGGATGCTGCGCGGGGTCCGCGACAGCGACCGGCGCTTCGTCGGCCGCGACGCCATCGTCGAGGAGCTGGCCGGCGGCACGTCGCGCTGGGCGAGCGTCGGCATCGTCGTAGACTGGGACCACTGGGACCGGCTGCACCGCGAGGCCGGCCTGCTGCCACCCAAGGACGAGCACCCTCTGTCCTACGAGTCCCTGCTGTACGACGAGCCGGCCGGCGGCTCCCAGGTCGGCTACGTCACCAGCTTCGTCTACTCCCCTGTGCTGCAGCGGCACGTCGGGCTGGCGCGCGTCCGTCCCGAGCTCGCCGCCGCGGACTCTCCCGTACACCTGGAGCTCGCGATCTCGCACCAGACCACGCGAGTCCTGGCGCGCGCCGCGAAGCTGCCCCTGTTCAACCCCGCGAGGAAGACGGCGACCCCATGAGCCCCGAGCCCTACGACGCGATCGTCGTCGGCGGAGGCCACAACGGCCTCGTCCACGCCGGCTACCTGGCCAAGGCCGGCCTGCGGACGCTGGTCCTCGAGCAGCGACACCTGGTCGGCGGCGCCGCGATCACCGAGGAGGTCGTCCCGGGGTTCTCGTTCACGACGTTCTCCTACGCGCTGAGCCTGCTGCGGCCCGAGATCATCCAGGAGCTCGACCTCGTCAGGCACGGGTTCATGCCGCTGATGATGCCGTCCTCGTTCCACCCGACCGGGGACGGTGACTACCTGCTGCTCGGCGACGACCACGGCCAGAACCTGCAGGAGATCCGACGGCACTCGCCGCACGACGCGGACGCCTACGACCGCTACCACCACGACCTCGACCGGGTCGTGCAGGCCGTGCAGCCGCTGTTCGACAATCCCCCGCCGAACATCTTCGGCAAGGACCCCGAGGACCAGGCCGACGTGAAGTGGCTGCTCGACCACCTCGGCGGCGTCGAGCAGAAGGTGATGCACGACGTCGTACGCCTGCTCACGGGGAGTGCCTCGGACTGGCTCGAGGACTACTTCCAGCACGAGGCCGTGAAGGGCTTCCACGCCTCCTCCAGCATCATCGGGTCCAAGGTCGGCCCGATGTCGCCGGGCTCGGGGCTGGTGCTGCTGTTCCACAAGATGGGCGAGCACGACGGCCACCTCGGGTCGTGGGCCTTCCACAAGGGCGGCAACGGCGGGTTCACCCAGGTGCTGGGGCGAGCGGCGGAGGCGTACGGCGCGGAGATCCGCCTCGGCTCGAAGGTGAGCTCCGTCCTCATCCAGGAGGGTCGCACCGTCGGCGTGGTCCTCGAGGACGGCACCGAGTTCCGCGCGCCCGTGGTGGTGTCCGCGCTGGATCCCCGGCGTACGTTCCTCGATCTCGTCGACCCCCGCGAGCTCCCGGCCGACCTGGTCGACAACGTCGAGCGAATGCGGTTCCGCGGTGTCTCCGCGAAGGTGAACTTCGCCCTGGACGGCCTGCCGGTGTTCCCTGCGCTTCCCGAGACAGTCGACCACTACGGCGGGTTCCTCAACATCGGCCCGACCATCGAGTACGTCGAGCGGGCCTTCGACGCGGCGAAGTACGGCTGGTACAGCGAGCGGCCCTTCATCGACGCGGCGATCCAGTCGGTCGTCGACCCGGACATGGCTCCCCCCGGCAAGCACGTGATGTCGTGCTTCGTGCAGTACGCGCCGTACGAGCTCCGCGGCAGCGACTGGGAGACCGAGCGGGAGAGCTTCGGCGACAAGGCGCAGGCCGTCCTCGAGTCGCACTTCCCCGGCTTCGGCGACCTGGTGCTGCACCGCGAGGTGGTCACCCCGGTCGACATCGAGCGCGTCACCGGGCTCACCGAGGGCAACATCTTCGCCGGCGAGTTCCTGGCCCCGCAGATGTACTTCTTCCGCCCCGCTCCGGGCTGGAGCCAGTACGCCACCCCGATCCACGGCTACTACCAGTGCGGTTCGGGCACCCACCCCGGCGGCTGCGTCATCGGCTCCCCCGGCAAGCTCGCCAGCCAGCGGGTGCTCAGGGACCTGAGGCAGTAGCTAGAGGGTCCCGCGGGCCAGGCCGATGAGTCGGTCGAGGACGCGGGCGCCGTCGGAGCGGAGGCCGTTGTGGAGGTACTCGTCGGTGAGCCAGCGGCGCATCCCCGGCAGCAGGCCCGCGGTCTCCTCGGAGAACGTCCGATCGACGAAAGGGTCGTCGGCGTAGATCACCGCGGCGCAGGGGATGTCGGTGGCCCTGAGCACCTCGGCGTCGTACAGCTTCGGCCAGGGGTGCTCGGCGAGGATGGACGCGACCTCGGCGTAGGGCCGCAGGTCGGGTGAGTCCTCGAAGTGCCAGGAGTAGAGGTGCTCGCCGGTCAGCAGCAGCGAGTCCCCCGCGAAGTCGTCGGGCTGCACGCGGTCGGAGGACCACGAGGTCCTCACCCCGTCGGCATAGCTGGACTCGTGGATGACGGCGTACAGCGGGTTGCGGCCGTTGAACGGCAGCATCTCCGCGAGGTCATGGGCGAACGCCGGCGAGCGGTGGTCCCGCTCGAGCAGGTAGTGCACCCCGAGGGCGCCGCCGTCCATGCCGAGCTTGCTGCCGATCGTCCGCAGCAGGCGCCTGCTGACCGGCTGGCCCTGCGGGTCCAGGACCTCGCCGGCGTCGCACAGGTCGAGCAGCCGGGCCAGCCTCTCGCGGTCGCCCGGGAACTGCCGGTGGTAGCGCTCGTTGAGCATCCGCATGGTGCCGAAGGTGGTCGCGTAGATGTCGTCCACCGGTCGCCCCACTGGCGTCAGGCCGCCGGTGAAGTAGACCTCGCGCAGGCTGTCCGGCGCCACGCTGAGGTAGTGCACGGAGCAGAACCCGCCGAACGACTGCCCGAGCACGCTCCACTTCTCGCCGCCGAGGTGCTGGCGGAAGCTTTCGGCGTCGCGGACGATCGCGTCGGCCCGGAAGTGGGTGAGCCGCTCGGCGTCCGCGGCGGCGTCCGGCCCCGGAGCACCGTACGGCGTGGACAGCCCGGTTCCGCGCTGGTCGAGCATCAGCACGCGGTAGTCGCGCAGCGCTCGTTCCAGCCAGGCCGGCGCGGCCGGCACGCTGGACGGACGAGGCGCCTCCTGGCCGGGGCCTCCCTGGAGGAAGACCAGGAACGGCCGGTCCCGGCCGTCGGGTGCCGCGACCTCGCGGGCGAACACCTCGACTGTCTCGCCGTCGGGGTGGTCGTGGTCGAGCGGCAGGTCGAGCACGTGGTCGGTGAGCACCAGCCCGGGGATCCTGAGAGTCGTCACCCTGCCGAGGCTAATGGTGGAACCCGCTCGGCCCGCTCAGGGGTACGGCGTGCGCTTGCTCCTCCAGCTGGTCGACGGCCGCTCGCAGGTCGGTGAGCAGCAGAGCCGCGAGATCGTGACCGAAGCCGTTGCGGCACACGATCCTGATCACGGAGAGGTCCTCGCGGTTCTCCGGGAAGGTGTACGCCGGGACCTGCCAGCCTCGCTCACGCAGGGCCCGGGACAACGCGAACACGTCCCACGAGGTGACCGCGTCCGTCGTGGTGAAGGCGAACACCGGCAACTGGTCGCCGTGGGACAGCAACCGGAACTGCGTCATCGCACCGATCTCTCCCGCGAGGAACATCGCCACGTCCCGGGATCCCTGCTGGACCGCCCGGAAGCCGGCGCGACCGAGCCGGAAGAACGTGTAGTACTGCGCCACCACCTCGGCACCAGGTCGGGAGAAGTTCAGCGCGAAGGTCGGCATGTTGCCGCCGAGGTAGTTCACGTTGAACACCAGCTCCTCGGGCAGCGCCTGGCTGTCGCGCCAGAGCACCCAGCCGACACCCGGGTAGACGAGGCCGTACTTGTGGCCCGAGGTGTTGATCGAGGCCACCCGGTCGAGCCGGAAGTCCCAGACGAGGTCGGTGTCCAGGAACGGCGCGACCATCGCGCCCGAGGCCCCGTCGACGTGGACCTGCACGTCCGGGCCGCCCCCGGCGGCGAGGTCGTCGAGCGCGGCGCAGATCTCCGCCACCGGCTCATAGCTGCCGTCGAAGGTGGAGCCGAGGATGGCAACCACCCCGATGGTGTCCTCGTCGCACTGCGCGACCGCGGTGGCGGCGTCGAGGTGGAACCGGTCGCCCTCCATCGGCACGGTCCGGGGCTCCACGTCCCAGTAGCGGCAGAACTTCTCCCAGCACACCTGGACGTTGGCACCCATCACCAGGTTGGGCCGGCGGGTGCGGTCCTCGACGCGGGACCTCCAGCGCCGCAGCAGCGCCAGCCCCGCCAGCATGCAGGCCTCGCTCGAGCCGGTGGTCGAGCACCCGGCGGCGTCCTCGGGGTCGGGCGCGTGCCAGAGGTCGGCCAGCATCGAGATGCAGCGGCGCTCCAGCTCGGCGGTCTGGGGATACTCGTCCTTGTCGATCATGTTCTTGTCCACGCACTCGGCCATCAGCTCGCGCGCCTGTGGCTCCATCCAGGTGGTCACGAACGTCGCGAGGTTGAGGCGGGCGCTGCCGTCGAGCAGCAGCTCATCTCGGATCAGCTCGGCGGCCACGTCGGGCGGCACCGGGTCCTCGGCCAGCCGCGACTTCGGCAGGACCAGGGACAGCCCGAGGCCCGGGTTGGCTTCGGTGAGGACGGGGTTGGAGCCCCGGGCGGTCGACGAGGGGTCAGGGACGGAACCGCGGTGAAGGGCCATGGGCCCATCGTGCTCCCCAGCACCTCGATCGGGTCACCCGACTCTGGCGGTGCGGCGCCGCCTGAGCAGCAGCACGCCCGCGGTCGCCGCGCCGAGCGTGCCCAGGCTCAGGTCGCCCAGGGTGTCCTCGTAGGCGGTGGCGATCTCGGTGCCGTGGCGGATGAACGTCCACCACTCCCCCAGCTCCCAGCCGATGGCGAGCATGGCGCCGAGGCCGGTGACGAGCAGGACCATCGCCCAGTCCGGCTCGACGTTCTCCGCGACCAGCAGCCCGATCCCGCCGAGCAGCAGCAGCCAGTTGGCGTAGTGGTTGAAGTCGTCCCACCACACGATGGAGTCGTAGAGGTCGAGGCTGTTGCCGGTCACGTCGACCAGGAACGGCAGGGCGACGAGGCTGAAGGCGGCGTACGGCGCGGGCGTGCCCGGCGCGCGACGTCGTACGACGAGCCACCAGAGCACCGGCGCCACCAGCATCAGCACCGGGTAGGCCACCAGCCGGGCGCCGAACGCCTTGTCCGCGAACCGGTCGATCCCGGGCCACCACTCGGCGACGGCCAGCTGCGCGACGGTGAGCAGCAGGATGGCTACCGGGATCCAGGCAGGGAATCTTCGACGGGTCACCGCGTCATTGTGGCGGTCCCGGGCCCGCCGTAGGACCATGTGACACCGCGAAAGGGGATCCGATGGCCCGGCAGGTCACCCACCAGGCAGTCGTCGTGATCCACGGGATGGGCGAACAGCTGCCGATGTCGGTCGCGATCCTCGCGGCGGCGTGGGCGGCCGTGTGGGGGCCGTGGGACGGGATCTCCCCTCCGCGAGCCGGGCAAGCCGTGGCTGATCGCCGACTTCGTGAGCGTGGGCACCCCGGTGTACTTCGCCGACCAGCCCGGCGCTCGCCCGCAGAGCTCGGTAGGACGCCAGCAACGCCTCCCGGACCGTCTCACCGGGCACGTCGTAGGCGTAGGAGTAGAGGCTCGATCGTGGTCGAGAACACCGATCCGCAGCACCCGCGCCTCAGCGCGCCAGCAGCGCCAGCGACCCCAGCGCCACCAGCCAGCTGACGAAGCTGCCCACCAGGAAGTACTCCGTGAGCCGGTGGATCCAGATCTGCTCCCGCTTGGACTGCAGCTCGGGGAACCGCAGCAGGCCCTTCGCCGCGATCACGATGCTGGCCGCGGTGAGGTGACCGGCGAGGCCGAGGCCGACGATGACCACCCGCTCCATCGGGCCCAGCAGCCGGCCGCCCTTGAGGCTGAGCGAGGGATCGGGGTCTGGCTGCGAGCCGAGGGTCGGGTTGTTGGTGCCGGTGGCCTCGAGCACCAGCCGGACGAGCACGTTGCCGGTGCTCAGCTGAACCAGGAACACCGCGAGGAGCAGCAGCGAGCGGTCGGGTGAGAGGCCGTGCAGCGCCGGCACCCGGACGGCGTCGAGCCAGTCCCCCAGGAGCCCGTCGGCGGTGCCGGCCCACGCGGAGGTGAACACCCCGAGGACGAGGCCGCCGCCGAGGACCAGCAGCGGCACCCAGGCCGGTCCGCGTCCGAAGGCCCGGGTGACGGTGTGCTTCCAGAGCAGCACCAGGACGGCGATCACGGCCAGCGCGACGAGGTCGCCGATGCCCGTCAGCCCGGCGAGGAGGCCGAGCCACACCGCGACCACGGCGCCGGTGCACCCGTTCACGAGGGGCAGGGGCCTGATCGAGTGGGCGAGGTCGGCCACCGCCACCCCGATCAGCAGCAGTGCGATCCAGCTCATGAAACCTCCCTCAACAGCTCGTCGGCCGCGACGATCACGGCCAGCCCGTCGTTGCGGACCCGCTGCGAGACCGCCGAGGCCGAGATCTCCTCGTCGGCGGCCAGCTCGATCTGGCTCCGGCCGTCGAGCGTGCCCCGCAGCAGTCGCAACGACCGCTCCGAGAGAGAGCCAACCATCTGGTCCCGACACATCAGTGCTGCGTTGACCGGACGAGGGTCCGGCCCGTCGGCACCGGGGTCGTCCCCGGCCCGCCGATAGCCCGTTCGCAGGTGTCGCGTGACGGCCCGGGTCGCCTCGTGCTTGACCGACTCGATGGCCTCGCGGGCGGCCCACCAACCCGGCCCGTCCTCGACCCGCGGCGCGTCGGCCAGCACGGCGACGGTGCCCCAGCCGATGCCGTGGCGCAGGTCGGCGTGCGGGGCGAGGTGCAGCCGGAGCCACAGCGTGGCGTGCACGGCCTCGCCGAGGGTGCCGAAGCAGCCCTGGAACTCGTCGCCGACCGTGATTCGCAGCGGTACGACGGGGACCAACGTGCTGTTCGCCCGTTGGAGCAGCGCCTCCAGCGCGGCGTGCAGCGCCGAGCGGTCCCCTGATGACCGCGACCGGACGACGTCCCCGATCACGGCGGCCACCGGGCCGCTGGACTTCATTCCCGGCATATGAAGAGCATAACTTACTTCTTACAAAATGAAGCAAGATGCTTATCCCCAGAAGATCCGGTCGACGATCCCCCGCGCCCGGCGAGCCGACCGGAGGTAGTCGTTCAGCATCACGTCGCTCTGGCCCGGGTGGTACTGCAGGATCGCCGCGACGGCGGCCCGCTCCCGGGCGTCGTGCGGCAGCTGGTCGGCCGGCTTGCCCCGGACCTGCACGGTCGCGTTGCGCGCCCGGCTGGCGAACCGCCAGGCCTCCGCCAGTCCCTCCGCGTCGGCCAACCCGATCAGGTCGTGCTCCACCGCCACCTGCAGCGCCTCGAGCGTCTTGGTGGTCCGCAGCTCGGGGATCCGCCCGGCGTGCTCCATCTGGAGCAGCTGCACGGTCCACTCCACGTCGGAGAGACCACCACGACCGAGCTTGAAGTTGGTCGCGGGATCGGCGCCACGAGGGAGCCGCTCGGAGTCGACGCGCGCCTTGATCCGGCGTACCTCGACGACGTCGTCGCGGGTGAGCCCCGCCTCCGGGAAGCGCAGCGGGTCGATCAGGTCCTTGAACCGGGCGCACAGGTCCGGGTCGCCGACGATCGGAGCCGCCCGCAGCAGCGCCTGCGCCTCCCACACCGCCGACCACTTGCCGTAGTAGGCCGCGTAGGAGTCCAGCGTGCGCACCAGCGGTCCCTGCCGACCCTCGGGCCGCAGGGTGGTGTCCACCAGCAGGGAGGGGTCTCGGGACTGCTGGGTCAGCAGCTCCCGCACGTCGTTGGCCACCGCCTGGGCCATCGAGCCGGCGAGCTGCCCGTTTGCACCGGGCAGCGGCTCGTGCACGAACATCACGTCGGCGTCGCTGCCGTAGCCCAGCTCGAAGCCGCCGTAGCGACCCATCGCGACGATCGCCATCCTGGTCGGCATCGCGGTCTTCCGGGCCACCTCCACCCCGCGGATGGCCGCCTCCAGGGTCGCCTGCAGGGTGGCGCTGGTGACGTCGGTCAGCGCGTAGCCGACCTCGGCTACCCCGAACGGCACGCACAGGTCCGCGACGCTGATCCGGAGCAGCTCGCGGCGCCGGATCGCGCGGATGGCGAGCACGGCCTCCTTCGGGGTGTCCCGCCGCTCGGCCGCGGAGCGCATCTCCTTCTGGACGGCCTCGCGACCCAGCGGCTCCAGGCGCTCCTGCTCGCCGAGGATGGCGACTCCCTGCGGCTCGCGCTGCAGGAGGTCGGTGGCGAAGCGGCTGGTCGCGAGGACCTGGGCCATCCGCTGGGCGGCCTGGCCCTCGTCACGCAGCGTGCGGAGGTACCACGGGGTGTTCCCGAGCGCCTCGGAGATCTTGCGGAACCCGAACAGCCCCGCGTCGGGGTCGGGTGCGTCCGCGAACCACTCGAGCATCACCGGCAGCAGCGTGCGCTGGATCCTGGCGGTGCGGCTGACCCCCGTGGTGAGCGCCTCGATGTGGCGCAGGGCCGCCTTGGGATCGGCGTACCCGAGCGCCGCCATCCGCTCGATCGCTGCGTCCGGCGTCAGCCTGGCCTCGCCGCTCACGCGGGCGACCGCGGACAGCAGCGGGCGGTAGAAGAGCTTCTGGTGCAGCCGCCGGACCTCGCGCTGGTGGAAGTGCCACTGCTTGTCGAGCTCCTCGACCGGGTCTTTGGTGTAGCCGAGCGAGCGCCCGAGGCGGCGCAGGGCGGCCTCGTCCTCGGGCATCACGTGCGTACGCCGCAGCTGGTAGAGCTGGATCCGGTGCTCGAGGGTGCGCAGGAACGCGTAGGCCTCGTGCAGCGACTGCCCGTCCTCCCGGCCGACGTAGCCGCGCTCGGTGAGCGCCGCCAACGCGCTCAGCGTGGTCGGCGAGCGCACCTCCTCGTCGCTGCGACCGTGCACCAGCTGCAGCAGCTGTACGGCGAACTCGACGTCGCGCAGGCCACCGGAGCCGAGCTTGAGCTGGCGCTCGGCCCGGTCGGCGGGGATGTGGTCGAGCACCCGGCGGCGCATCGCCTGGACCTCCTCGACGAACCCGTTGCGCTGGGCCGCCGACCAGACCAGCGGGCTGATCGCCTCGGCGTACTCCCGACCCAGGTCCATGTCGCCGGCCACCGGCCGGGCCTTGAGCAGGGCCTGGAACTCCCACGTCTTGGCCCAGCGCTCGTAGTAGCCGCGGTGGCTCGCGATGGTGCGCACGAGCGGCCCGGACTTGCCCTCGGGGCGGAGGTTGGCGTCAACCGGCCAGATGGTGCCCTCGCGGGTCTGGTCCGAGCAGACCTGCATCAGCGTCGAGGCGAGCTGGGTGGCCGCGCGCATGGCGACCTGCTCCGCGTGGCCGTCGACCGGCTCGGCCACGAAGATCACGTCGACGTCGCTGACGTAGTTGAGCTCGTGCCCACCGCACTTGCCCATCGCGATCACCGCGAGGCGACAGCTGGCGGCAGGCTCCCCCACCTTGGCCCGGGCGATCGCCAGCGCGGCGTCCATCGTCCCGGCGGCGAGGTCCGCGAGCTCGGCCGCCGCGTCGTCGACGCCGAGGTGGTGGGCGAGGTCCCGCGAGGCGAGCCTGAGCAGGACCCGGCGGTACTCCACGCGCAGGGCGTCCAGTGCGTCGGCGTACGCCATGGTGGAGATCGCCTGAGGTGCGGCCGGGTCGGCGCCGACCGCGCGCAGCAGTCCTTCGCGCACGGCGAAGGCCGGCGGCCGGGTCGAGCCGAGCGTGGGGTCGGTGAGCTCGTGCCAGTGGTCGGGGTGCCGCCGGAGGTGGTCACCCAGCGCCTGGCTGGCACCGAGCACGGACAGCAGCCGCATCGAGGTGCCCTCGTCGTCGGCCACCTCCTGCAGCAGCCGGGGCCGGTCCTCGACGGCGTCCGCCAGGGCGTCCAGCGCCGACAGGGCGAGGTCGGGATCGGCGCTGCGCCCGATCAGCGGCGCCAGCGGCTTGACCACCGGGCCGAGCTCCCCCAGCAGCACCCGGGCGCGGTCGGTGTCGAAGAAGCCCAGGCGCACCAGGTTGCCCCAGGTGTTGTCCGTGTGAGTCGGCACCCGCCGAACCTATCGTCACCAGCGGGAGGACCCGGGGCGACTTCTCAGATGACCGGGAGCATCCTGTCGCGCTCGAAGGCGGAGACCTGCCCGCGGTACTCCTCCCACTCCGCGCGCTTGTTGCGGAGGAAGAACTCGTAGACATGCTCGCCGAGCGTGTCGGCCAGCAGCTCGGAGTCCTCGGCGATCTTGATCGCCTCGTAGAGCGTCTTCGGCAGCTGCTCCAGGCCCAGGGCCTTGCGCTCGCGGTCGTTGAGCGACCAGACGTCGTCCTCGGCCTCGCGGGGCAGCTCGTACTCCTCCTCGAGGCCCTTCATCCCGGCGGCGAGCACCACCGCGTAGGCGAGGTAGGGGTTGCACGCGGCGTCGATCGTGCGCAGCTCGACGCGGGTCGACTGGCCCTTGTTGGGCTTGTACATCGGCACCCGCACCATGGCCGAGCGGTTGTTGTGCCCCCACGACTTGTACGACGGGGCCTCGCCGCCGCCGATCAGGCGCTTGTAGGAGTTCACCCACTGGTTGGTGACGCAGGTGATCTCGCTGGCGTGCCGCAGGATGCCGGCGATGAAGTGGCGGGCGGTCTTGGAGAGCTGGTACTCCGCGCCGGCCTCGAAGAACGCGTTGGTGTCGCCCTCGAACAGCGAGACGTGGGTGTGCATCCCGGAGCCGGGGTGGGTGGTGAACGGCTTGGGCATGAAGCTGGCCCAGATGCCCTGGCTCAGCGCCACCTCACGGACCACCGTGCGGAACGTCATGATGTTGTCGGCCGTGGAGAGCGCGTCGGCGTAGCGCAGGTCGATCTCCTGCTGGCCGGGGCCACCCTCGTGGTGGCTGAACTCCACCGAGATGCCCATCGACTCGAGCATGTTGATGGCCTCGCGCCGGAAGTCCGAGCCACGCGACTGGGCGGTGTGGTCGAAGTAGCCGCTGCGGTCGACGGGGACGGGCTCCTCGCCCATGCCGGGACGCCCCTGGAAGAGGTAGAACTCGATCTCGGGGTGCGTGTAGAAGGTGAAGCCCTTGTCGGCCGCGTTCTGCAGGGTGCGCTTGAGCACGAACCGCGGGTCGGCGTACGACGGGGAGCCATCCGGCATGAAGATGTCGCAGAACATCCGCGCGGTCGACGGGGTCTCACCGCGCCACGGCAGCAGCTGGAACGTCGCCGGGTCGGGGTGCGCGAGCATGTCCGCCTCGGTGACCCGGGCGAAGCCCTCGATCGCGGACCCGTCGAACCCGATGCCCTCGTCGAACGCGTTCTCCAGCTCGGCCGGGGCGACCGACACCGACTTGAGATAGCCCAGGACGTCGGTGAACCACAGCCGTACGAACCTGACGTCGCGCTCTTCGAGTGCGCGGAGAACGAAGTCTTCCTGCTTGCCCATGGGGGTGAGCCTAGGCCAGAGAAGAGAGTGCCCGTGCCAGTGGGCGCCAACCGGCGGCCAGCTCCTCACGAGCCGCGGCCACTGCCTCCAGGACCGCGTCCAGCACGCCCTCGTCGTAGCGGTCCCGGTCGTCCTCCGCCCAGGTCGCGAGGATGCGGTCGTCGACCTCCGGGTGCAGCTGCACGCCCCACACGGTCGGGGCGAACCTCGCGACCTGCAGCTCCCCGCGCGGTGCGGACGCGAGCACCACCGTCCCGTCCGGCTGCCGCAGCACGACGTCGTCGTTCCAGTGCACCCCGAAGCCGGTGCCCAGCAGCTCGCGGCTCAGGTCGTCGTCCTCGGCGGCCTCGGTCCAGCCGAGCGGCACGAGGCCCAGCTGCTGTCCGTTCGGGTTGGGGCCGGATACACCACCGAGCGCGACCGCGACCAGCTGGTGGCCGAGGCAGATGCCCAGCGTCGGGACGCCGTCACGGGCGGCTACGCGCACGAGCTCCTTGGTCGGCGTCAGCCAGGGATGCTCGGCGTCGTCGTTGGCGCCCATCGCACCACCGAGGACGAGCAGGGCGTCGTGGCCGCCGAGGTCCGCAGGCAGGGGGTCGTCGGCGTAGGCCCGTCGTACGTCGAGCACGCAGCCGTCCTCGACCAGCCAGTCGCCGACCCACGCCGGCGGACAGTCGTCCTCGTGCTGGACGACCAGGACACGACCCGCCATCAGGCGCGGGGGACGTTCTCGAGCTCGGCCAGCCAGGCCGCCGGGCTGGCGTCGCTCGGCATCCGCCAGTCACCGCGCGGCGACATGGTGCCGCCGGCGCTCACCTTCGGCCCGTTCGGCAGCGCCGAGCGCTTGAACTGGCTGGAGAAGAACCGCCTGATGAAGACCTCGAGCCACGAGCGGATGTCGGCGAGGGCGTACGCCGGCCGGTTGTCCTCCGGGAAGTTGGGCGGCCACTCCCCCGTGGTCGCGTCCGACCAGGCGTGCTGGGCCAGGAACGCGATCTTGCTCGGCCGGAAGCCGAACCGCAGCACGTGGAACAGCGTGAAGTCGTGCAGCGCGTAGGGGCCCAGGGAGCTCTCGGTGGACTGCGGCTTCTCGCCCTCGCGGGTAGGGATGAGCTCCGGGGTGATCTCCTGCCCGACGATGCCGGTGAGCAGCAGGTTGACCTCGTCACCGCTGCCGCCGAGCTGCTCGCTGTCGACGACCCAGCGGATCAGGTGCTGGATCAGGGTCTTCGGCACGCCGGAGTTCACCGTGTAGTGCGACATCTGATCGCCCACGCCGTAGGTGCACCAGCCCAGCGCGAGCTCGGAGAGGTCACCCGTCCCGAGCACGATCCCCCCGCGCTGGTTGGCGATCCTGAACAGGTAGTCGGTGCGCAGCCCCGCCTGCACGTTCTCGAAGGTGATGTCGTAGACCTCCTCGCCGGAGGCGAAGGGGTGGTTCATGTCAGCCAGCATCTGCCTGGCGGCCGGCCGGATGTCGAGCTCCTCGAAGGTGACGCCGAGGGCCTTGGACAGCCTGGTCGCGTAGTCCTTGGTCACCTCGCCGGTCGCGAAGCCGGGCAGCGTGAACGCGAGGATGTCGCTGCGCGGACGCTCGAGCCGGTCCATCGCCTTCGCAGCCACGATCAGCGCGTGCGTCGAGTCGAGCCCGCCGGAGACGCCGATGACGACCTTGGGCTGGCCGATCGCCCGCAGCCGCTGCTCGAGCCCGGAGACCTGGATGTTGTAGGCCTCGTAGCAGTCCAGTGCCAGCCGCGCGACGTCGTCGGGCACGAACGGGAAGCGGTCCACCTTGCGGCGCAGCCCGATGTCGCCCGTCGGCGGGTCCAGGATGAGCTGGACCTCACGGAAGCTCGACGTACCGACTCCCTCGGCGTGCCGGTTGTCGTCGAAGGTGCCCTGACGCATCCGCTCCTGGCGGACCCGGTCGAGGTCGACGTCCGCCGTCGTACGGCGGGGGCTGTCGGGGAAACGATCACCCTCGGCCAGCAGGTCGCCGCACTCGTAGACCATCGTCTGGCCGTCCCAGGAGAGGTCGGTGGTCGACTCACCGGGTCCGCCGGCGGCGTACAGGTACGCGGCAGAGCAGCGCGAGCTCGCGGAGCGCACCAACTGGCGACGATCCTCGGCGCGGGCGATGGTGATCGGTGAGCCCGAGAGGTTGGCCAGCACCGTCGCTCCGGCGAGCGCGGCGTTCGCACTCGGCGGGATCGGGACCCACATGTCCTCGCAGATCTCGACGAACAGCGCCAGGTCGGGCAGGTCCATCGCCCGGAAGATCAGGTCGGGACCGAAGGGGACCTCAACGCCGTCGACCTGGATCCACTCGCCGCGCTGGTCCTCACCGGCGGCGAACCAGCGCGCCTCGTAGAACTCGCGGTAGGTCGGCAGGAACGACTTGGGCGCCACCCCGAGGATCGCACCGCGGTGGATCACGACGGCGCAGTTGTAGACCCGGTTGCCCTTGCGGAGCGGGGCACCGACGACGAGGACCGGACGAAGCACCTCGCTGGCAGCGACGACCGCACCGATGCCTGCGTGCACGGCGTCCAGCAGGGTGTCCTGGAGGAACAGGTCGTCGATCGAGTAGCCGGTGAGGCAGAGCTCCGGGAAGATCGCGACGGCCACCCCGTCGTCGTGACAGGACCGCGCCTGAGCGATCACCGTCGCCGCGTTGGTCGCGGGGTCGGCGATCGTCACCGGCATCGTGCACGCCGCGACCCGCGCGAAGCCATGGGCGTAGGCCGAGTTGAAGTCCACCTGAGCAGTCTGGCAGAACAAGCGCTGCACCTGTGATCGAGGAGACACCCCGCGGGGCCTCGGCCGGGGCTAGCGTGGATGACGGTCCGGGGACTCGCACGGAGCCTCGAGAACACTGCTAGGAGCTCGACGATGAGTGAAGAGACGGCCCCCTACGGAAGCGGCGCGGCCAAGCCCGCTGCGCCGGCGAAGCGGATCCGCACGCAGCACCTGCGCGAGCTGAAGGAGCGGGGCGAGCGGTTCGCGATGCTCACCGCCTACGACATGTACACCGCGCAGGTCTTCGACGAGGCCGGGATCGAGGTCCTCCTGGTGGGTGACAGCGCCTCGAACAACGTCTACGGCAACGAGACCTCGCTGCCGGTGACGGTCGACGAGCTGATCCCGCTGACCCGCGCGGTGTCGCGGTCGGTGAAGCGCTCGCTGGTGGTCGGCGACCTCCCGTTCGGCTCCTACCAGCGCTCCCCCGAGCAGGCCTACGACACGGCCGTGCGGTTCATGAAGGAGGGCGGTGCGCACGCCATCAAGCTCGAGGGCGGCCGGGAGATGGCGCCGCAGATCGAGCTGCTCAGCCGCGGTGGCGTGCCGGTGATGGCGCACATCGGCTTCACCCCGCAGAGCGAGCACGCGCTGGGTGGCTACCGCGTCCAGGGCCGCGGCGAGACCAGCGACCGGATCCTCGACGACGCGAGGGCCGTCGAGGAGGCCGGCGCGTTCGCCGTGGTGATGGAGATGGTCCCGGGCGACGTCGCGGCGCAGGTCACCAAGGAGCTGTCCATCCCCACGATCGGCATCGGCGCCGGCCTGGAGTGCGACGCCCAGGTGCTCGTCTGGCAGGACGCCTTCGGCATGCGGACCGGCCGGATGGCCCGCTTCGTCAAGCAGTACGCCGACCTGCACGGCGTGCTCCTCGACGGCGCCCGGGCGTACGCGGAGGACGTGCGGTCGGGCCGGTTCCCGGGAGCCGAGCACACCTTCTAGCCCAGGCACGCACGCCTGTCCGATTTAAGCCTTTTTCGGCATTTCGCCCACATTGCTGCCGTGGAACCGTCAGGATGACGTCGACGACGACCCCCACGTGGCAGGGACAGGCAGATGGCGATCTTCGGCACCAGGAAGCGCAAGAAGCGCAAGAAGAAGAAGCAGCACCATGCCGTCAAGGTGAAGCACGCCCCCAAGCCCAAGCCGAAGCCCAAGCCGAAGCCCAAGCCCCAGCCGGTCTCGGTGCCGCAGCCGCCCACGCCGGCTCCGGCACCGCCCACCACGCCGGTCACCAACCCCACCCCCACGGCCCCCTCCCAGCCGACCGCGCCGGCTCCCACGGCCTCGGTGGCCGCCACGCCGCGTGAGCGCCTGTTCCTGAACCGCTTCGGCACCGGGTTCACCCAGTCGGCCCTGGCCGCGCTGCGCGCGACCGGCACACCGGAGGCCTGGTTCGAGGCCCAGCTGAACCCGTCGTCGGTGACCGAGTCGGCCAAGGCGGCCCAGGTCGACGAGTGGTTCAGCCACCTCTGGCGCTCCGCCGCGGAGAAGAACGCCACCAACGCCGCCAAGACCAAGGCGGCCTGGGAGTACGGCCACGACCTCGGCAACTGGACGATCCTGCGCCGCATCTACTCCGAGCGCTCGGTGCTGGAGAGGATGACCGACTTCTGGTCGACCAACCTGCACATCCCGGTGGGACACGACCGCGCCTGGGTGTTCCGCTTCGACTACGACACCACCATCCGGGCCAACGCGCTCGGCCGGTTCGAGGACCTGCTCGTCGCCTGCGCACTGCACCCGGCGATGCGGTTCTACCTCGACAACTGGAAGGCGGTGAAGAACAAGCCCAACGAGAACCAGGGCCGCGAGCTCCTCGAGCTGCACACGGTCGGGCGCGCCGCCGGCTACACGGAGCCGATGGTCAAGTCGTCCGCGGTGATCCTGTCGGGCTTCACGGTGGACAGCAGCACGTTCGTCCCGTCGTACAACCCGGCGGCCCACACCACCGGCCCCGTCCAGGTCCTCGACTTCCAGCACGCCAACGCCGCGGCCGACGGCCAGGCCGTCACGGTGGCCTACCTGAAGTACCTCGCGAACCACCCGGCCACGGCCGCCAACCTCTCCCGCAAGCTCGCGACCTACTTCGTCTCCGACGAGCCCTCCCAGCGGCTCGTCGACAAGCTCGCGGCCGTCTACCTGAGCTCCGGCACCGACATCAAGGCCGTGCTCCGGACCCTGGCGACCGACGAGGAGTTCGTCGGCTCCGAGGGCGCCAAGGTGCGTACGCCGGTCGACGACCTCGTGGCCACCGCGCGGGTCCTGGCCGTCGACGTGCAGCCGCCCGCCGGCGACGACTCCTACACCCGGCAGGCCAACTGGACCCACGGGGGCGCCGCCCTCTTCTCGTGGCCCCGGCCCGACGGCCCGCCGGTCACCGGCCGGATGTGGTCCTCGGCCTCCCGGGTGTTCGCCTCCTACGTCATGCACGGCAACCACGCCGGGGGCTGGTGGCCGCACGGTGCGGCGTACAAGACCGGTGCGGCCTGGCTGCCGTCGGCGTCGCTGCGCTTCGACGCCTACGTGGCCCACCTGTGCCGGACGTTCCTCGGCCGCAACCTCGACGCCCGCCTGCTGAGCGTCGCCTGCCAGGCGACCGGCGCCAAGGCGGAGACGATCGTGACCTCGAAGCACGCCGTCGCCGGCTGGATGTTCCCCCGGCTGGCCACCTCCCTGCTCGACACCCCCGACCACATGACCACGTGAGGCCAGCGATGACCGACCACAGCACCCCCGGATCCGACTGCTGCCGCGACTTCAGCCGCTCGCAGATGTCGCGCCGCTCGCTGCTCCAGGGCGCCGCCGCCGTCGGCGGGACGATGGCCGTCACCCAGATGTTCGGCGACGCGATGATGCAGTCCACCTTCGCCGGCACGCCCGGCGGCAACACCATGGTGGTGGTCAGCCTGCGTGGCGGCATCGACGGGCTCGGCGTCGTCGTCCCCCACGGTGACCCGGGCTACTACGCCGCCCGCCGCAACACGGCCATCCCGGTCAACACGCTGCTGTGCAAGGACCAGATGTTCGGCCTGCACCCGAACATGGAGCCGCTCGTCCCGCTCTGGAACTCGGGCGAGCTCGCCGCGGTCCAGGCGACCGGGCTGGCTGTGCCGAACCGCTCGCACTTCTCGGCCATCGAGGAGGTCGAGGACGCTGCCCCCGGCTCCGACACCCGTACGGGCTGGATCAACCGGATGATCGGTCTGGGCCAGTCGAGCGGCACCCTCGACGCCGTCCAGCTCGGGATGAACTTCCCGACCACGGCGATGATCGGCCCGCGATCCGTGCTCGCCACCCAGAACCTTAGCGGCCTGCAACTCCCGGGCCTGGACAACAACGTGGCCCCGCGCTACTCCTCGCTGCAGGCGGCCTGGGCCGGCGCCACCGGCCCGCTCGCCGCCGGCGCCTCGGAGGCCGTCGGCATCTCGAAGGGGGCCGGCGCCCAGCTCAAGACCATGCCGGACAGCGCGACCCCCTACCCCACCGACTGGTACGCCGCCCCCTTCGCCGAGCCGCTCAAGAACGCCGCGAAGCTGATCCGGGCCGACATCGGCACCGACGTGATCGCCATCGACGCGGGCAACTGGGACCTGCACACCAACTACGGCACCACCGCGTGGGGCTCGATGCAGAGCAACGTCTCCGGCCTGGCGAAGTCGCTGGCGGCGTTCATGCAGGACCTCGGCGAGCTGCGCTCGCGCGTCACGGTCGTCACCATCTCCGAGTTCGGCCGCCGGATCGCCGAGAACGGCAGCCAGGGGTTCGACCACGGCTGGGGCAACATGATGCTCGTCGCCGGCGCCGGGGTGAAGGGCGGTCGCTACCACGGCAGCTGGCCGGGCATCGAGGCCAACCCCCTCCCCGACAGCGACCTCAAGGTCACCACCGACTACCGCAACGTCCTCGGCGAGATCGTCAGCAAGCGGTTCCCGGACCGGTCGGTGCCCGCGCTCTTCCCGGGCCTGTCCATCGCCCCCATCGGCGTCATGGTCTGAGCCGACGCGCCTTCCTGTCCCCTGGGGACGTCCAGGGCTAACCTGCTGCATGCGACGAACTCTCACAGCGGTCCTCGGTCTCGTGGTCGTCTCGGCTCTGGTCACGGCCCCCGGAGACGCAGCCGGAGCGGCAGCCGGGTCCGGCACCCGGCCCGCGACGCGGCAGGCGGACGGTGCCAGGGCTCCTGCCCTGCGGGTGACCGTCGCCGCCCGCGGCCTGGACACGCCGTGGGACGTGAAGCCGATCGGCAAGGGCCGTTTCCTGGTCACCGAACGCACGTCGAAGCGACTCCTCACGATGCGCAAGGGCGTGCTGCGCACGGTCAGCTATCCCTCCTCCACGGTGTGGGCCGGCAGCGAGACCGGCTTGATGTCGATCGCCGTGGACCCGAGGTTCAAGAAGAACCGCCGCTTCTACACCTGCCAGGGCGGCACCCTCAGCGGCGGGCGCCACGACGTCCGCGTGATGATCTGGAAGCTGGGCAGGAAGAACCGCGCCGCCACGCTCGTCGGTCCGCTGCTCACCGGGCTTCCCTCGACCTCGGGTCGCCACGGCGGCTGCCGGCTGCTCATCTCGGGTGACGCGATGATCGTCGGCACCGGCGACGCCGCCACCGGCACGAACCCGCGCAACCTCAACTCGCTCGGCGGCAAGACGCTGCGGCTCAACCGCTTCACCGGTGCGCCGTGGCCGAAGAACCGCTGGATCAGGTCCTCCTCGCGCAACGCGCGCTACGTGCTCACCTTCGGCCACCGCAACGTGCAGGGCCTGGCGCAGCGGGCCGACGGAACCGTGTGGTCCGTGGAGCACGGCCCCGACCGCGACGACGAGGTCAACGTCCTCGTGCCGGGCGGTGACTACGGCTGGAACCCCGTGCCGGGATACAACGAGAACGTGCCGATGACCGACCAGAGCCTCCCGGGCACCCAGATCGGCGCTCGCTGGCGATCCGGGTTCCCGACGCTGGCCACCTCCGGTGCGGCCTGGGTGAAGGGCCGTCGGTGGGGCCAGTACGACGGCATGCTGGCCGTCGCCGCCCTCAAGGGCGAACGGCTGATGTTCATGCGCTTCGACGCCGGGGGCAGGTTCAGCTACCTGCTGACGCCGAGCGCCCTGACGAAGTACGGCCGGCTCCGCTCGGTCACCCCGGTGGCCAACGGCGACCTGCTGGTCACGACCGCCAACGGCGGCAGGCGCGACTACGTCCTGCGCGTCCACCCGCTGGGCTGAGCGCTCAGGCTCCCCAGCCGAGGTGGCGCGTGCCGAGCACGATCGTGGGCAGCCACACCACGAACGCGAGGAGCGGCAGCCACGGCACCCACTTCGGGTGCGGCAGGAACCAGCTGAGGGCCACCAGGAACAGGACCACCCAGAGCAGCACGAACAACAGGGTCACCCACCACGGGGCGATGTTGGCGGTGCCGAGATCCAGGAACAGGACACAGGCCATGCCACCCATGCCCACGAAGCCCCACTGGGAGACCTTCTTCGCGCGAGCCACGCGCGAAACCCTACGGGAACGCACCGGCTCGATTAGCGTGAGTCCACGCGGCCACCAGGGCGCTCTCTCGGAGGCATGATGACGTTCCCCGCAGCTCTCGGGCGCGGCCGCGCACCACGTCGTACGACGCCGATCGTGCTCAGCCTCCTGCTGGCCGTCGCCGCCGTTCTCGGACCGGTCGTGTCCGTCGCCGCCGATCCCCTCCCCACCCCCACGCTCATCCTCAGAGCGCCCCCGTCCGGGAAGGCCGGCCTCCCGGCGCCCTTCACCGCCACGCTGAAGGACTCCGCCGACGCACCGATGGTCGGCGCCACCGTGACGCTCCAGCGCCTGGCCGGCGCCACCTGGACCAACGCGGGGTCCGGCACCACTGGCAGCACCGGCCAGGTCGTGATCAACGCCTTGCTGCCCGTCGGGGCCACGAAGTGGCGCGCGTCGTACGCCGGGGACACGGTGGACGGGCCCGCGCTGTCGCCCGAGACCACCGTCACCGGCAACCGCTACGCCAGCACGCTGGTGATGACCGGCCCGGCCCGCCTCGTCGACGAGCGCACCGGCACGCTGGGCCTGCTCTGGACCGCGTCGGACGGCAGCCCGGTCGCCGGCGCGGTGAACGTCTACCGCCGGCTCGGCAGCGGCGCCTGGACGTTCTACCGCCGGGTGGGCACCGCGGCCAACGGACGGGCCTACGTGGCCGTGGCGCCCCGGACCGACTCCACCTGGCGCGCCGCGGGCGCGGCCGGCAGCTGGTGGCTGGCCGACGTCTCGAACGACCTCTTCGTCGACAACGTGCCGCAGACCGCGCCGGTGGTCCTGCCCGCGGCCGCCCCGACACCGGCTGCCACCCCCGCCCAGGCGCGCGCCACCGGCGCCGGGGCGCACCCGGTGATCAGCCGGGTGCCGAAAGCCGTCTGGCGCTCGATGGTGGGTCGCAGCTGGCACCGCGGCTGTCCGGTCGGCCGTCGCGGGCTGCGGCTGGTGCAGATCAACTACTGGGGCTTCGACGGCTACCGCTATCGCGGCGAGATCGTGCTCAGCTCGGCCGTGGCCCGCCGCGCGGCGGAGGCACTGCGCGACATGTACAACGGGCGCTACCCGATCCGACGGATGTACCGCGTCGACCGGTTCGGCTGGAGCAGCGTGCTCCACGGCGCCAACGACTACGCCTCGATGCGCGCGGACAACACCTCGGCCTTCAACTGCCGCAGCGTCGTGAACAAGCCCCGGGTGCTGTCACCGCACGCCCGCGGTCGCGCGGTCGACCTCAACACGTGGGAGAACCCCTATCGCTCGGCGACCGGCCTGGTGCCGGACTCCTGGTGGGCCGGGCACAGCCACCCGCGGGTCGCCTGGCGGACCAGCACTCACCCGGTGGTGCGGATCTGGCGCGCGCACGGGTTCCGGTGGACCTACGCCAACGTGGACAGCCAGCACCTGGACGGCCGTTCGACGACCACGGCGGTCATCGGGACCTTCACCGGCTGACGCGCCGCCTCACCCTGCTCGAGGCTCAGTCCTCGAGCGCGTCGTCGTTCCACTTCGGGTCGTTGTCCCACTCCTCGTTGCGCTCCTGGGTCTTCTCCAGGGCCCGCGCCGCCTCGGCCTCGGTGGGGTAGGGGCCGAGCCGGTCGGCGTTCTTGCAGCCGTCCTTGCCCTCGACCCGGTGGTGCTTGAGGCAGTACCAGAACTCGCTCTCGCTCTCGCTCATGACGGCGAAACTACACTCGCCTGCGTGACTGCCATAGCCCCCGGACGGATCTCGCCACGGCGGCCGGTTCCGGCGTCCATCCCGCGCCCGGAGTACGTCGACAAGGCCGGCCCTGCCCCCTTCACCGGCTCCGAGGTCAAGGACTCCGACACCATCGAGCGGATGCGGGTGGCCGGGAGGCTGGCCGCCCAGGCCCGCGACCTCGTCGGCGCGCACGTCGCGCCCGGAGTCACCACCGACGAGCTCGACCGGATCGGGCACGAGTTCCTCTGCGACCACGGCGCCTACCCCTCGACGCTGGGTTACAAAGGCTTCCCGAAGTCGTTGTGCGCCAGCGTCAACGAGGTCATCTGCCACGGCATCCCGGACAGCACGGTGGTCGAGGACGGGGACATCGTGAACATCGACATCACCGCCTTCCTCGACGGCGTGCACGGCGACACCAACGCCACCTTCCTCACGCCCGGCGTCTCCCCGGAGGTGCAGGACCTCGTCGACCGCACCCGCGAGGCGCTGCGCCGCGCCATCAACGCGGTGAGGCCGGGCCGCCAGGTCAACGTCATCGGCCGGGTCATCGAGTCCTACGCGAAGCGCTACGGCTACGGCGTCGTCCGCGAGTTCACCGGGCACGGCATCGGCTCGTCCTTCCACTCCGGCCTGGTGATTCCCCACTTCGACGACCCGCGCTACGACGACGTGATCCAGCCGGGCATGACCTTCACGATCGAGCCGATGCTCAACCTGGGCACCCACGCCTGGGACATGTGGGACGACAACTGGACCGTGGTCACCAAGGACCGGCGGTTCAGCGCACAGTTCGAGCACACCCTCCTGGTCACCGCGGACGGAGCCGAGGTCCTCACCCTTCCCTGAGACCGAGCTGACCCGGCAGCGCGACGAAACATGTTCTCGCTAGGGTCGCTGGGGTGACGAGCATGTTCGAGGACTACGAGACCGGCATGGGTTCGGCCTACGACGAGATGTACGGCGTCGGCACCGAGCTCCGCACCCCCTACAGCCAGCTGCAGCCGTCGCTGCAGGACATGGGCACCCACGAGCTGCAGAGCAGGGTCGAGGCCCTGCAGTCGAGCTACCTGGACCAGGGCGTCACCTTCGACATCGGCGGCGAGGAGCGTGCGTTCCCGCTCGACGTCCTCCCCCGTGTCATCGAGATGGACCAGTGGGCCAAGGTCGAGGCGGGCGTGCAGCAGCGCGTGCACACCCTGGAGAAGTTCCTCGCCGATGTCTACGACGCCGGACGGGTGCTCGACGACGGGATCGTCCCGCGCCGCGTGGTGACCACGTCCTCGCACTTCCACCGCGCTGCCGCCGGCATCGAGCCACCCAACGGCGTGCGCGTCCACGTGAGCGGCATCGACCTGATCCGCGACGCCGAGGGCGAGTTCCGGGTGCTCGAGGACAACGTGCGGGTCCCGTCCGGGGTCTCCTACGTGATGACCAACCGCCGCGCGATCGCCGCGGCGCTGCCGGAGACCTTCGCCGAGCACCGGATCCGCCCGGTCGCCGGCTACCCCCAGAAGCTGCTCACCGCGCTGCGAGCCGCCGCTCCGGCCGGTGTCACGGAGCCCAACGTCGTGGTGCTGACCCCCGGCGTCTTCAACGGCGCCTACTTCGAGCACGCCCTGTTGGCCCGCACGATGGGTGTCGAGCTGGTCGAGGGTCGCGACCTCGAGTGCCGCCGCGGCCGCGTGATGATGCGTACGACGCAGGGCCTCGAACCGGTGCACGTGATCTACCGCCGCGTCGACGACGAGTTCCTCGACCCGGTGCACTTCCACAGCAGCTCGCTGCTCGGCTGCTCGGGGCTGCTCAACGCCGCGCGTGCCGGCAACGTGACCATCGCCAACGCGGTCGGCAACGGAGTCGCGGACGACAAGCTGATCTACACCTACCTCCCCGACCTGGTGCGCTACTACCTCGACGAGGAGCCGATCCTGAAGAACGTCGACACCTGGCGGCTCGGCGACGCCGACCACCGCGAGGAGGTGATGGACCGCCTCGACGAGCTGGTCCTGAAGCCGGTCGACGGCTCCGGCGGCAAGGGCATCGTGATCGGCCCGCAGGCCACCAGGGCGGAGATCGACGAGCTGCGCGTGAAGGTGCTCGCCGACCCCCGGTCGTGGATCGCCCAGCCGGTGATCCAGCTGAGCACCGTCCCGACGTACGTCAACGGGATGATGCGTCCCCGCCACGTGGACCTGCGTCCGTTCGCGGTCAACGACGGCAACCGCGTCTGGGTGCTGCCCGGCGGCCTGACCCGCGTCGCCCTCGGCGAGGGAGAGCTGATCGTGAACTCCTCACGCGGCGGCGGCTCGAAGGACACCTGGGTGCTGGCCGGCCACGGCCGCCACCAGTTCCGCGCCGAGCCCGAGCGCGTCGAGGTCAGCTCGGCACCGCAGGACGTCGGCCCCGCCCTCGACTCGTTCTCCTCCCAGCACGACCAGCAGCAACAACAACAGCAGCAACAGCAAGCCCGCTCCCAGCGAGAGGTGCCGTCATGCTGAGCCGGATCGCCGAGTCCCTCTTCTGGATCGGCCGCTACGTCGAGCGCGCCGAGGACACGGCCCGCATCCTCGACGTGCAGATGCAGCTGATCCTCGAGGACCCGGGCGTCGACGAGGAGACCACGTGCCGCAACCTGCTCTCGATCATGGGCGTCGAGTTCGACGAGTCCGCCCCGATCAACAGCACCGAGGTGATGCGGCTGCTGGCCTACGACACCAGCTCCACGGCCTCGATCGCCGCCACCCTGGCCGCGGCCCGGGAGAGCGCCCGTCGGGCCCGCGAGACCCTGTCGACCTCCATGTGGGAGGCGATGAACACCACCTACCGCGCGATCCCCTCGGGCCACTTCCGCTCGATGCGACCGCCGGTGGCGTTCCGCTGGGTCCGTGACCGCGCGGCCCAGATCAACGGGATCGCCGAGGCCACGATGACCCGCGACGAGGGCTACCAGTTCCTGGTGCTCGGTCGCTCCATCGAGCGTGCCGACATGACCTCGCGACTGGTCGCCACCGCCTCGATCACCTCGGGCTCGGCCTGGGGCACCTCGCTGCGGGCCTGCGGCGCCTACGAGGCCTTCCTGCGCACCTACAAGGGCCTGGAGACCGAGCGCGGCGCCGCGGAGTTCCTGCTGCTCGACCGGCTCTTCCCGCGATCGGTGGTGTTCGGCCTCAGCCAGGCCGAGCGGTGCCTGGAGCGGCTGCAGTCCGCCGGGACCCGCGCCGGCTTCCAGAACGAGGCCCAGCGCCTGCTCGGCCGCACCCGCGCCGAGCTGGAGTACCGCTCGCTCAGCGAGTACGTCGCCGATCTCCCCGGCGAGATGGAACGCCTCCAGCGCACCTGCGCGCTGGCCACCGACGCAATCTCCCGCCGCTACTTCGCCGGCGCGGAGGCAACCGAATGGCACGGGGTGAGGTCATGAATCACCCCACACGCCATGAGATCAGCGGGGCGCTCGCTCCGCTCCCGATGACGAGGGGACCCCGATGAGCATGCAGCTGCGGATCGCCCACACCACCGGCTTCGAGTACGACGGCAAGGCGAACACCTCGTTCAACGAGGCCCGCCTGACCCCGCTGACCCTGCCGGGCCAGATCGTTGTGCACTCCCGGGTCGAGGTCTCCCCCACCCCGTGGGCCTACACCTACAAGGACTACTGGGACTCCCAGGTCACGGCGTTCGAGGTGCTCGACCCGCACACCTCGCTGACCGTCACGGCGTCGGCGACGGTGCACACCAACCGCACCCCCGCCGGGGACCCGGTGCTGACCTGGGACGAGCTGCGCGACGACGCGGTCGCCGACCTGCACACGGAATACCTCGCCGTACCCGCCCGGGTGGCCGCCCCCGACGACCTAGTCGCCATGGCCAAGGACATCGCCGCGTCGAGCAGCAGCCCCACCGACGCGGCCAGCCAGGTCTGCGCGCTCGTCCACGACGAGGTGAAGTACGTCTCCGGATCCACCACCGTGGACGCCCTGGCCGCGCACGCGTGGACCGAGCGCCGGGGCGTCTGCCAGGACATGGCGCACATCGCCATCGGTGCGCTCCGCTCGATCGGGATCCCGACGCGCTACGTCTCGGGCTACCTGCACCCCAAGGTCGACCCCGTCGTGGGCGAGGCCGTGCACGGCGAGTCGCACGCGTGGATCGAGTGGTGGGACGACGGCTGGCGCGGCTTCGACCCGACCAACAGCACGGAGCCGGGCGACCGGCACGTGATCGTGGCGATGGGCCGGGACTACAACGACGTCAAGCCGTTGTCGGGCATCTTCTCCGGGTCGGGCACCTCGCGGATGTTCGTCGACGTGCAGGTCACCCGCCTGCAGTAGTGCGTCCGCGCCCGGACTCGGGCAGGGTGGGGCCCACGGCGTACGACTGACGCCGTCACCGACCGGGAGGCAGACCTGTGGCAACCGACGAGAGCAGCGCCAGCACCACTCCGACCCCGCGGAAGGCCGCGGCCGCGACACCGGCTGCGACGACGGCCAAGAATGCGGCCGCGAAGAAGGCTCCCGCCACGAAGGCACCGGCGAAGAAGGCTCCCGCGAAGAAGGCCCCGGCGAAGAAGGCCCCGGCTACGAAGGCCCCCGCCGAGAAGGCGCCGGCCGCGAGCCCGACCCCTGCCGAGCTGTCTCCCGGCACCATCGAGCAGATCGCCCGTGAGACCGCGGACCGGGTGGCCCGCGAGGTCACCGAGCAGGTGACCAGGAGCCTGTCTCTGTTGGAGAAGGAGACGAAGCGAGCCCGCAAGGCCGCCGCGAAGGCCGCCGACCGCGCGGCCTCCGCTGCCCTCGACCCGCGCCGGTCGGCCAAGAAGGACAAGAAGGCGAAGAAGGGCAAGAAGGGCTGACCGGTCGCCGCACCTGGACTGGCAGAACCGCCCGACCTTCCAGCAGGTCGTCGAGTTCCCCCGGCACCGGGCGAGGTAGTCCTACGGAGTCTCGACGATGACGGTGGTCGCCTTCACGACCGCGACCGCGACCGACCCCAGCTGGAGGTCGAGATCGCGCACCGCTTCACTGCTCATCAACGAGACCACCCGGAAGGGCCCGCACTGGAGCTCGACCTGGGCCATCACCGTGTCCATCTTGATGTCGGTCACGAGCCCCACGAACCGGTTCCGGGCCGAGCTGCTCACGCCGAGCGGGTTCGGAGAGGTGACCGACAGGCTGCGCGCGAACTGGGCCAGCTCGTAGCCGTCGATCACCTTGCGACCGGAGGCGTCCGTGCTGACCGCGAGCGAGCCCGAGCTGATCCATCGGCGCACGGTGTCGTCGCTGACCCCCAGGAAGGTGGCGGCGTCCCGGATCCTCATCTGCGGCATCGGCTCAGGCCCCTGCCTGCAGGCGGAGGCCGGAGAGGGTCAGGTCGAGCCCGGCGCGGAACTGGTCGGCGTCGTCGTGGCCCTCGAACTCGTCGACGATCTCGTGCACGAACGGGAACTCCTCGGAGTCGAGCGCCCGCCAGGTAGCGGTGTAGCGGCTGAGGAACTCCTCGCGGTCCACGCTGCCGTCGAGCACTTCCTGCGGCCGCTGCTGGCCCAGATCGGCCGCGGTCCCCACGACGAAGCCCACGATCGCGGAGACGGCGTGGAAGCGCTGCCGCGCCGTGAGGTCCAGTCGCAGGGTCTGCTGCCCCAGCTTCTCGTAGAGCCGCAGGGCGTTGCCCTGCACGTCGGTGTTGCGCATGAAGTACGCCGCCAGCCACGGCCGGTCCACGATGGCGTCGAAGAGGAGCACGGCCATCGTGCGCAGGTCGTCGATGGGGTCCTCGCCGACCGGCTGCTCCTCGATGGCGCTCAGGACCGCTCCGAGGACGTGGTCGGTGGCGCGGTCGAGCAGCTCGTCCTTGCTCGACACGTACCAGTAGATGCTGGCCACGCCGCCGCCGAGCCGGCTCGCCAAGGCCCGGAACGTCAGGGCCGGCTCCCCCGCCTCGTCGAGCAGCGCCACCGCCTCGGTGAGCACGGCCTCCATGGAGTGCGAGGCACGTCGCCGGCCTTCGATGGGGGTGCTGCGGGGGCGTGCCATGACCCACATTCAACCAGATCTTGCGGACCATCGAACAATGTTCTATGTTCTGGAACGTCGTTCGATACCCGAACGACGTTCGATTGAAGGTGAACACCATGACCACCACCGCTCCCGCCCCGTCGCACACCTACCCGTCCCTGCGCGCGGCCTGGATCCCCCTCGCCGCCCTGTGCCTGGCCTTCTTCGTCGAGATGGTCGACAACACGCTGCTGTCCATCGCGCTGCCCACCATCGGTCGTGACCTCGGCAGCGGCACCACCGCGCTCCAGTGGGTCACGGGCGCCTACTCGTTGACCTTCGGCGGCCTGCTGCTCACCGCCGGGTCGATCGCGGACCGCTTCGGCCGTCGACGCGTCCTGCTGGTCGGTCTCGCCATCTTCGGCCTGCTGAGCCTGTGCATCGTCGTCGTCTCCACCGCGGGCGAGCTGATCGCGCTGCGCGCCGGGCTCGGCATCGCCGCCGCGGCGATGGCGCCGATCACCAACTCGCTCGTGTTCCGCCTGTTCGAGGACAAGGCGCTGCGGATGCGGGCCATGACGCTGATGATCGTCGTCGGCATGTCCGGCTTCGTCCTCGGCCCGGTGCTCGGCGGCAGCGTGCTGACCCACGTCCGCTGGGAGTGGCTGCTGGTCGTCAACGCCCCGATCGCGCTGGTCGCGTGCATCGGGGTCCGCCTCGGCGTACCGGCCGACCGGCCCGAGGACCTCACCGACGACGTGCTCGACCTACCGGGCGCGCTGCTCAGCATCACGACCATCGGCCTGGCCTGCTACGCGATGACCAGCGGGGTCGAGCACGGATGGCTCGCCGCGGTGACGGTGGCCTCGGCCGTCGGCGCCGTCGTCGCGGCCGTCGCCTTCGTGCACCACGAGCGCCGCAGCGCCTCGCCCATGCTGGACCTGGGGCTCTTCTCGAGCGGCATCGTGCGCGGAGCCTCCATCGCGCAGGTCGGGACCGCCATCGCAATGGCCAGCGTGATGTTCGGGCTGATCCTGCACTTCCAGTACGCCGACGGCTGGAGCCCGATGCGGGCCGGCCTGGCGAACCTGCCGATCATCGTGACGATGATCCTCGCGACGCCGCTCTCGGAGTGGCTCGCCCGGCAGTTCGGCCACCGCGTCGCGTGCTTGGTGGGCGCCGCCTGCCTGGCCGGATCACTGGCGGGCCTCTCCTGGGGTGTCGACCACGGCTATCTCGCGATCGCGGTCTGCATGATCGTGATGACCGTCGGGCTGAGGACCGTGATGACGATCTGCGCCGTGGCGCTCGTCGACGCGATGCCGAGCAACCGCACCTCGATCGGCGCGGCGCTGAACGACACCGCCCAGGAGGTCGGCACGAGCATCGGCACCGCCGTGGTCGGCACCCTGATCGCCGCGCTGGTCACCACGACGCTGCCGACCGGGACATGGAGCAGCGACCTCGTCGCCTCGTTCTTCCACGGCGAGCGGGTCACCTACGCGGTGCTGGCCGTGATCGTCGGACTGGTCGCGGCCGGCGGCGCCCTGACCCTCACCGACTCCCACAACCTCGAGAAAGCCCACTGACCGTCAGCCATGAGGACCGATCTGCATGACATGGCAGAGCCTGGGAACAGGTCGCGCATGTCATCGATCTCCGTCCTCGTCCTGTCCTGCTCCCTCAAGCCGACGCCTGCCCCGTCGAGCTCGGTGCTGCTGGGCACCCAGGTCCTCGACGCCCTGCGGGAGTCGGGCGAGTCCCAGGGCGTCGAGGTCACCGGCGAGGTGGTCCGGGTCGTCGACCACGACGTGAGGTTCGGCGTCACCACGGACGAGGGCGGCGGCGACGGCTGGCCCCCGCTCCGGGACAAGATGCTGCGGGCCGACATCCTCGTGCTCGCCACCCCGATCTGGATGGGACAGCCGGCCTCGGTCTGCAAGATGGTCCTCGAGCGGCTCGACGCCGAGGTGTCCGAGACCGACGAGCAGGGCCGGATGCTGACCTACGGCAAGGTCGCGGTCGTCGCAGTCGTCGGGAACGAGGACGGCGCCCACCACACCACCGCCGAGCTCTTCCAGTCCCTCAACGACGTCGGCTTCACCGTGGCCGCGAGCGGCAGCACCTACTGGGTCGGCGAGGCCATGCAGGCCGTGGACTACAACGACCACGAGACCACGCCGGAGAAGACCGACGGCACCACGAAGACCGCCGCCGGCACCGCGCTGCACCTGGCCCGCCTGCTGCAGGACCACCCCTACCCCGGCCCGCCCGGATGAGCGTCGACTGGAAGAACGTGCGTCGGGTGGCGGGTGGCCTTCTTCCTCCCGCGCCCCGCGCGCCACTGATCAGCCCTCGTCAGGGACCTCCGACCCCGCGATGACGCGGTGCAGCTCGCCCAGCAGGTCGCGCATGGGTCGCCCCTTCTGCAGGTAGCCGTGGGCACCACGGTCGGCGGTGATCCGCGCCATCTCCTGCGGACCGAACCCGGACAGCATGACGACCTTCGCCCGTGGACAGACCTGCCGCAGGACCGGCAGGGCCTCCAGCCCGTCCATCACCGGCATCGAGATGTCCAGCAGCACCAGGTCCGGCGAGTGCGAGCTGGCCAGCTCGATCCCCTCCAGGCCGTTGCCGGCCACCGCCACGACCTTGAAGTCTCCGGTGCGCTCGAGCGCGAGCTTCATCAGCTCGCAGAGGTCAGGCGTGTCGTCCACGAGGAGGACCCGCACGGGGTCGTCCAGCTGGCGCGCGCTCGTCATCCGGTGAGAGTAGTGGTCCGTCGTCCTCGATGAGCCGTCTTGGGGGCAAGTCCCACCCCACTGTCTCCGCGGCCTTTCTCCAGGGCGCCCAGCGTGGGTGACCTGCGGGCCGGACCTCGCGTGGTTGGCTGCTCCCGTGAGTGCCGAGGACCTCGACGCCGAGCTCTCTCACCGACGGGTTGCCGCCGGCGAGAACCGGTTGCCCCCGGCCTGCGCCGTGGTGGTCGCGCTGGTCGTCTACGCACTGCTCCCGGCGCCCGTGCTCTTCACCAGCCGGCTGGTGATCCCGGCGCTCGAGATCCTGCTGCTGGTCGCGTTGCTCGCGACGAACCCACGGCGGATGACTCGCGAGACACGCCTGTCCCGCTGGGCCTCGACCGGTCTCGCCACGGTGGTCATCGGGACCAACCTCGTCTCGCTCGGGCTGCTGGTCTCAGAGCTGTCCAGCAAGTCATCCAGCGGTGGCAACCTGCTGCTCGCCGCCATGCAGATCTGGGTGACGAACGTGATCGGGTTCGCCCTGCTGTTCTGGGAGCTCGACCGTGGCGGACCGGTGGCCCGGCGACGGGTCCGCCGCGACCAGATGGCCGACGCCGACTGGCGCTTCTCCCAGGACGAGAACGACGACACCGTGCACGAGGTCAGCCGCACCTCCAGTAAGAAGTCGGGATGGGTGCCCATCTTCGTGGACTACCTCTACCTGTCCATCACCAACTCCAGCGCGTTCAGCCCCACCGACACGATGCCCCTGACCAGCCGGGCCAAGGTGCTGATGGCGGTCGAGGCCTCGGCCGCCCTGGTGACCTCCCTGCTCGTGGTGGCCCGCGCGGTCGGTTCGCTCGGCGGCTGAGGCCAGGGCTCAGGCCCAGGACTGCTCCGTTCGGACGGCCAGGTCCTCGACGACCGACCTCAGCTCCCCTGTGGCCTCGAGCACG
Organism: Marmoricola sp.; assembly: GCA_025964795.1. Lineage (GTDB taxonomy): Bacteria > Actinomycetota > Actinomycetes > Propionibacteriales > Nocardioidaceae > Marmoricola. The sequence goes on from JAOPYC010000182.1 coordinate 46,322, forward strand.
CGACGCTGCCGGGTGGCGCCGCCGCCGCGCGAGACCAGGCGGTCGAAGCTCTCGCCGACCAGCTCCAGGTCCCCGGCCTCTTCCAACGCGGGGCGCACGAAGTCCACGGTGGCCCCGAAGACGTCACGTGGTGCCTCAAGTGACCGCTCGACCGGGTGCACCAGGTCAGCCGACAGGCCATACCGGGCCGCTCGCCACCCCGCGACGCGCAGCAGGTCGCCCCTCCAGGCGAGCGGGCCGGTGTCCTCGGCCACCGTCGCCACCAGAGCGCGTGCCAGCACCGCTACCAGGACGGCATCCTCGAGGTCGGTGCACACGTCGGCGACCCGGATCTCCACGGTCGGGAATCTCTGGGCCAGCCGGACGTCGTAGTAGAGCATCCCCCGGTCGAGGCTGCCGCCCCAGTCGATCATCTGGTCCGCCACCCTCCGGTAGGTCTCCACGTCGCCGAACGACTCGGCCGCACCCGCCGTCGGCCACCGGCCCCACACCTGGGAGCGCCAGCTCGCGTGCCCGGTGTCCACTCCCCGCCAGTACGGCGAGTTGGCACCCAACGCGACCAGCAGGGGCAGCCACGGCCGGATACCGTCGATGACCCGCACCGCCTCCTTCTCCGAGGCGACGTCGACGTGCATGTGCATCGCGCACACCAACGAGCGGCGGGCGAGCTCGCCGTACTCCGACTCGATCCGCAGGTAGCGCGCCGTCGGTGTGATGGTGTCGTCCTCCTCGGGCAGCACGGGCGTCGGCATCGCCACCGCGCGCACTCCGGCCGCAGCCGCCGCCTCACCGACCGCGCGGCGCCCGGACCTGAGCGCGTCGAGCAGCCGGTCGGCCCGCTCGCACGGGGACGTCGACGTCTCGACCTGTTGGAGGAAGAGCTCCTCCCCCACCTCCTCCTCACCGTCGTACGCCGAGACAGCCGCTCGTGAGCGCGCCGAGAGTCGTCCCGTCGCGGGGTCGACCAGCATGAGCTCTTCCTCGACCCCGATCTTGCGCACCGACATGTGTGTCTCGTGCCCCGCTGACGATCCGGCAATCACGGCTGACGGAGCAAGCCACGCCCGGTGCCGGCCGTTCGACTAGTTCACGACGGCGACGGGCTGCGGGTTGCGGGCGCCGGTGACCGGCACAGCCGCAACCCAGGGGCCCGTGCCGAGACGGGTCAGGGTGAGCACCCGATAGGTCCCCGGCGCCGCCGTCGACGGGACCTTGACCGTGCACCGGTACTGGTGCGCCGACGCGACGTACGGACACGACGCCTGGGTCGTCAGGGTGTTCTGCGGCGACCGCACCTGGACCATCGTGGGCACCGACTGCGCCGTCGCGTCGTTGAGCTGGGCCCCGGTGGAACCGCCCAGAACCACGGCGAACATCACCGTGCTTCCCCGCTTGAACGGGGGATTCGACGACGGGGCCAGGTAGCCGCGGAAGGCCTGGGTGACCTGCAGTGCATTGGCGTGGGTGATCGCCTTCCCGGCACGGTTGGTGAAGACCGTGCGGTAGAGGTTCCCGTTGGCGGCCGCCGTGGCGACCACGACCAGCGACCTACCGGTGGCGCCGGGGACGTTGGACCAGGTCTTGCCACCGTCCCGCGACCGCTGCCACTGCGCACCGGGAGTCGGGGTTCCCGTGGCGTCGGCGCCGAGCGTCACCGACTTCCCTGTGATCACGACACCGGGCAGTGGATCCTTGGTCACCACGGGAGCGTGGTCGGGCGGAGGCTTGGTGATCCGGTAGGAGCCGTTGTCCGTCTCGCTGTTCTGGTACTGGTCCGCATCCGCCGAGGTGAAGCACACCTTGAGCTCGTAGGGTCCCGCGCTCCCGAAGCCGTGAGTCAGCGTCGCCTTGCCGTCCGCTCCCACCGCGGCCGAGGCCGTGGGCGATCCCGACCCGCACGCGCCGGTGGCCTGCCAGACCACGCTGCCCTGGGGGATGGATCCGTCAGCGGCGCTGAGCACGACCCTCATGGTCACCGTCTGACCGGTGAGGGCACCGCCTGTGGGTGAGACGGAGCTGATCGACGTGGTGGTGGTCACCGGTCCGACGTCGAGGCAGCAGCTGAAGTCCTCGCTGGACTGGTAGGCGTCGTAGTCATCCGGCTTGAAGCACGCGTTCAGGCTGTAGGAGTCGTAGGGCGACGTGAGGGTGTAGGTCATCGTCGCCTTGCCGTCCGCGCCCACCCGTTCGGAGGCCACCGGCCCCATGCACGCGCCTCCGTCGTCCCAGTAGACCCGCCCCTGCGGCACCGACCCGTCCGCCGCCGTCACCTGGGCCGTGAGCGTCACCGGTTGTCCCGGTCGTGCCACGGCCGGAGGCTGCGGCGAGACCAGCACCGTGGTCGTCGCGATCGGTCCGACGTCGAGGCAGCAGCTGAAGTCCTCACTGGACTGGTAGACGTTGTAGTCGGTTGGCTTGAAGCAGGCGTTCAGGCTGTAGGTGTCATAGGCCGTGCTGTGCGCGTAGGTCATCGTGGCCGTGCCGTCCGCCTCCACCGGCGCCGAGGCCACGGGACCCAGGCACGCGCCCCCGTCGTCCCAGTAGACCCGGCCCTGCGGCACCGACCCGTCCGCCGCGGTCACCTTCGCCGTGAACGTCACCGTCTGGCCCGTCCTCGCCACCGCCGGAGGCTGCGGGGAGACCAGCACCGTGGTGGTGGGGATCGTCTGCACCTTCAGGCAGCAGCTGAAGTCCTCGCTGGACTGGTAGACGTTGTAGTCGGTTGGCTTGAAGCAGGCGTTCAGGCTGTAGGTGTCATAGGCCGTGCTGTGCGCGTAGGTCATCGTGGCCGTCCCATCCGCCTCCACCGGCGCCGAGGCCACGAGACCCAGGCACGCGCCCCCGTCGTCCCAGTAGACCCGGCCCTGCGGCACCGACCCGTCCGCCGCGGTCACCTTCGCCGTGAACGTCACCTCGTGCCCGACGTACGCCGTCGTGCCCGGCGCCGGCGAGACCAGCACCGTGGTGGTCGCGATCGGGTCGGCCGCCCGGGCAGGCGTGGCGAGGAGCGGCACGGAGAGCATCATCAGCAGCAGCGCCAGGCACGATCTCGAGCGAGACATGTGGTCCCTCTTCATTTCGGACGCGGGACCCTCACCGGGTCCGACTTGCTCAGGAGATTGGCAGCGGGCGCCCGCTCACGGCAACGAGTCGATCGGATGGGCCTAGTCCACCGGCGTCAGGTCGTATCAGGCTCACCCCTGCGCCCCTCTGTGATCGCGCGAGCGACGCCGGGGAAGGATCTCAGGCGGCGTCGAGGCGCAACGAGCGGCGCTCATGCAGCGTCACGAGCGCGGAGTGCGCGGCGACGCCGGACCAGAGGAGGTTCGACGCGACGCTCGGCCAGGCGCCGTAGGCAGTGCTCGCACTCGCGGCCAGGAGCCCCCCCACCCCGTTGAGGGCGGCATAGCGCAGGGAGGCTGCGTGCCACTCGCCTCGGCTCAACATCACGTAGGCGCCGATAGTGCCCAACGTGCCGGACCAGCCCATGGCCAGCGCGATCATGCCGTGTTCCTCGTTGTCTCTCGTGCTGGACGATCCTCGCCCGACACCACCATCGTGAGCCTTCGGTGGGTTTAGCGCAATGGCACTTGAGTACATCCGGTGTGTAGCATCGCTAATGTGATCCTGGACCCTCGCCGGCTGCGTTTCCTGCTCGCCGTGGCGCGGTACGGCGGCGTCCTGGCGGCCGCCGACGAGCTGGCCGTCACAGCGTCCGCCGTGTCGCAGCAGCTGGCCAGGCTGGAGCGGGAGACGGGACGCACGCTGCTCCAGCGGACTCCGTCCGGAAGCGTGCTCACCCCCGCCGGGCTGGCGCTCGCCGAGGCGGCCGAGGACGTGGAGCGCGCCCTGGCGGTGGCGCGCTCGCGGCTCGAGCACGATGACGCGTCGGTCAGCGGCAAGGTCCGGGTCGGGGGGTTCCAGTCCTTCCTCACCAACGTCCTGTCCCCCTCACTGCCCGAGTGGCGCCAGCGTCATCCCGCCCTGGTGATCGAGACCGTCGAGGCGGAGGAGGCCGAGCTGGTACGGGCCCTGCGCACGGGGGCGATCGACGGCGTCATCGTGGAGCTCGACGCCGGTGAGGGGTACACGCCGCCCCGCGGCACCACCGACGTACCCCTGCTCGACGAGCCGTGGAAGCTCCTGGTCCCTCCGGGTGCGCTGCTGGCCACCGACGTCGTCGACCTCGGGCGGGTGGGGCTTCCCTGGCTGGGGATCGACCCCTCCACGGCGAGCGGCAAGGCCGTGGAACGTGTCCGTCGCCGGCTCGGTGGCGACCTCTCCAGCCTGCACACCTACAGCAGCTACCAGAACGCCGTCGCCCTCGTCGCCGCCGGCGAAGGGGTCACGCTGGTGCCCTCCCTGGCCCTGGAGGGGCTGCGCACCGACCACGTCGACGCACTGGTCATTCCCGGTCTCGGCCTGCGTCGCGTCGCGCTGCGCCACCTGACGCGCAGCCGGGCGACCAGCCCCTCCCTGGACACGGCCACCAGCCTCATCCGCGAAGCCGCGGCGGCCTTCTCCTACGAGGCCTCCGGTCCCTGACGCCCAGCGCGGCGTCGACCACCCTTGCGCGGTATTCAACCTACTGGTTGAATACCCGTTCACCCGTGAGTGGAGGACGCATGCCAGACCCAGCAGCAGATCACCGCCAGACCGCCGGCCGGTTCACAGACCTCGTGCGGAGCGCGGACCCGAGGTCGTGGGACAACCCCGCCCCCGTCGACGGGTGGACAGCACGCGACGTCGTCGGGCACCTGGTCGAGTGGTTCCCCGGTTTCCTCCAGGGCGGCGCCGGGATCACCCTGCCGTCCGGCCCCTCCCCGGCCGTCGACCCGGTCGGGGCGTGGACGAGCCAGGCCGACGCCGTGCAGGCACTCCTCGACGACCCGGAGACCCCCGGCAAGGTGCTGAGCAACCCGCACATCGGCGACGTGCCGCTGGACCAGGCGATCGCGAACTTCTACACCGCCGACGTCTTCATGCACACCTGGGACCTGGCCCGCGCGACCGGACAGCCGATCGCCCTCGACGAGGGGCGCTGCGCCGAGATGCTCGCAGGCATGCAGCCCATCGACGAGCTCCTCCGCTCGAGCGGTCAGTACGGCCCCAAGGTCGACGTACCGGAGAGCGCACCGGCGATGGACCGGCTGATGGGGTTCATCGGCCGCGATCCGGGCTGGTCGCTCTCGTAGCGACCTCCGTGGGCCGACCTCAGGCCAGGGGTCTTGGTGGCGAAGCCCGAGACCCGCGGTCAGGTTGAAGTCAGGTCGGCAGGAGACACTCTGGACGTGGAAGCAAAGCGACCCTCGTGCTGACCGTCGGCGTCTGCGAGGACGACCCCGCGATCCGGCGGGTGCTGCAGCGTTCCCTGGAGTACGCCGAGCACCGAGCGGTGGTCGCGCACACCGGTGCAGAGGCACTCCGGATCTTTCCCGCGGCAACGCTGGACGTGATCGTGATGGACATCGGTCTGCCCGACGCCGACGGTCGTGACGTGGTCCATGCACTCAAGACCGCCGGCCAGTTCGCACCGGTGCTGTTCCTGACCGCGCTCGGCGCCGTGCACGACCGGCTGTCGGGCTTCGCCGCGGGGGCGGAGGACTACGTCGCCAAGCCCTTCGACGTGAAGGAGGTCCTTGCCCGGATCGACGTGCTCGGGCGCCGCGGCCTCCAGCCCCGCTCCGCCGGCCTGAACCTCGGGTTCGAGCTCAACCCGATGACCCATGCGCTGGAGACCCCGACCGAGTCGGTGTCGTTGACCCCGACCGAGTTCAGGGTCCTCGCCGCGATCGCGCAGCGCCCCGGCGAGGTCGTCCGCCGACGTGCGGTCATCGCCGCCGGCTGGCCCGACGGGGCGTACGTCGCTCCCAACACCGTGGACTCCTTCCTGAGTCGGTTACGGAGCAAGCTGGAGACCGTCGGGGCCCCGGTGGTCATCGAGACCGTGCGCGGTGTCGGCTTCAGGATGAGGTGATCGCATGTGGCGCCCGCTCCCCCGTAGCGTCCGCGAGGTGCTCAATGGCCGTGGGTCGCTGCGGACCCAGCTGATCGCACTGACGTGCCTCTCCAGCACGATCGCGGTGGTGGTGCTGGGCGTGCTGGTGCAGCTCCTGCTCGGCCGGGCGACGGATACCGCAGTGTCCAAGGTGATGACCGATCGCGCCGCGTCTGTGGTGGCCTCGGCCCAGGCCAACTCGAAGGGAACCAGGATCTCGGTCCCGCAGTCTCGGCTCGAGGCGGGCGTCGCCGTCTACGGCGCCGACGGGTCGATCCGCGCCGGCGCGGCCCCGGATGCCCTGGCCGACCAGTACGACCGGGTGCGGGTGACGACGCGTGCCAAGACCCTGCGCGTGGGCGACTACGCCCGCGTGTACGCCCTGCCCTTCATGACCAAGGCAGGGCAACAAGGCACCGTCGTGGTCAGCGAGCAGCGCGCGCCGTACGCCACCGCGGCCACCTACGCGCTGGCGGTGACGATCGGGGCCGGCATCCTGCTCGTCTCGGCCGCCACCGGGCTGGTCGCGTTCGCCAGCAGACGCGCGCTCCGCCCCGTGAGCGCCATGGCCGCCACCGCGGAGGAGTGGAGCGAGCACGACCTCGGACGGCGATTCGCCCTCGGTGAGCCCGGGAACGAGATCACCTCACTGGGACGCACCCTCGACGGGCTCCTCGACAAGGTCGCCCAGACCATCCGCTCCGAGCAGCGGCTCACCTCCGAGCTCGCCCACGAGCTGCGCACCCCGCTCGCGGCGATCCAGGGCAACATCGACCTGCTGCGGCTGCGTAACGACCTCGACCGCGGGATGCGCGACGACCTGGACGAGGTACATGCCGCCTGCCTGCGGATGTCACAGACCATCTCGGGCCTGATCGACCTCGCCCGCGCCACCTCCTCCGTGGCCCACGGCACGAGTCATTCGGTGTCGCTGGTCGTGGACGACGCCCTTCGGGACGCGACGGCGACAGCAGAGGCACGCGACATCGCCGTAGGGCGGGACATCGCCCCGGACCTCACCTGGGAGGTGCCGCACGACCTTGCCGTACGAGCCCTCACCCCGCTGGTGACCAACGCCGCCCGGATGGCTCGGACGCAGATGCGCCTCACTGCGGGCCGGCGACCCGACGGCTCGATCGGCCTCACGGTCGAGGACGACGGACCCGGCGTCGAGGAGTCCCGGCGCGACCTCATCTTCAGTCCCGGTGAGACCAGTGGCGGAGGAGCCGGTCTCGGCCTCGCCCTGTCCCGGCGCATCGCGCGGGTCAGCGGTGGCGACGTGACTCTCGATCCCTCACCGGGCCCCACCCGCTTCCTGCTGCACCTGCCCGGCTGAGCACGGACGCGACCCCTCAGGACCGGGCCGTCGGAGGCGTTCAGGTTGCCACAAGGCTGATGGATCCATGCTCGGTGCACCAACGAGGGCAAGGACCCACCATGACCATCCACGCGCAAGCCTCTGAGCGCCGGCACACCGCACCCGGCGGACCAGACGGCCAGTCACCCATCGTCGTCCGGGGCCTCACCAAGCAGTACGGCGAGCTGACGGCCGTCGACGACCTCACCTTCACGGTGACCCCGGGACGGGTGACCGGCTTCCTGGGACCCAACGGAGCAGGGAAGACCACCACCCTGCGCATGCTGCTGGGCCTCGTGGCTCCCACGAGCGGGACGGCGACGATCGGTGACCGGTTGTACGCCGATCTGCCAGAGCCCACGCGCGTGGTGGGCGCGGTGCTGGAGGCGTCATCGGCCCACCGGGGACGCACCGGCAGGAACCACCTCCGCGCCGCGTGCATCGCGACCGGGCTAGAGATCTCCCGAGCCGACGCGACCCTCGAGATGGTCGGGCTGATGGCCGCCGCCGACCGTCCTTTCAAGGGCTACTCACTGGGAATGCGGCAACGGCTCGGGATCGCCAGCGCGATGCTGGGCGACCCCGACGTACTCATCCTGGACGAGCCGGCGAACGGCCTGGACCCCGAGGGGATCCGCTGGATGCGCACGCTCCTGCAGGGACTCGCCTCCGAGGGGCGCACCGTCCTGGTCTCCAGCCACCTGCTCTCGGAGATGCAGGCGCTCGCGGACGAGGTCGTCATCGTCGCCGCCGGGCGCCTGGCCCGGCAGGGCTCGATCGACGACATCATCGCGCCACTCTCCATCGGCGCCCCCGTCCAGGTCAGCACACCGCAGCCCGAGCGTCTCGCCGCAGCACTGCGGTCCGCAGGAGCCACCGTGACGATCCCTAACGGGACCGCCCTGAGGGTCCTCGGCATCGAGGAGTCCCTGATCGGTGACCTGGCGTTCTCGGTCGGCGTTCCGGTCCACCGTCTCTACACCGAGACCCCCGATCTCGAGGACGCATTCCTGACCCTCACCCACGCAGAGGCGGCCATCCGATGAAGCGACTCGTGCACGCCGAGCTGTTCAAGCTCAGGACCACCAACGCCTGGTGGCTGTTCGCGCTGGCCATCCTCGCCAGCACCGTGACGATGCTGGTCGTCAACGGGATCAACGCGTACTCCCTGCTCCAGCCGTTCAACTCCTTCGTGAACCTGCACAGCCACGGTCACGCCGGCAGCATCCCGGCGGACTTCCTCGCGCACCTGCGACAGGAATGGACGGCTGGGCACGACGGCATCGGGCAGGCGGCCATGCTGTACACCTCCGGCCAGCTCATCGGCGTCCTGCTGGTCTGCCTGCTCGGGATCGTCATGGTGACCAGTGAGTTCTACCAACAGACCGCGACGTTCACGTTCCTGCAGACGCCCAGGCGGAGCGCAGTCATCCGCGGCAAGCTCGTCGCCGCGCTCCTGGTGGCCGGACTGGCGTGGTTGGTCTCCACGGTCATCAGCGTCGCCGCCGGTGCCGCGTTCCTGCACTCCCAGGGCTACTCGACCGGGCTGGGTCACTGGGCGGTGGACCGGGCCATCCTGCTCAACCTCGCGGCGTACCTGCTGTGGACGCTGTTCGGCATCGGCTTCGGCTGTCTGGTCCGCCACCAGCTCGCGGCCACCGTCAGCGCCACCGTGCTCTACCTCATCGGAGCTACCGCGGCCGCCACGGTCTTCGAGCTCCTCAACACCTACGTGCTCAACCAGAACTGGGTGTTGGCCGCCCAGGTCGTGGTACCGCCGGTGGCCTCGACCGTGATGGTCTCGGCCACCCAGGCGTTCGAGCAGAGTCCCCCGGCCTGGGTCGGCGCCGTCGTCCTGCTCGTGTGGAGCCTGGTCGCGATCCGCCTCGGCGACCGGCGCCTCCAGCGCCACGACATCACCTGACGGGCCCGCTCGAGCCTTCACAGCGCAGGCACAGTGCCTCACAGATCGACGCACAACTTCGCCCGCCAGGATCCGGGTCAACCCCCCATTCACCATTCTCGAACTGGAGTTCCCGTGAGCACCGACGTCTGTCCCGACACTCGTCCCGGGACCAGAGCCAGCGACCATCTTCCTGGAGGCTGGTTGGTCAAGGTCCCGGCGGTGGGCGCACTCTTCTGGGTCGTCAAGATCCTGACCACGGGGATGGGCGAGGCGGCCTCGGACTTCCTGGCCCGGGTCAGCCTCGGGCTGCCCGTGCTGGTGGGCGGGCTCGGCCTGGTGGTCACCCTGACGCTGCAGCTGCGCTCCGACCGCTATCGCGCGGTGACCTACTGGAGCGCGGTCGCCGCCCTGGCCGTCTTCGGCACGGTCGCGGCAGACGGGCTGCACTCCGTCCTAGGCCTCTCACTGCCACTGATGACGGCGCTGTACGCCGCGCTGCTGGCCGGTGTGTTCTGCTTCTGGTTCCGCAGTGAGCGGACACTGTCGATCCACAGCATCACCAACCGGCGCTCCGAGACCTTCTACTGGATCACGGTGTTCCTGACCTTCGCACTCGGCACGGCGGCCGGGGACCTCACCGCCAGCACGCTGGCCCTCGGGTTCCTGGGCTCGGCATACCTCTTCGGCCTCGCGATGCTCGTCCCGCTCGTGCTCTACCGCACCCGGCTCGTCGGCGAGATCGCAGCGTTCTGGTCGGCGTACGTCCTCACCCGGCCCATGGGCGCATCGATCGCGGACTGGATGGGCAAGCGCTCCGGCCTCGGACTGGGCGACGGCACCGTGACCGTGGCTGCCCTCGGGCTGATCGTCCTCGCTGTCGCCTACCTCGCCGTGACGCGCGCCGACGCCCACCGCGACCAGCTGCTGCCGAGCCGGCCACTGGACCAGCGGCCGGAGACGCAGCCCGTCGAGGTCCGGGTGTCAGCCCGATGAGCAGCGTGCCTCCTGGCGGCACACCACCGCCGGACGAGGACCCCGCTCGGCGGACCACGTCACCGTGGAGCGTCGAGCACTACGGCTTCGACGACCACACCACGCAGCCCGCCCCACCGGAACGCACACGGTCCACCGCGCCCGTCCCGGAGCGCCGCCGCTCCACCCGCCTGCGTGTCATGCTCGCGTCGGCCGCTCTCGCGCTCGGGCTGACGGCCGGCGGCACAGGCTTCGCTGTCGCCCAGGCCTCCACCGGAGACGGCAGGGGCCCCGACCGAACCGTCGCGGCGCAGCTGACGGCCGACCGTGGCCCTGACGCTCATGACGGTCGGGGTGGTCCCGACGGGCCCGGGGGTGGACGGTGACGCACCAGCGTGACCGGATCGGGATCTGGATCGCCGGCCTCGCGACGGCCGTCGGTCTGTGGATGGGTCTGGTCGCACCCTCGGTGTCGCCCGTGACCCCGCAACCCCCGAGCACCACGGTGACAGTGGTCCCGGGACAAGCGCCGTGACCGAGTCGCCCAGCGAGAGTCTCGACCACCAGGCCCTCAGCTCGTACGTCGTCAACGCGGGCTGGTTCGGCGCCCTGTTCGTCGCCGTGTGGCCCGTCGTGCTCGCGTTGGCCACACCCGCGCCGTTGCTGCTCGTGCCCGTGATCGCGCACGTGAGCGGAATGCTGGCCGGCTACGGCGTCCTGGTCCTGATGACGCTGATGTCGCGGTGGCCCCTGCTCGAGCGTGGCGTCGGCGGCGACCGGCTCGCCCGCTGGCACGCGATGACCGGACGCGCTGTGGTCACCCTCGTCGTCGTCCACGCCTGCGCGGCCGTCACAGGCTGGGCGCAGGCGCGGGGAGAGAGCATCCCGCTCGCCCTCTGGGACGTCCTGGGCATGCCGTGGCTGATCTCGGCCACCCTGGGCACCATCGCGATGCTGGCGGTCGCGGCCATCTCGATCCGGGCCGCCCGGAAACGGCTGCGCTACGAGACCTGGCACGCCATCCACCTCTGGACCTACGTCGCGATCGCGCTCTCGTTCGTCCACCAGCTCGCCGGCCCCGACCTGACCGGCCATCGATGGCTCCAGGTCGCCTGGGCGCTCCTGTACGCGCACACCTTCGGGCTCGTGCTGAGATATCGGATCCTCGCGCCCGTCCGTCAGGCCGCCCGCCACCGGCTCCGGGTCTCCGCGGTCGTCCCCGAGGCGCCCGGTGTCGTCTCCATCGTGATCACCGGCCACCGGGTCGAGGAGCTGCACGCCGAGCCGGGCCAGTTCTTCCGCTGGCGGTTCCTCACCCCCGACACGTGGCTGACCGCGCACCCGTTCTCGCTCAGCGAGCCCCCGCGCGCCGATCGGCTACGGCTCACCGTGAAGGACCTCGGCGACGGCAGCGGGCTGCTGCAGCACATCGAGGTCGGCACCTGGGTGGTCGCCGAGGGACCGTACGGCGCGATGACCGCCGCTCGTCGTACTCGCCGCAACGTGCTGCTCGTGGCCGGCGGCGTCGGCATCACCCCCATGCGCGCCCTGTTCGAGACCATCCCGGCTGTCGGAGGCGACGACCAGGACCTGCTGCTGCTCTACCGCGCCCGCACCCGGGAGGACATCGTGTTCCGCGCCGAGCTGGACGAGATCGCCGCACGACGGCGCGCCCGCGTCGTCTACCTGCTCGGCAACAACCGGGACCACCTGAGCACGGCCTCGCTCACCCGGCTCGTCCCGGACCTCGTGAGCCGTGACGTCTACCTGTGTGGACCGCCTGGCATGGCGGCCGCCGTGCGCGCCTCGGTCCTCAAGGCCGGCCTTCCGGCCGGGCACCTGCACGAGGAACGGTTCGCCTTCTGAGCCTCACCTCGGTGAACAACCTGGTCAGGTTGTCGGCAGGCGGTTCGCACCATCCTTGAGTGATCGACTCGAGGAGCACACCATCGGCGCCACCGACATGGAGACGGGGACCGGACCTCGCCCGACCCTTGCGGTCGGGCGGCCGAGTCGCATGCGCTCGTGGAGCGCGTGGGCCTGGAAGTCGCTCCTCGTCGTAGGGCTCGTCGGTGGAGGGCTGTGGACCGCGACCCACGGCGTGGCCGGTGCCACCTGGCACGACGTGCTCGCCGTGGTGCGAGCCCTGCAGTTCCGTCAGCTCGCCGAGCTCAGTGGCATCTGGCTGGGCGGCCTCGCCGTCTACGCCACGGTCCTGTCGGCTGCGCTTCCCGGACTCGGCGTACGACGCAGCCTGCTGCTCAACCTCAGTGGCAGCGCGGTCGCGAACCTGATCCCGTTCGGCGGCGCCGTCGCGACCGGACTGAACTGGCGCATGGTCCGCACCTGGGGGCACTCCAACCTGGCGTTCGCCACGTTCTGCGTCCTGACCAACGCCCTCGACGTGGCGTTCAAGCTGGTGCTGCCGGTCGTGGCAGTCACTGGTCTCGCCCTCGCGGCGGGACACGTTCCCGCGACGCTGTGGGTGACCGCCTCCATCTGTGCAGCAGCGTTGGTGGCCGTGCTGCCTGCACAGGCCCTCGTGCTCCGGACCCATCGCTGGAACACCGTGCTCGGCCCTCTGCGCCAGACGATCGACCGCATCCATCGGCTCCTGCTCCAACGCTGGGGTCGGTTGCTGCCGGCCAGCCTGGTCTACGTCGCGACCCAGGTGGCGCTCCTGGAGTTCAGCCTCCGCGCGGTCGGCCTGCACGCGCCGGTGACGGTCGTGCTGATGGCGGCCGCGATCGAACGTCTCAGCAGCCTGGTGCCCTTCACCCCCGGCGGTGCCGGGTTCGCGGAGATCGGGACGATCGCCTGGCTGGTGGCCAACGGCCTCGACCCGGTCGAGGTGGTGGCCGGCGTCCTCGTCTACCGGTTCTTCCTGATCGCGATGGAGGTCCCGGTCGGCGGCGTGCTGCTCGGCGTCTGGGCCTGGTTCCAGCGTTCACCACGGCCGGCGATCGGACCGGTCGGATGAGGATCCTGCACCTCACCGACCACTACCTGCCCGTCCTGGGCGGCATCGAGACCCATGTCCACGGGTTGGCTGAACGTCAGCGCGCACGGGGGGACGACGTCACCGTGCTGACCTCGACCCCAGCCGGCAACGAGGAGACCTCGCGCGCGCTGCCGGTCATCCGCGCCCGCTCCTTCCTGGAGGCGGCCAGGTTCGACTTCGGGGCCTGCGACGTGGTGCACGCGCACGTCTCGGTGGTCGCGCCGTTCACAGCCCCCCTGGCGGCCATCGCCGCCCGCAGCGGCGTACCGACGGTGGTCACGGTCCACTCGATGTGGAACCGGATGGGGCCGCTCCCCGGCCTGGCCGCCGCCGTCGCCGGACTGCGCAGCGCACCCGTCTCGTGGACGGCGGTCAGCCAGGTGGCCGCCTCCCAGCTCGCCCACCAGCTCCCGGACCGGGTGCAGGTCACGGTGCTGCCGAACGCTGTGGACACCCTGCCGAGGATCGACACGCCCCGGCCGCGGCCCGACCACCTGGTCAGGCTCATCAGCACGATGCGACTGGCCCCGCGCAAGCGTCCGGTCCAGCTGGCTCGCATGTTCAGGGACCTGCTCGACCAGGTCGATGTCCCGCTCCACCTCACGATCGTCGGCGACGGCCCCCAGCGCCACCGCGTCCAACGCACGCTCGCCCGACTCCACCTGGAGTCCGCCGTGACCCTGACCGGTCGGGTCGATCCGCGTGAGGTCGGCGAGCGACTCCGGGCGTCGGATCTCTACGTGGCCCCGTCGATGCTGGAGTCCTTCGGGCTCGCGGCGCTGGAGGCCAGGTGCGCGGGACTGCCCGTGGTGGGACATGCCGTGAGCGGCCTGACGGACTTCATCCGCACCGAGGTCGAGGGAATCCTGTGCCACTCGGACGCTGACATGGTGTCAGCACTGCGTCGACTCGTCGAGGACGAACCGCTGCGCCGGAGGATGTCTGAGCACAACCGGACCGTCGGCACCCAGATGACCTGGGCCACCAGCCTCGCCCGGCACGACCGGGTCTACACCGAGGCGGGAAGGCGGGGGGTCTCGTCCTCGTCGGCGCTCCCGGTGGCCTCCGAGGACGGGCGGCCCTGACGCCGGCGCATGACCTCGAGGGCGGCCGGGATGATGGAGACGCCGGCGATCGCGATCGTGATCAGCTCGATGTGGGCGGCGACGAAGGGAATCCCGCCGAAGAGGAAGCCCACCGTGACGATGCCGACGGCCCAGACCAGGGCTCCGACCAGGTTCAGCGTGGTGAAGGTGCGGTGCGTCATCCTGCCCACCCCGGCCACTACAGGGACGAAGGTTCTCACCACGGGGACGAAACGCCCCAGGATGACGGCCAGGGCACCACGCTTCGCGAAGAAGGCCTGGGCACGTTCGGCGTTCTCCTGACGGAAGAGCCGGGAATCCGGCCTCGAGAACACCCGGGGACCGTAGTGACGCCCGATCAGGTAACCCAGCTGGTCCCCGGCCACCGCAGCGGCGAAGACGGCCACGGCCATCAGCCAGAAGGGCACCGCGATGACGTGGGAGGCGACCAGGGCCCCGGCCAGGAAGATCAGGGAGTCACCCGGGAGGAAGAAGCCGAGCAGCAGCCCGGTCTCGGTGAACACGACGGCCATCACCAGCAGGACGGCCAGCGGGCCGAGTGAGTAGAGCAGTGGCGTCAGGATCGCGATCATGGCCCGACGGTAGGTCTGCCGACCTGACCGGCACCTGATCGATGCGGGGCCACGCTGGAGACGCCGCCGACGACGAGCATGGCCAGCAGGAGAACGGCACAGACCAGGTCCGGCGGCAGGGCCAGTCCGCCGCTCGGCACCCCGGCGATGAGGGAGTCGGAGATGGCGGCACCGAGCGGCCAGAGCGCGACGTACGCCGCCCAGAAGGCGACCACGGCGTGCCTGGGCCGCACCACCGCAGTCATCACGATGACGCCGGCGCAGAGCAGCACGGCGGTCAGGTGCCCGGCGCCGAGCCTGCGTGACAAGAAGTCCTGGAGGGAGGGACCCAGGGTCGCTGCGCAACCGACCGCGACCCAGTAGCAGGCTTCTCGACGACGGGTGAGCACGTTGTGGACCGAGACCGTGTGCTCGCCGTGGTGCCACGCGGCGAAGGTCGCAGCGAGGGCGAGCGCTGCGCTGACCGTGACGGCCCAGAACCCCAGGCCGAGGTCCGCGGCCAGGGTGTCGGCGAGCAGGGCGCCGACCGTGCTGCACAGGGCCACCGAGCTCCAGTAGTGGCCGGGATGACAGCGGCGCGTGGACAGCTGCGAGACGAGCGTGCCCGTCAGCAGCAGGCTCATCACCGCGGTGGTGGCCATGAGGCCGAGATCGAGGTCGGCGGAGAGCCCGTCAGCGCCGGTGGCACCGAGGGTGGTCGCGAGGAGCGTCAGGATCCAGAACCGAGGGGTCACCCTGGGGACCTTGCTGCGCAGGGGTCTGGTCCAGGGGCTGCCGTTCGTGAGCGAGGCGATGACCGTGGCACCC
Organism: Marmoricola sp.; assembly: GCA_025964795.1. Lineage (GTDB taxonomy): Bacteria > Actinomycetota > Actinomycetes > Propionibacteriales > Nocardioidaceae > Marmoricola. The sequence continues at coordinate 62,041 of JAOPYC010000182.1, forward strand.
GGGACAGGGTCGCCACGTGGAGGCTGGGTCGGCATGGGGGCAGCGTGCGCCTCCCGACCTGCCCGCCACCTGACCGCCGACCGACTACGGGCGAGGCAGCGTGAGCGTGAAGCTCGTGGGATCACGCTCGGAGCTCACGGCCACGTCGCCACCGAGGGCCTGCGCCACCCGACGTGCCAACGCAAGACCCAGACCCGCGCCCACGCTGTCAGCCGCCCGCTCACCGGCGACGAAGAGGTCCCGACCGTCCTGGGGCAGCCCCGGGCCGTCGTCGGAGACGGTGATGTCGATCGTTCGCGCCGTGCCCTGCACGGAGACGCTCACCCGGGCGGCCGCGTGCCGCAACGCGTTCTCGACCAGTGGCGAGAGCGCCCGGGCCGCGCTCTCGGTCGTGGCGCTGATCCGAAGGTCCTCTGACGACCCGTCTTCGGCCTCCACCGCGATCGACGTCTCTCGCGCGCCGGTGCTGGCCAGGGTGGCCGAGATGACGTCGCCGACCGAGGTCCGGGTGGCGGTCTGGGTCTCCTCGCCGCGGGCGATCGCCAGGAGGGTGGTGATGGTGGCGCTCATCTGGTCGACCATGGAGACCACTCGCTCGAAGCGCTCGCGGGTGCTGGGCTCGCTCGAGGACATCAGTCCGAGCTCGGCCTCTCCGCGGATCCCGCTCAGTGGTGTGCGCAGCTCGTGGGCCAGCTCGGAGGTCAGCCGCTGCTCGCCGCGCAGCGCGCCGGCCACCCGGTCCAGCAGGACGTTCATGGTCCGGCCGAGGTGGGCGATCTCGTTCTCCGAACCGCGGTCGTCGAAACGGGCGTCCAGCTCCCGTTCGCTCCAGTCCTCGGCCAGGGCCGCCATCGCGTCGACCGGGGCCAGGGTGCGCGACATCGTCCAGGCCGCGATGGCCGTGGCCCCGACCGTGACCACCAGCCCCAGTGCGACCAACCCCACCAGGACCTCCGTGCGGGTGGACTCGTAGGGCTCGAGGCTCTCCGAGACCACCAGGACACCCGGCCCGGGACTGGTGCCACCCCGGATGGTGACGGGCGCAGCCAGGTAGGCCCGTTCGTGCTGCGTGGTCCTGGTCTTCCGTGACACGGTGCCGAGCCGGTCCGCGACACCGCGGACGCGGCGGCCCGCCTTGGGACCCTCGACGAGGATGCCGTCGCGGTCGTAGAGGAACGTGCTGTCCTCGATGGAATCCACAGAGGTCTCCAGCGCCTGTGCAGGCGTGTTCTCGCTGCTGTCCAAGGCGGACCGAGTGGTCTGGAAGCGGCCCGTGAGCGTGGCGTCCACGTTGCTCCGGGTGGCACCGTTCAGGGCGAGTACGACGGTGCCGATCATCGCCCCCATGGCCAGCGCGGAGACGAGGGCGGTCGTCCAGATGATGCGGGAGCGGAGTCCCCTGCCGACCAGGAACCTGCTCAGGGCCCTCATCGCAGGACGAACCCGACCCCGCGGACCGTCTCCAAGGCCACCGGCGACCCGACGGCCTCCAGCTTGACCCGGAGCCTGCGGATGAACGAATCGATGGTGTTCTCGCTGACCATAGCCCCGTCGGGCCACGCCGCCGCCACGGCCGCCCGCCTCCGCACGACGGTCCCCGGCTCCGCCGCGATGGTGGCGAGCAACCGGAACTCGGTGGGGGTCAGCTTCACCTCGGCCTCGGCGTAGCGCACCGCGTGCCGATCAGGGTCCAGGTGCAGCCCCGACACCCTCTGGGGAGCGGGCCGGGTCCGCTTGTGCAACGCCTGGACGCGGACCATCACCTCCGAGAGCGAGAACGGCTTGGCGACGTAGTCGTCACCACCGGCGTTGAACCCGGCGATCTTGTCGTGCACCGCGTCCAGGGCCGTGAGGAACAGCACCGGGGCGTGCTGACCCTCGGCGCGCAGCGCCTGGCAGACGTCGCGGCCGTCGGAGTCCGGGAGCCCGATGTCGATGACCAGGACGTCGATGCCCGCGCTCGCCGAGAAGTTGCGCAGGGCCTCCTGGCCGTTGCGGGCGACGACCACCTCGTGACCGTTCATCCGGAACGCCTCTGCCAGCACACGCCGTACGGACTCGTCGTCCTCACAGATCCCTATCGTGGTCACGGCCTCATCATGACCCACCCGCAGGACGGGCACCCGTGCCGACGATCGCCCGACCCCAGGTGGTCAGGTAGCAATCAGGTCGTAAGCTGCATTGTCGAACCATGACCACCAGTGTCTCGACCCCGGAGCGCCGTTCGACGCGGAGCTTGCTGGCGCCGGCGCCACGCACCCTGCGTGGGGTCCTGCGTGTTCTGCGGCAGCACCCGGTGCTCGTCATCGCCGCGGTCGCGGTCCTGGCCCGGATCCCGTCCCTGGGCTCGGATCCCACCCACGACGAGGCGGGATTCCTCCTGGTCGGCCAGCAGTGGCACGCCGGTGGTTCCTCGCTGTACGGCGACTACTGGGTCGACCGCCCACCGCTGCTCATCACCATCTTCCGGATGGCCTCCCAGCTCGGTGGCCTGGTGCCCCTGCGGCTGATCGGATGCCTGGCCACGGCCCTGGTCGTGATCGGCGTGGCCCACGTCGCTCGTCGCCTCGGAGGTCCACGCGCCGCCACCTGGGCCGCCGTCACCGCCGCCGCGCTGTGCGTCAGCCCGCTGCTGGGTGGCCAGGCGGTCAACGGCGAGCTGCTCGCCGCACCGTTCGTGGTCGGCGGCATGGCCGCCGTACTGGCCGCGATCGACCTGCCGAGCGACCGCCGGGCCGTTGGGGCTGCGGCCCTGGCCGGCGCAGCGACCACGGCCTCGTTGCTCGTGAAGCAGAACATGGCGGACGTCGCCGTCTTCGCCTGCGTCGTCCTGCTCGTGGCCTGGCGTCGCGGTGAGATCACGACCTCACGGCTGATGCGCTCGATCGGCGCCGCGGCCGCCGGTGCCCTGGCGTGCCTGGGCGTGGTGGCCGTCTGGACGAGCGCGCACGGCACCTCGCTCGTCGGCGTGTACGACGCCATGTATCCCTTCCGCGTCGAGGCCGGGCGCGTCATGGCCGCCTCGAACCGCAGCACGGCCAACGCGCGCCTGTGGGCACTCGTCGTCAGCTGGGCGTTGAGTGGCGGACTGGTGATCATGGCCGTCACGGCCTACGCCCTGGCCTCTCGTCGACTGCGGATGACAGCCGTGTGGGGGCTCCTGGCGACCATCCTGTTCGACGTGGTGTCGATCGGCCTCGGCGGGAGCTACTGGAACCACTACCTGACCCAGCTGGTCGTCCCGGTCGCGGTGCTCTCCGGCCTGCTCGTCACAGCCCGCCAGCCCGGCACCCGGACGGTGCTGGGGGCCGTGACCCTCGCCGCAGCCATCGCCCTGGGCGTCAACCTCGCGGGTGCGCACGGCACGGCCGGCACCTCGGTGGGACGAGCGATCCGGGACGTGGCGCAACCCCAGGACACCATCGTGACGACCTGGGGCCACGCCGACGTCACCCGTGCCTCCGGGCTGAGCTCCCCTTACCCCTATCTCTGGAGCCTCCCGGCCCACACCCTCGACCCCAGGCTGACCGGTCTCAGCCAGCTGCTGGCGAGCCCACGGGCGCCGACCTGGTTCGTGACGTGGCGCGGCGCGAGCACGTGGCGCGTGCACAGCGGGGGCGCGGTCGCCGCCCGAGCACTGGCCGACCACTACGTCCCGGTGACGCAGGTCGACGGCCACACCGTCTATCTGCACCGCGGAGTGGAGCGGGCCGTGCCCCAGCTCTTCGCGCCCAGCACCGACCTGTCCGCGGCCATCCGGCTCACCCCGCCCCCATCGAAGGAACTGCCATGAAGACCGTCGTGATCGTCCCCACCTACAACGAGGCCGAGGGCATCCTCACCATGCTCGACCAGCTGCTGCACCAGGCACCCGACGTCGACATCCTCGTGGTGGACGACAACAGCCCGGACGGTACGGCGAGCCTGGTCACCGCCCACCGCGAGTACCGTCACCGGCTGCACCTGCTCAGCCGCCTCAAGAAGGACGGCCTCGGAGCGGCCTACCGAGCCGGTTTCAGCTGGGCGCTCGCCGGGTCCTACGACGCCGTCGTCCAGATGGACGCGGACCTCTCGCACCCACCCGAGCGGGTCCCGGCCCTGCTGGGGGCCCTCGAGCACGCAGACGTGGCCATCGGGTCGCGCTACGTGCGCGGTGGCGGGGTGCGCAACTGGCCGCTGAGCCGCCGGGCCATCTCGCGCGGGGGCAACATCTACGTCCGCCTGGTCCTGGGCATGCCGGTCCACGACGCCACCGCCGGCTTCAAGGCCTTCCGTCGCGCCGCGCTGGAGGAGATCGGGGCCGTGCACTCGGAGTCGAACGGCTACTGCTTCCAGATCGAGAACACCTGGCGGGCCAGCCGCCTCGGCCTGCGGATCGCCGAGGTGCCGATCACCTTCACCGACCGCGCCGTGGGCACCTCGAAGATGACCAGTGACATCGTCCGGGAGGCGATGCTGCGGGTGCTCACCTGGCGGTGGCGCGAGCTCGCCCACCGGCCGGTCGCCGTCCCGGCGGAGCCTGTCGAAGGCCGGTGCGATGTCGCGGTCTGAGCAATTGCTGGAGAAGCTCACCTCACCCGAGGTCGCCACGTTCCTCGCCGTGGGCGGAGCGGGGTACGTCGTCGACGTCACCTCGTTCAACCTGCTGCGGTCCGACTCGGTCCTGAGCACGTTCGACCCGTCGTACGCCCGGATCGTGGCGGTGGCACTGGCGATGGTGGTGACCTACCTCGGCAACCGACTGCTCACCTGGCGCGGTCAGGACAGTGGCGACCGACGCCGCGAGGTCGCCCTGTTCATCCTCTTCAACCTGATCGGGCTCGGGCTCTCGGTGGCCACGTTGGTGGTCTCCCACGACTTGCTCGGCCTGACCAGCACCCTGGCCGACAACATCTCGGCCAACGTGGTCGGCCTCGCTCTCGGCACGCTGTTCCGCTACTGGTCCTACAAGAAGTTCGTGTTCCGGGCCGGCGCACCGGCCGTGGCGAGAGCCGGGCTACCAGTGCTCGCGCAGCGGTCCGACGAGCACGTCCGCACGGGCCCAGCGCTCCAGTAGGGCCCCGGTCGCCGCGAGGGTCCGACGCCAGGATCCTGGTGCGGACGTGCGGTCGGTGTCGTGCAGGAGCACCGTCCCGCCCGGTCGCACCGATCGCGACACCGTCGACACGATCGAGGCCGGCGTCGCGCGCGCTGACCAGTCGACGCCCCACGACGACCAGAGCACCGTCTGCAGGCCGGCCCGGCCGGCCGCGTGGAGACCCTCACCGGTCATCACGCCGTACGGCGGCCGGTACCACCCGACCTCGGTCCCACTAACGTCCTCGATGACCTCCCGGGCCCGGAGCAGCTCTCGCCGCAGGCTTCCGGGTGGTCGCAGCGCCAGGCAGTCGTGCGCCCAGCCGTGCACGGCCAGCTCGTGGCCCGCGTCCACCATCTCCCGCACCAGCACAGGTTCCCGTTCCGCGTGGGCCGCGAGGAGGAAGAACGTGGCGGTGACCCCGCGATTCTCGAGCAGCTCCAAGAACCGTGGGGTCGTACGACGGTCCGGCCCGTCGTCGAAGGTCAGGGCGATGTGGTGCCGGTCGCTGACGCCCGCCAGGCTAGGCAGGACCCGACGCCGCAGCGGAGTGATGCACCCCAGGGACGGCAGCAGGTTGGCCGCCATGGCTGCTGCACCCGCCGCCACGACGACGTTGCGGGCCGCCACCGCGCGGGACCGGCTCATGCGATCAGGGAGGGCACCGGGAAGAGCGCGTCCACCACGTCCGTGCTCGGCCACGACCGCTCCGACCACAGGGGTCGCACGTGCAGGGCGCCGAGCAGGTGCTGGAACAGCTGCGTGGTGTCGTGGGCCCACGGGGCGATCCCCGACTCGGCGAGGGCAGCGGCGTTCGTCTCCCCGTGACCGGCGATGCATCGGTAGGTCACCATCGGCACTGCGGTCGCCCGGGTCTCGAGAGACGTCATCCCACCGGAGTTCTGGACCACCACGTCGACCGCCTCGAGCGCACGCGGCACGTCCTCGACCCACCCGAGCCCGATCATCGACGGGTCCCGGTCGACCTTGGCGAGCAGCCGGGTGTTCGTCCCGCACAGCACCACGGGCGTGACCAAGCCCGTGGCAGCGAGGTCTCGAGCCGACTCGAGGAGCTGCCCGATGCCGTGGCTGCCACCGGTCACCAGGGCGAGGTGGCGCCTGTCCTGGGGCAGCCCGAGCGCACGCCGCGCCGCCCGCTGCCCGAACTCGGAACGCACCGTGGTGCCGAACGAGCCGCGGACCGCCGGGTTGACCACGCGCGTCTCCCCCGCGCCCAGACGTCGGGCCTGGTCGGCGGGGATCTGGTGGACCGCCAGGTGGGTGTCGACACCCGGGTGCACCCACAGGCGGTGCACCGACATGTCGGTGAGGTAGGTGGTGACCGGCACCGTCGTACGTCCGGAGGCGCGCAGGTGCCCGAGAGCCTGGCTGGGGAAGGGATGCGTGGAGACGAAGTGGTCAGGGCGGTCGGCGGCGATCTCCAGGAGGGCCGCCTCCGTGGTGTGCAGCGCGCACACGATGCTTCGCAGGATCGCGTCGTGCCCCTCGATCGCGCCGAGGGTCCATCGCCAGGTCGCCGGCATCGACTGGATCTGCTTGAGATAGCCGGACCTGAGCATCCGGCCCAGAGGGCCCGGCATCAGGTCGACCACGTCCCACGTCCGGGTGCTGAACCCTCGTGAGCGCAGCTGCTCCGCGATCGCCTCCGCGGCCACGTCGTGTCCCGCGCCGAAGCTCCCGGAGACGATGTCGACGAGGCCGGTCCGGCCCCGTGGCGTCAAGGGACGCCGGGAGTGGGCGGAGCTCATGTGGTCGTCCTTCGGTGCGTCGGCGAGGTCGTGCGCCTGGTGGCGTTCTCACACGGTGGTCCGGTCAACCTGTCCCGCACCTGATCAACGCGCTGCCAACCTGACCGTGACCTGACTGTGCGGTCCGCACGCCTGACACCCTCGGGATTCACTGCCTAGGGTCGGGACATGTCACGAGTGGACGCTGCCCCGGCCCGCGCAGGAACCGGCCGTCGGGAGCTGTCCTCGCAGCTCCGCCTCCGCACCGTCCTGGCACTGGTCGCCGGCCTGGCGACTGTGAGCGTCGTCGCCCTGGCCGATGCCGTCGGTGAGCACGAGGGACTGAGCCGGCTCGACCCGACGATCGCCGCCGACGTCGTCCGGTCGCGCACGGCGACACTCACGCAGCTGGCCCGGATCCTCACCCTCCTGGGCAGCGAGGTCGTCGTCGGCGGCCTCGCCCTCGTCGTCCTCGCTCTCCTGCTGGCGCGACGTGACTTCTCCCGCGCAGCCGTCTTCGCCGTCGCTCTGGGGGGTTCGGCGTTCCTCACCGTCGCCGTGAAGCTCCTCGTGGGCCGCGCTCGACCCGGTGCCGTAGACCGGTTGGGGGCCGTGGACACGACGTACTCGTTCCCGTCAGGTCACACCCTGAACTCCGCGGTCTTCCTCACGATGGTCGTGTGGCTGCTGTGGCCGGCCCTGAGGTACGCCGCACGCGTGGTCATGGTGACGACGGCTGCCGTGCTGGCTGTCGGGGTGGCGGCCAGCCGGGTCTACCTCGGCTACCACTGGCTCACCGACGTCGTGGCTTCCGGACTGGTCGCCCTCGCCTGGCTCACCATCCTCTGGCTGGCGCACTCCGTCGCCCGGCCACGCGGCCGGGCAACGGGTGAGGGTGTTATTCCGTAGCCGAGGACGATGGGCCGTCGCCGTCACGGTCGCCGTGCCCCCCACCGATCTGCGGGCCTGCTGGCCGGACACTGTCGCCGACGTGTCGGGACGCTGTGCATCGGCGTTCGCGCCGTCGTGGTCGGGTTTCGTCCAGGCCGGACGACCAGTGGCCGTTCGCGACCGGTCACCGGTCAGGATGTTGGCAGGTGGCCGGCCCGAGACTCGCACCATGACGACTACTGACGAAGTGAAGACACGCAGCCGCCAGATGTTGAACAAGGTGCCCGAGGTCACGGTGTACTTCTGGATCATCAAGATCCTGTGCACCACCGTCGGGGAGAGCTTCGCCGACTACATCAACGAAACGCTTGGTTTCGGCCTGACCAACACCACCCTGGTCTTCTCCGCAGCCCTGATCGTGACGCTCGTCGTGCAGTTCAGGCGTGACCGCTACGTGCCCGGCGTCTACTGGCTGGCGGTGGTGCTGATCAGCGTGGTCGGCACCCTGCTCACCGACAACCTCACGGACGCGCGCGGGGTGCCCCTCTGGGTCAGCACCACGATCTTCACCGTGCTGCTCGCGGCCGTCTTCGGCGCCTGGTACGCCCGTGAGCGCACCCTCTCCATCCACACGATCAAGACCACCTCGCGCGAGTCGTGGTACTGGCTGACGGTGCTGGTGACCTTCGCCCTGGGCACCGCGGCGGGCGACTGGACCCTCGAGCTCACCGGCTGGTCCCCCGGGGCCGCGGTCCTGCTCCCGCTGGGCCTGATCCTCGCGGTGCTGGCCGCCTGGAAGGTCGGCGCCGGACCGGTGCTGAGCTTCTGGCTCGCCTACATCCTCACCCGGCCCCTCGGCGCCAACATCGGCGACTTCCTTGCCTCCCCGCACGCCGACGGTGGGCTGGGGCTGGGAACCCTCGGCACCAGCGTGCTATTCCTCGGCACCATCCTGGCCACGGTCATCTACCTGACCGTGACGCAGAAGGACCGCACCGAGCTGGTCGCTCCGCATACCGACCTCTGATCCCCCCCGGAGCGATCCGGACCCGACCGAGAAGGGACTCACCATGGAACCGAAGCCACCAACCCGAGTGCTCGTCGTCACCGATCGCGCCGAACCCGCCCCGGCGCTGATGCAGGCGATCAGGGAGCGAGCGGTCACCGACGAGGTTCAGTTCCGGGTGGTGGTCCCCAACCCCGCGCGCGCCGAGCTGCACCTCTTGCACCCGGAGCGGCACGACAAGGCCGCCGAAGCAGAACGGGTCCTCCACGAGGCGCTGTTCGCGCTCGAGCTGGTCGCCGGTGGCCGCGTTCTGGGCTCGGTCTCGGTCCGCCACGACCCCATGGACGCGGTGGAGGACATCTTGTTCAGCGAGCCCGTCGACGAGATCATCCTCTCGGTCACCCCGCACGGCTTCTCCACACGGCTCCACCAGGACCTCGCCCACCGGCTCCAGCACTTCGGGATCCCTGTCACGGTGGTTCCCCACGACAGCCACGTCGGCTGACGCCGGCGGACAGGGCACCCGGAGGAACGATCGACGTCGCGAGCGCGAACATCCAGGACTCGCTCGGCCCCGCGGCCGCCCGCCGAGCCCTGCACGAGGTGCTGACCCTGGAGCCCGACCTGGTCGGACTCCAGGAGTGGTACCCCAGGCGCTGGCGGATCCTCGGACGGACCGGTCGCGTCAGGTTCTCCCCTGGCGCGAGGCTCCGGCTGCCGGGCAACGCGGCCCCCTATCTCTGGAACGCCCCAGTGCTGGGGGGCTGCGTCGTGGGCGCTCGAGCCGACCGCTTCGAGCCGATCAGCAGCCGCGTCCGGCTGTTGAGCCGACCCGGTCTCAGTGACCGCGTCGCGCACCGTCGAACCATGGAGCCGGGGCGGATCGCGACGGTCTCGGTCTACCGCGACCTGCTGAGCGACCGCACCGTGTCCCTGGTGAACTTCCACCTCGTCTCCGGGATCCAGGCCAGGGGCAGCTATCGACAGGACCGTCCCGCCCTCGTCGAGCGGCACCAGCACGAGGTGCTGGTCCTGCGGACGATCGTGGAGGAGCAGCTGGCCCTCGGCCACGTGGTCCACGCGACGGGCGACTCGAACTTCGACGGTCTCCGCCTTCCAGGCCTGACCTCTGCGTGGGAGGGACGCGACCACCACCCGGGCACCCTGGGATCCCTGCGCAAGGTCGACGACGTGCACGGACCGGGTCCCGCGGAGGTCGTCACCCTGGTCACCACCGGCTCCGACCACCGCGCGATCGTCGTACGGCGCCCCGACCCGGTGAGCCCGTGAAAGCTCTCACCGTCCTCTCATCGGGGCTCCTCCAGGCTCGGCACATGGATCTCACCAAGCCCCCTCGCCGGTTCGGCCCGGCCCTCGTCCTGACCTTCGTCCTGGTGTCCTCGGTGGCCGCCGGTTGCGGCGGCAGCGCAACCCCGAGTGCAGACGGCTCCAGCGCGAACGCCCCCCGTTCCACATCGACCAGTGCACCGTCGGAGAGCGCATCGCCCGCTGGGACTCCCTCGGCCCAGGTCAAGCCCGCGGCTCCGGTCCCGGTGGAGAAGAACCCTCCGGGCGACATCCCCGACAACCTCGCGTTCGTGCCCTACACCAACCGGCCCGGCGGCTACTCCTTCACCCATCCTGAGGGATGGGCGCGGACCGGTTCGGGTGTCCGCGTGCGGTTCACCGACAAGCTCAACGGCGTCACCGCCGAGAGCATGGCCGCGACGCAGGCACCGACGGTGGCGAACGCTCACAGCAGCGACGTAGCCCGGCTGAAGTCCTCGGTCCCTGCCTTCGAGCTCCGCAACATCTCCGCGGTCACGCTCCCTGCGGGCAAGGGCGTGCACATCGTGTTCCGCCGCAACTCCGACGCCGACCCGGTGACCGGCAAGGTCTACCGCGACGAGGTGGAGGAGTACGACGTGTTCCGCGCCGGCAAGCTCGTCCGGCTGGATCTCTACGGACCGGTCGGCGCCGACAACGTCGACGCCTACCGGACGATGTCGCAGAGCCTGAGGCTGCCGTGAGTGGGGCACCGGTCCTGCAGGCCCCCGTCCTCGGAGCCCCGGTCCTCGGAGCCCCTGTCCTCGGAGCCCCGGTCCTCGAGGCCCCGGTCCTTGAAGCCCAGGGACTGCACCGGTTCTTCCGGCGCGGAGGTGAGGAGGTGGCAGCGCTGCGTGACGTCTCGATCACGCTCCGGCCCGGCGAGCTCGTCGCGGTCGTCGGGCCGTCGGGATCGGGGAAGTCGACGCTGCTGAACCTGCTCGCCGGCCTCGACGACCCCGACGGCGGGTCGGTCCAGGTCGCCGGCGAACGGCTCAGCCACCAGCCGGCCAACACCCAGGCCCGGCTGCGGGGCCGGTCGATCGGGGTGCTCACCCAGTCCAGCGGGCTCGTCGAGCACCTCGACGTGCTGGGCAACCTGCAGCTCGCCGCATCATTCCGTCCGCGGTCCTCCTCCACCCATGACCTGCGCGAGCTCCTCGAGGCGGTCCGGCTCACCGACCGGGCGGGTTCGCGACCCTCCACCTTGTCGGGAGGCGAGACAGCGAGGGCCAACTTGGCGGTGGCCCTGGCTGGAGGTCCCCGGCTCCTGCTCGCCGATGAGCCGACCGCCGAGGTCAGTACGCCGGAGGAGGCGATGCTGCTGGAGCTCCTGCGCGCGCTGCAACCCGTCGACGGGGCCACCGTGCTGGTGACGCACTCGGACGTCGTCGCCGACGCCGCCGACCGGGTGCTGCGTCTCGTGGACGGGAAGATGACGTGAACGCGTCCGTCACCGAGCCACTCGTGGAGGCCTCCGGCCTCGGGGTCCGCTACGGCAGCACCGAGATCCTGCACGGCGTCGACCTCACGGTTGGTCGTGGTGCTCACCTGGCCGTGATGGGGCGCTCGGGCAGCGGCAAGTCCACCCTGCTGCTGGTCCTGGCGGGACTGCTCACGCCCTCCAGCGGACGTGTCAGCTGGCCAGGTCTGTCCAGCGATGTGCGCGTCAGGCGAGGTGAGATCGGCATGGTCTTCCAGGCGCCCTCGCTGATGCCCGAGCTCACAGCCCTGCAGAACACCACGCTCCCCCTGCGACTTCGTGGGCTCGGGGTCGAGGAATCCCGCGCGGCCTCACTCCAGGCGCTGGAGGCGATCGGCGCCGCGGACTTCGCGGCCGCGCTTCCGGCGCAGCTCTCGGGCGGACAGCAGCAACGCGTCGCCATCGCGCGCGCCCTGGCCGGTGGCCACCGGTTGGTGCTGGCCGACGAACCCACCGGTGCGCTGGACCGCGCCCGGGCCCACCAGGTCGCCGTGGCCCTGCGCGACGGAGTCACCGCCATGGGCGGCGGCCTCGTGCTGGCCACGCACGATCCCGCGCTGGCCGAGATGTTCGACGAGCGGCTGACCGTCCTCGACGGTGACCTCACCCCCGGGCTGTCGGCATGAGGATCCTCCGCTGGCTCGTCGGGCTCCTCCTTCGTCGACCGCTCGAGCTCGTCGTCGCTGCCCTGAGCATCGCGCTCGCGATCGCCTTCGTCGCCTCGCTCGGCGCGTTCCTGGAGCAGAGCCGCGCCGCGCTGACCACTCGCGCGGCAGCGTCGGTCCCAGTCGACTGGCAGGTGCAGGTCACCCCGCAGGGCGATCCCACGACGGTGGCCAAGCAGATCGCAGGGCTGCCAGACGTGCGTGCGGTCGAGCAGGTGTCCTTCGCCCACGTCGACTCGCTGTCCTCCCGCGTCGCCGGCGAGGCCCGGCGGACCGGCGCGGCGTACGTCGTGGAGATCTCGCCGTCGTACGCCGCGACGTTTCCCGGCGAGCTGCGACACCTGCTCGGGGCCGGCTCGGGCTCGATGCTGTTCCAGCAGACCGCCGCCAACCTGGCTGCCGTACCCGGTGACCGCATCCAGGTGCGGACTGCGACGGGGTCGCACCCGCTCACCGTCGACGGGGTCGTCGACCTGCCCGCCGCGGACTCGTTCTTCCAGGTCGTGGGCCTGGCCCCGGGTGCAGGGGTGAGCGCCCCACCGGACAACGTCCTCCTCGTGCCGCCGGCCGTCTTCGACGCGGTGACCCGCGGTACGACCGTCGTCCGCCAGCTCCACGTCGGCTTCAGCCACGGCACCTTGCCGACGGATCCCCAGACCGCAGCGATCGCCGTGCAGGCGCGGGCCAACCACTTCCAGGCCGCGGTCGCGGGTGGCGCCCTGGTGGGCGACAACCTCGGCACCGCGCTGACCGCCGCCGGTGAGGATGCGCGCTACGCCGACCTGCTCTTCCTGCTGCTCGGGCTCCCCGGATTCGTCCTGGCCGTGGTGGTCGCCACCCTCGTCGTCGCCCTGCGCTCGGACCGGCGGCGTCGTGAGATCGCCCTGTTGCGCCTGCGCGGCGCCTCGGTGACCGACATCGTCCGCCTCGTCGCGGGGGAAGCGGCGATTACCGCGGCGCTCGGCACGGCCCTGGGACTCCCACTCGCCCTGCTGGCGATCCGTCTCGCCCTGCCGACGGGCACCACTCTGCCCTGGGCCTGGGCGGTGGCTGCGACGCTCGGTGGAGCCGCCCTGGCCCTGCTCACCCAGGTCGGTCCCGCGGCGCGGCTGGCCTTCGACCGGAACTCTGCCGGGGTGGCTGCCGAAGCGGCCACCGGTCCCCGCACCGGCACGCCCTGGCCGTTGCGAGCAGGTCTCGACTTCATCCTCCTGGTCGGTGCGAGCGTCTGCTTCGCGCTGACCGCCCGCAGCGGCTACCAGGTGGTGCTGGCGCCGGAGGGGATCGCCCAGACCCAGGTGAACTACGCCGCCCTCGCTGGACCGGCCCTGGCCTGGCCCGGCCTGGCCCTGCTGATCTGGCGAGTCACGGACTCCTTGGTCGGCCGGCGTACGGGACGGTGGTCCCGGGGAGGGCCCGGGACCGCACCCGAGCTGGAGGCGGCCGCGCTACGACAGCGGCGGCGGCTCATCGCCCGGGGCGCTGTAGGGCTCTCGGTGGCCCTCGGACTGGCCGTCTCCACGGCGATCTTCACCTCGACCTACCGGGCCCAGTCCCGCATCGACGTGGCCCTGACCGTGGGCAGCGACGTCGCCGTGGTGGAACCCCCGGGGGCGACCGTCGGACCGGAGGGTGCGCGCGCACTGACCTCGGCGCCGGGCGTACGGAGCGTGGAGCCGCTGCAGCACCGGTTCGGCTACGTCGGTCCCGACCTGCAGGACTTCTACGGCGTTCAGCCACGAAGCTTCGGCCGGGTCACCGCACTGCAGGACGCCTTCGTCCCCGGCAGCACCGTCGCCCGGACACTCGCCCTGATGCAACGGACGCCGGACGGCGTGCTGCTCTCGGCCGAGACCCTGCACGACTACCAGCTCCACCGTGGTGACCTGATCCGGATCCGCCTGCAGAGCGGGCCCGACCATGCCTATCGCGCGGTCCCGTTCCACGTGCTGGGACAGGTCACCGAGTGGCCCACCGCGCCGAAGGACAGCTTCATCGTGGGCAACGCCGACTACGTGAGCAGCCGCACCGGGTCGAAGGCGGTCGGCACGTTCCTGGTCTCCTCCGACACCCCGGCTGCGACGGCGGCGGCCCTGCGGTCCCGCCTGACCGCGTCCGGCTCCGGCGCCACCGTCCAGGACACCTCCAGCGAGGGCGCAGCCGTGACCAGCGCCTCGGGGCTTGCCGCCACGGACCTCACCGGGCTCTCCCGGTTGATCCTCGGCTTCAGCGTGCCGCTGGCCCTGGCCTGCTCTGGTCTCGCCCTTCTGGGCGGGATCCTCGAGCGGCGTCGAGCACTGGTGCTGCTGGCCGCGCTCGGGGCAACGGCCCGCCAACGTGGGCGGTTCCTGGCCGCGGAGGCGCGGGCCATGGTGGTGTCCGGGATGCTGGGCGGTGCAGTGGTCGGGACGCTGATCTCCTATCTCCTGGTCAAGGTGCTCAACGGGATCTTCGACCCGGCACCGGCCGCGCCCAGCATCCCCTGGGCCTACCTGGCGGCGATGCTCCTCCTCGTCGGCGCCGTGACCGCGGCCGTCGTGGCCGGGGTCGGGCGCGTCGTCGCCCGCGCCGGTCCGAGTGAGCTGCGCGACCTGTGAGCCTTCCGCGTCGTGCTCCGCGAGAGACTCACCCATGAAGCTGCTGGTGGTCGAGGACGACGTCCGGATGGCCGGGCTGCTCCAGCGGGGTTTGGTGCAGGAGGGGTGGGCGGTCGACGTCGTCGGTGATGCGCTCGACGCCAGGCACGCCGTGGCGAGCACGCCGTACGACGCCATCGTGTGTGACGTGGGGTTGCCGGGGCCGGAGTCAGGCCTGGAGTGGTGTCGCTGGCTGCGTGAGTCCGGTCACTGGATCCCGGTCCTGATGCTGACCGCGCGCAGTGGCGTCGAGGACCGCATCGCCGGGCTGGACTGCGGCGCCGACGACTACCTCGGCAAACCGTTCGCCTTCGGCGAGCTCGCGGCCCGGCTGCGCGCCCTGCTCCGACGTGGGGAGACGGCTCGCCCCACCACGCTGGTCAACGGCGGCCTGGTCCTCGACCCCGCCGAGCACCAGGTCCGCTGGCAGGGCCGGGAGCTGGACCTGTCGCCACGCGAGTTCGCGCTGCTGGACTACCTGATGCGCCGACCCGGCGACGTACTGCGCCGCACCGAGATCCTCGACCACGTGTGGGACTACGCGTACGACGGGACCTCCAACGTCGTGGACGTCTACATCGGCTACCTGCGCCGCAGGCTGCAGGACGCCGGCTGTCCCGAGGCCATCGAGACCGTTCGCGGGGTCGGCTACCGGCTGGAGGTCCTGCCGTGATCCTGGCCCCGTCGTCGCTGCGGAACCGGTTGGTGCTGGGAGCAGTCGCCGTCGGTGTCACGTTCGCGGTGCTGTTCGGCGCAGCGGCCACCTGGCGGGTCCACCACGCCCGGGACCAGGCTGTGCGCTCGGCACTGCAGAGCCGAGTCGAGCTCGCCCGCGACGAGGTCGCCTCCGACGGCACCATCAGCCAGGACGCCGGCAGCCCGAAGACCGACCTCGTCCAGGTCCTCGGGCCCGACGGGCGGATCCGCGGAAGCAGCCCGGCCCTCGCCGGCGCCAAGGCCCTTACGAACGTCTCCACGGTCACCAGGTCGGGCGACGGCGTGGAGGCACGCGTGGCCTTGGAAAATCCCCACACCGATCTCGTCACTCTCGCCGTGCCACTTCGGGTCACCAAGCTCGGTGACTCCCCCGCCGGCACCGGCGCGCTGGTGGTCGCGTCCGACGCAGAAGGATTCGAGGCCGCCACCTCCGATCTCCTCGAGCTCCTCTTGACGGGGCTGGTGGCCGTGGTGCTCGCCATGGTCGGGCTCAGCTGGCTGCTGACCGGACGGGCGCTGGCCAGCGTCACGCGCATCGCCGAGAGTGCCGAGCAGGTGCGGCCCAAGGACCTCGCCTCGGGGCTCCCGGTGCCCCGGGGGGACAGCGAGCTGGCGCGCCTGGTCGAGGCGCTCAACCGGATGCTGGCGCGCCTGGACCGCAACCATGCGACCGAGCTCGCGTTCGCGGCCGACGCCGGTCACCGGTTGCGGACCCCGGTCGCCACGCTGCGGGCGGAGGCCGAGCTCGCCTTGCGTGAGCAGGACCCCGTCGCGCTGACCGCCGCGCTCCAGCGCGTGGTCCAGGACGCCGACCAGCTCGCCTCCATCGTCGACCGGATGCTCGCCCGCAGCCGCGCCTACGCCCAGGGGCCCGAGCCGGTCCTCGAGTGGCTCACCACCGCCACCGGGCGGTGGCACCGCTGGGCCCAGCTTGCCGACATCACCGTCTCGGTGGCCGTCGACGAGCGCCTGAGCCACGCCACCTCCTGTGCCGAGCTCCCGGAGATCCTCGAACCGATCCTCGACAACGCGCTCCGGCACACACCGCCCGGCGGGTCGGTCCTGGTCGAGACCCAGCTCGACCACGAGCCGCCGGGAACGCTGGTCATCTCGGTCTCCAACACCGGGGATCCCATCCCCGCCGACCTCGCCCCACACGTCTTCGACGCCTGGGTGAGCACCCGCGACGCCAGCGTCGCCGGGGGGCTCGGACTCTGGCTAGCCCGTGAGACCGCGCGCGACGCGGGCGGGGACGTCGAGCTGGTCGACGACCACCTCCATGCGACCACCACCTTCCGGATCACTCTGCCGACCACGCACCGTGTGTAGGCAGAGACGCGGCGAAGTCACCGGCGGCGGTGCCGAGGGCGAAGGTGAACAGCACGGTGAGCCAGTAGTAGGCCTCGCGCCGATGCGTGTCGATGCCGTGCACGTCGAGGGTCCTCTCGCTCTTCCACCAGGCGACGAACACCCCGGTCTGCAAGGTCAGCAGCATCAGGTCGAGGCGTACAGCGGCAGGGGCCCGCTGCTCCTACGACGCTAGGAACGAAACCGGCCGCGAACGTCAGCACCAGGTCTGATCTGTGCGGGCGGCGTACGACCTGGATGACGAAGAGCTCGGCTAGCCGACGCGGAGCACCCGACTGGCTCGCGGCGTCAACGTGAAGGCCGCGAGGTAGAGGAGTCCCGCCACGATCAGCAGGTTGTCGTAGCCGGTCAGCAGCGCGGCGTACTCCAAGCAGCCACCGACGATCGAGCCGAGCAGGTTCACCCCGAACGCCGACTGGGAGTCGCTGGTGGCCGCGAACCTCTTCGCGAACGCGACGTTGGCCAGGTAGATAGGCAGGAACGCCAGCAGGCAGGCCGAGACCAGCCGTGGCCAGAACGACAGGCCCAGCAGTACGTCGGGCTGGATCGCCCACGCCAGCGCGAGTGAGGCCGCGATGCCTGCGAACACCACCGGCAACGGTGGAGTCCTGAATCTTCGGGTCGTCTCGACGGCCGCCAGGACGATCATCAGCACGCCGGTGAACACCAGGGCGTTGACGAGCCAGGTCGTCCCGAACATCAGCGCGAAGCTGGCCACGTTCTTGGTCTCCAGCAGCAGGAAGGCCGCCCCCATGAAGAAGAGGTCGGCGTAGGGCCGCATCTCGCGGAACGGCCCGCCCACGGTGCGGACCAGCAGCAACGAGACCAGGACGACGCCGAGCAGCGTCCACACGTAGAGCCACGGGATCATCCCGCCCTTGAAGTACAGGAACGGCGCGTTGTCGCTGGCAGGTGCCACGACCTTCGTCGACGGTGAGTAGGCGGTGCCGCACGCCTGGTCAGTCTCGTGCAGGGCGACGGCCACCACCGCCTGGTGGGAGGTGAAGTTGTCGACGCACGGAGCATG
The DNA here is from genome assembly GCA_025964795.1 of Marmoricola sp. Classification (GTDB taxonomy): domain Bacteria; phylum Actinomycetota; class Actinomycetes; order Propionibacteriales; family Nocardioidaceae; genus Marmoricola. The sequence continues at coordinate 79,985 of JAOPYC010000182.1, forward strand.
TCCGAAGACGGTGGCTGCGGTCCCCGCCAGCCGGTCGATGAGCCAGTTCTCGCGGTAGTAGTTGTACATCGCGAAACCCCCGTCAGGCTTCAGGTGGTCGCGGACCGACTCCAGCGCCTGCTGCGTGAACAGGAAGCTCTCCAGCCTGATCTGCGAGGCGCCGTTCACCAGTGCCAGTGAGTCGGGGAGCGCGAACAGGATCAGGTCGTACTTCGTGCGAGTCGTCTGCAGGAACGCACGGCCGTCGTTGGTGTGCGTCGTGACCCGTGGGTCCTGGTAGGCGTGGTCGGGGTTGTGCTGCTTGCCCAGCTGAAGGATCCGCGGGTCGATCTCCACCGCGTCGACGTGGTGGGCGCCCTTCAGCAGCGCGATCGCCACGTCGGATCCTGAGCCGGCGCCCACCACCAGCACGTTGTCCAGCTGGCCCTTCGGCAGCCGCTGGTAAGGCGTCCCGTACTGCTCCGGGGCGTTCTGCAGGCGCCAGGAAGCCTTGGCCATGGTCTGGTGCGGGACGCCGTTGACCCAGATCGACAGCGCACCGGGACCGGAGTTCGAGTGGTGGGTCTGCACCTTGTAGTACGGCGACCAGCTCACCCCCGCGGTCAGGGTCTCGCTGAGCAGCATGCCGACGACGACGACACCGCTCACGGCGTACACCACGCGCATCCGGAGGCCGGTCGCGAGAGCGAGGAAGACCAGCGAGGCCACCAGGCCCCAGACGACCGACGGGGCGCGGAGGAACGACATCAGGGTGAAGACGCCGATGCCCAGCAGGGACCCGATCAGGTCGTAGCGGTAGGCCGTCAGCGGTTCGAGGCCACCGAAGCACCGACCCACCATCTCCGCCGGTCCGGCGAGGATCACCGCCACCATCAGGAAGATCACCGGCAGTGCCAGCCACGCCGGCGGCCCGGCCACCTTCATCGCAGTGAAGTAGATGACGTCACTGCCCTGCCGCTGGATGGTGACCGGGAACACCAGCACCGCGGTGACCAGCAGCGCCAGCAGCGGCATCGCGACCGGTACGACCGACCAGGTCTTGCGGCTGACCAGGAATCCCAGGCCGATGCCCAGGAACGAACCCAGCAGCACGAAGTTCGAGAAGTAGCTCAGGTGCACCACGTTGGCGCCGAGCCACCGGATCAGTGCCAGCTCCAGCAACAGCATCAGGGCGCTCGAGGCGACCAGGCGAAGGACGAGGGGCCGAGGTGCGGCGGAGGCAGCGGTCACGAACGGGAGGCTCCCAGCGACAACCTGTCAGGTACCTGACCAGGTTCCAGGGCCAGGCTCCCCGCACGCGGTCGTCAAGGTTTCGTGAAGGTCCTGCACAGATCCCGCGGAAGTCGTGGCGCCAAGCGGTCCGGCGGTGTGAACGTGAGGCCCATGAGATGGCTACGTCGAGGGCTGGTCGTGCTCATCGTGCTGCTCCTGGCGGGTGGGGTCTACCTCGGCGTCGGGACGGTGGTGAGCCACCGAACGGTGGTCCTGCCGGAACCTGCTGGCGGCGGAGCCGTCGGGCGGAGTCGCTGGCATCCCACGGGTACGTCGTGGCGGGCTTCACCCCGACCCACAGCGCCAACGTCACTGTGCTGCACGACGCCGTGGTCGGGGCGAGCCGCAACGGCGGGCTACCGGACGTCAGCCTGTATCGTCCGGCTGCGCACGCGGCCGCACTGAAGCTGCTGGGCACCTGGGTGGCCGACGCGCGCTTCGTGGCCCGTCGAGCGCGGGAACGCAGTGCCGGCCTGCACCTCCGGCCCGGGGTGATCTACGTGGGCCACTCCTTCGGGGGTGCCACCCCGCGAGCCCGGAGGACAGCAGGGACCTGGCCACGGCTCGCACCATGATCCGCGCCAGCCGCGGGCCGGTGCGATCCGTGGTGGTCAGCGGCACCCAGCACTTCGACTTCACCGACTACGCCGCCTACCGGTTCCTGTTTCCCCTTCGTGACCTCCTGCCTCTCGGGAGCCGTCCGGGCGCCGAGAGCCTGGTCATCTCCGAGAAGTGCCTGCTCGACTTCACCGCTGAGACGAATCGGCGGCGACCGGAGTACGGCTGTCTCGACGGTCACCTGGGTGGGACCACGACACGCTCGTGGGGCCACGACTCGAACAGCCACTGACCCAGCTTTGTGGAAGAGCCCACCGGGTGCGGCAGTCAGGTAGTGATCAGGCAACAACGCCTAGGTTCCTGCCACATGCGACAACGCGCCTTCCCCGTCCCCAAGGTCCCCGAGGTCTTCCTCCTGTTCTGGGTGGTCAAGCTGCTGACCACCGGCATCGGCGAGGCGGGGGCCGACTTCCTCGGCACCGTCAGCATCCCGCTGGCCGCGCTCATCGGCATCGGCGGATTCTTCGCCGCGCTGTGGTGGCAGCTGCGGGCGACGATCTACCGACCCGTGCGCTACTGGGTGACCGTGCTGAGCGTGGCGCTCTTCGGCACGATGATCGCCGACGGTCCGCACGTCGCCCTCGGGACGCCGTACTACGTCGACTCGGTGATCTACCTCGTGCTGCTGTGCGGGCTGCTCACCTGGTGGAGACGGAGCGAGGGCACGCTGTCGGTGCACTCGATCACGACCGCTCGCCGCGAGCGCTTCTACTGGGGCACGGTGCTGCTGACCTTCGGGCTCGGCACCGCGGTCGGAGACGCCACCGCCATCGACATGGGCCTCGGGTTCTCCTGGTCCATCGTGCTCTTCGCGGTCCTGATCCTGGTGCCACTGGTCCTGTGGCGGATGGGTCTGGACGCCACGATCGCGTTCTGGGCGTCGTACGTCCTGACGCGGCCGCTGGGTGCCTCCGTCGCCGACTGGCTCGGCAAGGCGCCCTCCGCCGGTGGCCTGGGCTGGGGCGACGGCACCGTGACCGGACTCGGCCTGGTGCTGTTCGCAGCGCTGGTGGCCTACCTGGCCGTCACCCACGCCGATGTTGAGGGCGCCCATGCCCACGCCATCGAGAGCCCGGCTGTTCAGGAACCGGACCCGGTCCTCGACTGAGCCACCGATACATGGGCACAACACGTAGGCGTCGGACGTCAGTCGCCGCCCGCTGAGCAGCAGCACTGACCAACAGAGGGGTTCATCCGTGATCGAGGCTCGCGAGCTCACCAAGAGGTACGACGAGAAGCTGGCCGTCGACGCCCTCTCCTTCATCGTCCGACCCGGGATCGTCACCGGCTTCCTGGGGCCCAACGGCGCCGGGAAGTCCACCACCATGCGGATGATGCTGGGCCTGGACCGGCCCACGTCCGGCTCGGTCCTGGTCAACGGGAAGCCCTACGCCGAGCACGCCGCACCGCTGCACGAGGTCGGCGCCCTGCTGGAGGCGCGCGCCGTCCATACCGGGCGCAGCGCCCGCAACCACCTCAGGGTGCTGGCCGCCACCTGCGGGATCGGCCGGTCCCGCGTCGAGCAGGTCATCGACATGGTCGGGCTCGGCGACGTCGCCGACCGGCGCGTCGGTGGGTTCTCCCTGGGGATGGGCCAACGTCTCGGCGTCGCGGCCGCCCTGCTCGGCGACCCGCACACCCTGGTCCTCGACGAACCGGTCAACGGCCTCGACCTCGACGGCATCCGCTGGATCCGCTCGCTGCTCACCCGGCTGGCGGGTGAGGGGCGCACGGTCTTCCTGTCCTCCCACCTGATGAGCGAGATGGCCGTCACCGCCGACCACGTGATCGTCGTCGGCCGGGGCCGGCTCCTGCGCGACCAGGCGATGGCCGACTTCATCCGCGAGGCCTCCGTCGAGTCCGTGCGCGTCCGCACCCCGGAGCAGGACCGGCTCGCCGAGCACCTGCGCAACGCCGGGGCGACCGTGACCTTCGCCGGGGCCGAGGGATTCACCGTCCAGGGCGCCACCAGCAAGGAGGTCGGCACCCTCGCCGGCCAAGCCGGCATCACCTTGTGGGAGCTCTCCCCACAGGCGGGCTCGCTCGAGGACGCCTACCTGGCCCTGACCCGCGAGAACCTCGACTTCCAGGAAGCGGCATGACCACCACCTCGACCGCACCCGTGGCCGGGTCCGTGGACCGGCCCGTCACCCTGCCTCGCGTCGTCGTCGCTGAGTGGCTGAAGTTCCGCACCCTGCGCTCGACCCTGATCGTGCTCGCGGCCGCGATGGCCGGGATGGTGCTCTTCGGCGCGATCATCGCCCACAACACCCGCAACCCCGCCGGTCTCGACCCCGAGGACGTCGTGGCCTCCGGGCCACTGCAGGGCTACTACCTGGGGCAGCTGCTGATGGCGGCCCTCGGCGTCCTCGTGGTCAGCGGCGAGTACAGCACGGGCATGATCCGGGCCACCCTCGCCGCCGTACCCCGTCGTCAGCCGGTGCTGGTCGCCAAGGCGCTGGTGTTCGCCGTCGTCGTCGGCGTCGCCATGATCGCCGCCTCGATCGTGGCTTTCCTGGTCGCCCAGGCGTTCCTGTCCGGCTACCGCCCGACGTACTCCCTCGCCGACGGGAGCACCCTGCGCGTCGTGATCGGCACCGGCATCTACCTCACCCTCGTCGGCCTGCTCGGAAGCGCGCTGGCGTGGATCGTGCGCAGCACTCCCGGCGCCCTGGTCGCCGTCGTCGGCCTGATCCTGATCCTGCCGGTCCTCTGCGAGCTCATCCTGCCCAGCTGGGGCACCCACATCGCGGCGTACCTCCCCACGGGCGCCGGCGCCAGCTTCTCCACCAGCCTGCGCGCTCCCGACGCCCTCTCCCCCTGGGCCGGCCTCGGCGTGATGGTCGCCTGGGTCGCCCTCGGCCTGGTCGCCGCCTCGGTGATCCTGCGTCGCCGCGACGCCTGAGGCACCGTCCGCGCACGTGCTCATCAAGATGCAACCAAGAAACCGTGGGCAGGGTGTCCGAACCCACGCCGACCACCTCCGGAGGTATCCATGTTCGACCTGATCAACGGCATCCCGGTCCACCCGCTCGTGGTCCACGCCGTTGTCGTGCTCCTGCCCCTGGCCATCCTGGGCACGATCGTGATCGCCGTCGTCCCGCGCTGGCGGACTCCCTACGGACCCCTCGTGGTGGTGACGGCTCTCGTGGCGACGGCACTGATCCCGGTCGCGACGTCGAGCGGCGAGGAGCTCGAGAGACGGGTCGGCGACCCCGGGAAGCACGCCGCGCTCGGTGACCAGCTCATCTGGTTCGCGATCCCGCTGCTGGTCCTGGTCGCGGCGCTGGTGCTCCTGCAGCGGATCCGCGACCACGCAGACCTCCGGCCGACGGCGGAGAAGACCACCGGACGCCGCGTCCCCGGCACCACCCTGGTCGTGACGGTAGCCGTCCTGGCCGCGTTGGCCGCCGTGGCGAGCGGCGTGCAGGTCTACCGGGTCGGCGACTCGGGGGCCAAGGCCGTGTGGAGTGACCAGGTCAAGGGCTAGGTGTACTCGGCTGACACATTCATGACAGTCCAGGGTGCACGCAGGGCGGAGGACTACCTCGGCAAGCCGACCGACCTCGACGAGCTGCTCGAGGTGCTCGCTCGTGGCGGCACAGCTCAAGGGCAACCCAATGGGCCAATGGAGTCTGGAACGGCACGACATGGACAGGCACGAAGTGGGACGAGCAGCAGCTCCAATCAACGACCTGGACCGAGAGCTCCTGGTCCGGCGTCCCGTGGGCCGCACACACCTACGGCGACGCCGTGGCGCTCGACCATGTCGACCTGGAACCGGAAGTCGGGCTGATCGACGTCGCTGACCTCAGCGTGCGCGGTGGTGTGGGTGGCGTGCTCATCGCGGCGCGGTCCATGCCTTGTCCCTGGACAGGGACCGGGTACACCGCGCATACTCCTAATCATGTTAGGAGTTCCGAATCGCGATAGGGTTGCCGAACGACGTGCGGCTACTCGTCGTGAGATCGTCGCGGCCGCTTGGGAAGTGGCCCGAGCACAGGGGCTGGCCCAACTCACGCTTCGCGACATAGCTGCCCGGGTCGGCATGAAGGCCCCGTCGCTCTACTCCCACGTCGACTCCAAGAACGCCATCTACGACGCGATGTTCGCCCAAGCGTGGAGCGAGTGCCGTGAGGTGATGGCCGCCATGGACGCCCGCTGTCCCCCAGATCTTCGCGGGACGCTGCAGCTGTATGCGCACACCTTCTTCGACTTCTCCGTCAGCGACCTGACCCGCTTCCAGCTGATGAATCAGCGCACGATCCCTGGCTTCGTACCCAGCTCTGAGGCCTACGCGCCAGCGGTGCTGGTGATGCAGGGTCTGCAAGATCAGCTGGACAGGCACGGCATCACTGCCCAGGAGGACATCGACCTCTACGTCGCTCTGGTCGGCGGTTTGGCGGATGCCCAGCTTGCCAACGATCCAGGCGGCAACCGCTGGGGGCGTCTGCTCGACCGCGCCGTCGACATGTACCTCCACGACCTCGGTATCGATCCCGGGCCTCCGCGCACGACCCCCTAAGGAAGGCACCCCAACCATGACCACGCAGATCAGGCGGCACCGCTCGAAGCAGGACCCGCGTACGCCCCAGTTGGAATGGGACGCAGCCATGTGCCTCGCCGCCACCGAGTACGAACGCGTCGCCGATCAGCTCGCGCAGCTGAGCCCCGCACAGTGGAGTTCACCAACGGACTGTCCGGACTGGGACGTGAGAGCGATGGCCGGACACATACTGGGCATGATCCAGATGATCGCGAGCATGCCAGAGATGATCCGCCAGCAACTCAGCGCCAAACATCGCGCCAAGCGCGATGGCAGCGTCTTGATCGACGCTCTCACCGCGCTACAAGTCGAGAAGAACGCCCACCTGAGCACCGATGAGCTCGTTCAGCAGGTACGTCGGCTAGCCCCGAAGGCCGTAAAGGCTCGACGACGCGCACCCGGCCTGATGCGAAGGCAGACGATGCCGGACCAAGACGAGTGGTGGACCATGGGCTACCTGTTCGACGTGATCTTGACCCGCGACCCGTTCTTGCACCGCGTGGACATCGCCCGCGCGACTGGAGTCCCCCTGGTCGCGACCGCCGAGCACGAAGGGGCGATCATCGATGACGCCGTGGCCGAGTGGGCCAGTCGCCACGGGGCGGCCTACGCCCTCGAGCTGACAGGACCGGCAGGCGGGCACTGGGAGCGCGGCGTGGGCGAGCACCTCACCATGGACGCTCTCGAGTTCTGCCGCGCTCTCAGCGGTCGAGCACCCGTCCACGGGCTGCTGCGTACCCAAGTTCCATTCTGAGCTGCCGTTCGACGCCCACAGCGGGTTCCTGCGGTCCTGGTTGCGTCCTGCAAAGCAGCAGCACCACCTTGAGAACACCGGCGTTGAAGATCTTGCGGACTGCATGCTGTTCGGGACGTAGAACCCGAGGCCAGGAGGGGCGCGGACGGGCTGGCTCATAGGCCGGGAAAGATCCCCGCCTGATTGACCAACGATGGGCATTGGTGGACATGGCCCCTGACCTGCACAAACGCATTTCAGGTCGTTGGTCGACGGCGGTGAAGATTGAAGATCTTGACCGCAGTACGACCACAGTAAATCGGTCCCGCCCCCTCTACGAGATGCGTCGCACGAAGCCATTCACCCACGTGACAGCAGCCTCGAGGACCGGGAGCACGTCGATGTCCTCGGCTGCAGCCGCGTACAGGATGTCCCAGCCCTCGCCGGGAACAATCGTCGGCGGCCAGGTCTGCTGCCGCCGGTACTCGAAGAGCCGCACGCACGTGGCCCTGACCTGAGACAGGTCGAGGTCCAACCCCACCTCCAGGAGCTGCAGGTCGACCAGGTCGCGAGCCCGTTCGCTGCCGGGCTCGACAGCGCATGAAGATTCTGGGCGACCTGATGGTCGGCGCGCATCACCGGGACCGGCTGGGGCGGCTCCAGGCCCACGTCGGTGAACAGGCGGCCAAGGTCTTCCGCGAGGTAGTGCTCCGGGTCGTCGGCGTCGCCGAGCTCGTTGTGGCCCAGCTCGAACTTCACCGTGCACCAGGCCCCGCCTTCGTAGGCGAGCCTCACGTCGAACGGCTGCATGACGTACGCCGAAGGCACCGCGGCCGGCCTCGGTGCAGCCCTCTCGACCAACCGGCCGGTGAACCCTGCCCAGCCGGCCACCAGGGACTCCTCGAAGTCCGCACGAAACCGAGCCAACGGCTGAACCCGAGCCGCGTCGAGATCCTGGGTGAACCGGGTCCCTCGCCCATAGCGCAGAGCCATGGCACTGCCACCCTTGATGGCTCCCTCGGGCAGCATCTGTCCGACCACGACCAGCGCCATCCCGATGCGCCGACGCAAAGCCAGGTTCTCGTCTCCTTCGACGTTGCGAATGCGCTGGTCCAAAGATCGAACGCTCCGCGGGGCATCGAGGTATCTCACGACCGCAACGCCTTTCTGAGCCTCTGCCACTCGCCCGTGGTCAACAGCCCCTCCTTCCGGGCCTGCTTCGCAGCATCCATCAGCCGCTCGGTCTCGATGCGCCCGCGACACTCGAGGAGTGCATCGGCCACGGTCTGCGACTCCAGGCCTTCGTAGCGAGTCGTCTGAACCTCGCCTGTCACGAGCGTCAGCTCGATGAACTGCGGGAGCTTGGGACGGGTGCGCCTGCGCACGCCGACCTTGATCTGGCGCGGGTTGACGTCGGCGAGCCCGAACAGGGCCAGCACCGACTCGCCATGCAGGAACGCGCCGTCGCCCGCGCGCAGCAGCGCCTCGGCGAACTGATCCAGGACGTGCGGTGGGACGTCAGGCACCCGATACAGGCCGTAGGCGACATTCTCCAGGCCCCCGCGTGCCGCGAGCTTCGGCAGCTCTATCGCCGGCACCCCCGCCGCCGTCGCTTCCCTGGTGGTGACGTAGCCATAGTGATCGAGCGCGATCTCACGCACGATCTCTCGATACTTCGCCCCAGCGGCCATGTCACAACTATACCAATAACGGTAGAGTTGTGACAGACGTAGCCACTCCCCCGGTCTGCGCGCTGACGGTTACACCACACCGCAGGGGGTGCTCGTTCCCACAGTGGAGGCGACGGTCGTCACCGCTCCCTTGGCGCTCCGCGTTCCCACCAGTCAGTCGCTAGCTGTGATGCCCAGGGACGTTGGTCGAGATCGTGCGACGAATCGATCTGAGTCTGTAGACGGGTGAAGACCTCCCGATGTGGAGTGGAGCTACCTAGGAACCACTCTTCGACCAGGAGGTCTTCGTGTCCCACGCTACCCATGCCAATGCTGCTTTAATGCCCCGTGCCCGGCTGAAGATTGCCCGGCTGATCGTGGAGGAGGGCTGGCCCGTCCCACGGGCAGCTGAGCGCTACGACGTCTCGTGGCGAACTGCGAAGAAGTGGGCGGACCGCTATCGGGCCGAAGGGCCGGCGGGGATGAACGACCGCTCCTCGCGGCCGCACCGTCAGCCGAACCGGACTCCGGCCCCGGTGGTGCGCAGGATCGTGCACCTGCGCTGGAAGCAACGGCTCGGGCCGGTTGAGATCGGCGACCGGCTCAACATGCCGTCCTCGACGGTCCACGCGGTCCTGGTGCGGTGCCGGATCAATCGGCTGACCCATCTCGACCGGGCAACTGGCGAGCCAATTCGCCGCTACGAGCACGAGCGTCCCGGCGACTTGATCCACGTCGACGTCAAGAAGCTCGGCAAGGTCCCCGATGGGGGCGGGTGGCGCTACGTCGGTCGCCTGCAGGGTGAGCGGAACAAGTCAGCCACCGTTGAGCGCACAGGTGCGCCACGCAACAAGTGGGGCAACCCACTGGTCGGGACCTGCTACCTGCACACCGTCATCGATGACCACTCAAGGGTCGCCTACGTCGAGGCCCGCGAAGACGAGACCAAGGAGACCGCAACCGACGTGCTGCGCAACGCCGTTGCCTGGTTCGCCACACGCGGCGTCACCGTCCAGCGGGTCCTCAGCGACAACGGCAGCTGCTACAAGTCCCATCTGTGGCGCGACACCTGCACCGAGTTGGGAATCACGCCGAAGAAGACCAGGCCCTACCGGCCCCAGACCAACGGGAAGAACGAGCGCTTCCATCGGACCCTGGCCGAGGGCTGGGCCTTCAAAAAGTTCTACAACTCCGAGTCA
>JAOPYC010000199.1 GCA_025964795.1 Marmoricola sp.
GTGGGCGAGGTCCATCACCACGGAGACGTCGCCCGCGTCGGTGGGCAGCGTGTAGAAGTTCATCCGGCCCGGGTTGTGCTCGGCGTCGGGCAGGAACGTGCGCAGGCCGGTCACGACGTGGTCCCGGGCGATGCCGGCCGCCAGGGCCGCCGAGGCCGCGGCCAGCGCGTTCTCGACGTTGAACCGGGACAGCCCGCTCAGCGTCATCGGGACGTCGACCACCTCGACGAGCGGGTCGACGCGGTTGCCCTCGAGCACGGTGATGCACCCGTCGATGACGGTGGTCCCCCGGCCGCCGTGGGAGAGGATCTCGCGCAGCGCGGGTGAGTCCGCGTCGCGGGAGAACACCCACGGCCGCGCCTGGATCGTCGTACGCATGGCGAAGACGCGAGGGTCGTCGGCGTTGAGCACGGCCCACCCGGACTTCTTGGTGATCCGGGCGACCACGCCCTTGACCTCGGCGAGCTGGTCGACGGTGTCGATCCCCTGCAGGCCGAGGTGGTCGGCGGTGACGTTGGTGACCACGGAGACGTCGTTGCTGACCAGGCCGATGCCCTTGAGCAGGATGCCGCCACGGGCGGTCTCGGTGACCGCGAAGTCCACCCGCTCGTAGCCGAGCACGCGCCCGGCGCCGGACGGCCCCGAGTAGTCACCGGGCTCGACCAGCTCGCCGTCGACGTAGATGCCGTCGGTGTTGGACCAGCCGACGTGGTAGCCGGCCTCCCGCGCGATGTGCGCGATCATCCGCGAGGTCGTCGTCTTGCCGTTGGTGCCGGTGACCGCGACGACGGGGATCCGGGGCCGGATGGTGGTGGGCCGTGGGCCGCGCTCCACGGAGGTCACCTTCCGGGCCGCCGCCTCGACCAGGGCCCCGACGTCGTCGGTGCCCAGACCGTCGATGACGCCGGCGACCGCCTCACCGAGGGCGCGGGCCCGGTTGCGGTCGCGCCAGGGGTAGGCGACCACGATGCGCTGTGGCTGGGCCGTCGGGCGCACGCGTACGCCGAGCCGGGTGGTGCCCGCCTCGGCCGCGATCCGTCGTACGAGCCGGGTGACCAGGCGGGTCAGTGAGCGCTGGCGGAACCCGCTCAGCGGCACGCCGGCGCGCAGTGAAGCGATACCGAGCCGGTCCGCCAACCGGCCCAGCTCCGCCTCGGGGGCCTGCGCGAGCGAGGTCACGTCGAGCGTGAGCTTGATGGCCGCACGCGGGAAGTAGAGGTTGGGCCCCTCGAGGACCCGCAGCTCCACCAGGGCAGGCTCGGTCAAGCCCTCAGTCGTCCTCGAGGCGGAAACCGACCTTGATGCCGACCTGGAAGTGCTCGACCTGGCCGTCGACGACGGCGCCCCGGACCTGGGTGACCTCGAACCAGTCGACGTGGCGCAGGGTGCGGGCGGCGCGCTCGACACCGTTGCGGACGGCCTGGTCGATGCCCTCGGGCGAGGTGCCGACGATCTCGGTCACGCGGTAGGTGCGGTTGGTCATCGGCGATCACTCCTGAGCTTCGGGGTTGCGGACCCGCGCAAGTTTGCCACGCCCCAGGAGCAGGTCAGTACTCCCGACGTACGCTGGCGGACGTGGCAGCACCAGGCAGGGATCGACGCGACTCGGACGCGGTCCGGATCACCACCGCGCCCACCAGCAAGCAGGAGGAGCTCGACCACCGTCGTCGCCGCTACCTCATCTCGATGGTCATCCGCACGCTGTGCTTCCTCGGCGCGGTCCTCGTGGGGGACAACTGGTTCCGGTGGGTCCTGATCGCCGGTGCGGTCTTCCTGCCCTACGTCGCCGTGGTGATGGCCAACGGTGCGGCCCCCCGCACCGAGGGGACCGACCTGGTGCAGCCGATGCAGGGATACAAGGAGCTCGAGTGACCGACCTGTCCGACGCCCCGGCGACGTGCTCAGCCAAGGGCTGCCAGGCCCCGGCGGTGCACGAGCTCCGGTGGAACAACCCCAAGCTGCACACCCCTGACCGCCGCAAGGTCTGGCTGGCCTGCGACGAGCACCGGCAGAGCCTCTCGGACTTCCTGGGCGCGAGGGGTTTCCTCAAGGAAGTCGCGCCGCACTCCTAGTCCGTCGAGGGCGCTCGCTCAGCCGCCGATCGCGGACATCGATCGCGCCGGCTGGAGGAAGCTCTTGTCGTCGATGCCGTGGCCGGGGCGCTTGGTCAGCATGGCCAGGCGCCACTGTGCGGCGATCTCCTCGTCGGTGGCGGTGCCTCGCAGGGCCGTGCGGAGGTCGGACTCCTCGCGGGCGAAGAGGCAGTTGCGGACCTGACCGTCGGCGGTGAGGCGGACCCGGTCGCAGCTGCCGCAGAACGGACGGGTGATCGAGGCGATCACCCCGACCTTGGCGGGGCCGCCGTCGACCAGGAAGGTCTCGGCGGGCGCGCTCCCCCGGTGCTCGGGATCCGGCGTCAGCACGAACTCCTTCTCCAGCGAGGTGAACACCTCGTCGGCCGTCACCATCGCCTCGCGCGTCCAGCCGTGCTGGGCGTCCAGGGGCATCTGCTCGATGATCCGGAGCTGGTAGTCGTGCTCGAGGCAGAAGCCGAGCAGCTCCGCGGCGTACTGGTCGTTGATGCCGCGCAGCAGCACGGCGTTCACCTTGACCGGCACGATGCCCTCGCGCTGCGCGGCGGCGAGGCCGGCGAGCACGTCGTCGAGGCGGTCGCGCCGGGTGATCTGCTCGAAGACGTCGCGACGGATCGTGTCCAGGCTGACGTTGACCCGGTCGAGCCCGGCGGCCGCGAGGGCGTGGGCGGTACGGGAGAGTCCGAGAGCGTTGGTGGTCAGCGAGACCTCGGGGCTGGGCCGGAGGGCCTTGGTGCGGGCCACGATGTCCGCCAGTCCGCGGCGCAGCAGCGGCTCCCCGCCGGTGAAGCGCACCTCGCGGATGCCCAGGTGCTCGACACCGATCGTGACCAGCCGGACGACCTCGTCGTCGGTGAGCGTCTCCTCCGTGGGGAGCCAGGCCAGGCCCTCCGCCGGCATGCAGTAGCTGCAGCGCAGGTTGCACCGGTCGGTGAGCGAGACGCGCAGGTCCGACGCCACCCGACCGTGGGTGTCGACGAGTCCGAGGTCTCCTGGGAATGAGCTCACCCGGCCAGTCTAGGGATCGGGTGCAACGCCTAGGCTCGGGGAGTGAGATTCCTGCTGAGTCGCCGCTGGGTGCTGTTCTTCCTGGTGGTCGTGGTCTTGGCCTGGCTGGCCACGCAGCTGGGTCAGTGGCAGTTCCACCGCCTGGACGAGCGCAAGCACGACAACCGGATCGTCTCGACCAACCTCAAGCTCGCCCCCGCCCCGGTGGACGAGGTGCTCTCGACCGACCGCGCGCCCAGCACCGACGACGAGTGGCGCCGGGTCACGGTCCACGGCACCTGGGACGACCGGAACTCGATCGTGCTGAAGTACCAGACCCGCGACGCGGGGGCCGGGGTCGACGTGATCACCCCGTTGGTCACCGAGGGCGGGCCCGCCGTGCTCGTCGACCGCGGTTGGATGTCCACGCAGAACAGCGGCGCCGACCGGCCCGAGCTGCCCGCGGTGACCGACGGCCCGGTCACGGTCACGGGCTGGGTACGCCGGGACGCCACCGGTGGTGCCACCCGGGTGAGCCAGCTCTCCACCCGGGCGGTCTCCTCGGTCGCCATCGCCAAGGTGCTGCCCTACCCGCTCTACCGCGGCTTCGTCGACCTCGCGGAGCAGAGCCCGGAACCCTCGGCCAAGCTCCAGCCGACCGAGCTCCCGGACGACCAGAGCAACGGTCCGCACTTCTTCTACGGCCTGCAGTGGTGGTTCTTCGGGATCCTGGCCGTCTTCGGGTTCTGCTACCTGGCGTGGGAGGAGTTCCGGCAGCACCGGGAGAAGCGACGCACCGGGACCTCACAGCGCCCGGAGCGAGCCGCCGTCCACGGGGAGCATCACGCCGGTCACGAACGATGACGCGGGGCTGAGCAGGAACGCGGCCGCCGCCGCGAACTCCTCCGGCCGGCCGTCCCGGCCCAGCGGGGTCCTCGCGCCGGCCTCGGCCCGCGCGGCCTCCGGGTCACCGCTGGCGGCGTCGAGCTCGGCCACCCGGTCGGTGGCGACCCGGCCGGGCAGCAGCCCGTTGACGCGGATGTCGCGCGGCCCCAGCTCGTCGGCCAGGGTCTTGGCGGTCATCGCCAGCCCCGGCCGCAGCCCGTTGGAGATCGCCAGGTTGCCCAGCGGCGCCTTCACCGACGTGGACAGCACGAAGGCGATGGACCCCGGTCCATCGATCGCCCCGGCGACCGCGCGGGCGACCCGCAGGCCGCCGACGAAGACCGAGGCGAAGCTCGTCGTCCACGCCTCGTCCGAGGTCTCCATGACGGTGCCGGGGGGTGGCCCGCCGACGGAGATCAGTGCCCCGTCGAGGCGGCCCCAGGTGGACCGGGCCGTGTCCACCAGCCGGTGAGCCGTGTCCGGGTCGGCGTTGTCGCCCACCACCGCGACGGCACGCGGGCCGAGCTCGTCGACCGCCTGGTCCAGGCTGTCCTCGGTGCGACCGGAGAGCACCACTCGCGCTCCCTCGGCGACCAGGAGGTCGGCGGTGGCGCGGCCGAGCCCGCGCGCCCCACCGGTGACGACGTAGACGCGCTGGGAGAGTCCGAGGTCCATGGACCCAGTCAACCAAATCCGGTCAGGCGACCGTCTTGGGCGCGGGGGCGTCCTCCTCGAACTGGGTGCGGTAGAGGTCGGCGTAGAGCCCGCCCTCGGCCAGCAGCTCGTTGTGCGTCCCGCGCTGCACGATCCGGCCGCCGTCGACCACCAGGATCTGGTCGGCGTTGCGCACGGTGGAGAGGCGATGCGCGATCACCAGGGACGTGCGGCCCTCGAGCGCCTCGTCGAGGGCACGCTGCACGGCGTATTCGGACTCGGAGTCCAGGTGGGCCGTCGCCTCGTCCAGGACCACGATGCCGGGCGCCTTGAGCAGCAGCCGGGCGATCGCGAGCCGCTGGCGCTCGCCGCCGGAGAGGCGGTAGCCACGGTCGCCGACCACGGTGTCGAGGCCGTCGGGCATCGAGCGGACCACAGTGGCGATCCGGGCCGACTCCAGGGCGGCCCAGATCTCCTCGTCGGTGACCGTCGGTGAGGCGTAGCGGAGGTTCTCGCCGATGGTGTCGTGGAACATGTGTGCGTCCTGGGTGACGTAGCCGACAGCGTCCTCGAGGGACTGCAGCGTCACGTCGCGTACGTCGGCACCGCCCACCCGCACCGTTCCCCCGGTGACGTCGTAGAGCCGGGCCACCAGGTGCGTGATCGTCGTCTTGCCGGCCCCGGACGGCCCGACCAGCGCGATCATCTGACCGGGCTCGGCGACGAAGCTGATGTCGTGGAGCACCTGGGTGTTGTCGCGCTTCTCGACCCGGGACACCGTCTCCAGCGACGCGAGCGAGACCTCGTCGGCCCGCGGGTAGCTGAACTGCACGTGGTCGAACTCCACGCGTGAGGCACCGGCCGTGAGCGTCCAGGCGTCCGGCTTCTCCACGACGGTCGAGGGCAGGTCGAGCACCTCGAAGACGCGGTCGAAGCTGACCAGGGCCGTCATCACGTCCACGCGGACGTTGGACAGGCCCTGCAGCGGGCCCAGCAGCCGCAGCAGCAGCGTGGCGAGCGCGGTCAGGGTGCCGATGGTGAGCGCGCCGTTGACGGCGAGGGCGCCACCGATCCCGTAGACCAAGGCCGTCGCCAGGGCCGGGATCAGCATCATCGTGGCGATGAAGATCCGGGTGACCAGGGAGATGCGGATGCCGAGGTCGCGGACCAGCCCGGCCTTCTCGGCGTACTTCGCGTCCTCCTCGGCCCGGCGCCCGAACAGCTTGAGGAGCAGCGCCCCGCCGACGTTGAACCGCTCGGTCATCATGTTGCCGAGGTCGGCGTTGCCGTCCATCTGCTGCCGGGTCAGGCCGCTGATCTGGCGGCCCACCCAGCGGGAGGCGAGCAGCAGCAGCGGGAACAGCGCCAGGCAGGCCAGCGTGACCTTCCAGCTGAGCGCGAACATGGTGATGCCGACCACGACGACGCTGATCGAGTTGGAGACGGTGCTGGACAGGGTCGAGGTGAACGCGCGCTGGGCGCCGATCACGTCGTTGTTCAGCCGGGACACCAGGGCCCCGGTCTGCGTGCGGGTGAAGAAGGCCAGCGACATCCGCTGGACGTGCGCGAAGACCTGGGTGCGGAGGTCGAAGATCAGGCTCTCGCCGATGCGCGAGGACAGGAAGCCGGAGCCGACGCCCAGGACGGCGTCGAGGATCGAGACGACGCCCATCGTGAAGGCCAGCCACACGACCAGGCTGGCGTCCTTGCCCAGGATGCCGTCGTCGAGCAGATGCTTGATCAGCAGTGGGTTGACGACCACCAGGCCGGCGTCCAGCACGACGAAGACGAGGAAGCCGGCGATCAGCCGCCGGTGCGGACCGGCGAAGCCGGCCACGCGGCGTACGGTCTCGCGGGTCAGCTTCTGGTCGACGACGGACGGGTCGCGGCGCATGGTGCGCATCAACATGCCCGGATTGATGGAGCTCATCCGTGCTCCCTTCCCTCGTCCGGGCTGAGCCCGGTGCCAACTACCTCAGAGCGTGTCAGGCGCCACCGACAAGATCGCGGAACCGGCGGAGCTGGGCCTCACGCTCGGCCAGCCGCTGCCTCCCGAGGTCGCGCTCACCGGCGCCCTGCAGCAGTCCCTTGGTCTCCCGGACTGCCCCGGTGCTGTTGGCGAGAACGGCCTCGACGAGATCCGTGGTGGTCGCGTCGAGATCTGCTCGAGGCACGACGACGGTGGCGATCCCCAGCTCCTGGGCCTCACCGGCCTCGACGTTCCTCGCGGTGGCGCAGATCTCCAGCGCCCGCGAGTAGCCAACAAGGTCCACGAGAGGTTTTGTTCCCGCGAGGTCCGGCACCAGGCCGAGGGCGGGCTCCTTCATGCAGAACCGCACGTCGTCCGCGACCACCCGCAGGTCGCAGGCCAGGGCGAGCTGGAAGCCCGCGCCGATGGCGTAGCTGTGCACGGCCGCCACCGAGACGATCCGCGGGTCGGACAGCCAGACGAACCCCTGCTGGTAGCCGTCGATGGCGTCCAGCACCACCTGGTCGCTCCCCTGCATCAGCTCGAACACCGAGTCCTCGCCCTCGACCCCCTCGGGTCCGAACAGGCGCGTGTCGATGCCTGCGGAGAAGCAGTCCCCCGCTCCGCGGACCACGACCACCCGCACGTCCTCGGGGAGGTTCGCGCCGATCGCGGCGAGCGTGTGCCACATCCGTGGGGTCTGGCTGTTGCGGCGCGTGGGCTTGTCCAGCGTGATGGTCAGGGTCGAGCCGGTGACCTCGACGGCCAGTCCGGCGTCCTGGAGGTCTGCATCAGTGGGGAGCGACATGCCCCGAACTCTAGGGTGCGCCCATTCCATCGGGTGTTGACTGTCGCCGTGACCACCACGACCGGTACCCGCCGACCCCGTCTCCGCTGGCTCCGGCGGCTGCTCCTCGTGGTCGTCCTGCTGGTCCTGGTGTTCTTCCTCGGCGGGGGGTGGTACTTCTCCGGGCGCATCCACTCCGACGCGCTCGAGGTGAAGGCCTATCCCGTGGAGCGCCACCTGACGCTGGAGCCGAACGCCGGCGGCACCCTCCGGATCACGTCGACCGAGCCGAAGGAGATGACGATGCTGCGGGCCCCGTCGACCTTCGGGCTGAAGTGGGCGGGCGGCTACGGCCGCGTCTCCGGCCCCGTGGTGGCGACGGGCCAGGGCGCGGTGGAGCGCACCTACGAGGTGGTCAGCGGCGACCCACCGAAGGCGGGGACGAAGGCGGAGCTCGACCTGGTCGCGTTCCCGGACGACCCCGCGGTGGCCTTCGGCCAGGCGGTCCCGCGAGTCATCTACACCTCTCCCGGCGGCAGGTTCCCGGCGTACTTCGTCCCCGGCGCCGGCGCCGCCTCGAAGACCTGGGCGATCCTCGTGCACGGCAAGGGCGGGTCGCGCACGGAGATGTACCGGATGGCGCGCGACACGGTGCAGGCCGGCCTGCCCTCGCTCGACATCACCTATCGCAACGACAAGGGCGCGCCCAAGGACCCGTCGGGCTACTACCAGTACGGGCGCACGGAGTGGCGCGACCTCCACGGCGCGATCGCGTACGCCGCCGCGCACGGCGCCGACCGGGTCGTGCTCGGGGCCGACAGCATGGGGGGCGGCATCGTGGCCTCCTACCTGCGCCACCGCGAGGCCGGGACGAAGGGCCTCCCCGTCGCAGGGATCATCCTGGACGCCCCGATGCTGGACTTCGAGAGGACCGTCGAGTTCGGCGCGAGCCAGATCGACCTGCCGGGCCTCGGCCAGGTGCCGGACTCACTGACGTGGACCGCGGAGCGGATCGCCGCCGCCCGCTACGACGTCGACTGGGACGCCGTGGACTACCTCGACCACCCGTCCTGGCTCGCGGTGCCGGCGCTCGTCTTCCACGGCACCGCCGACACCACGGTGCCGATCTCCACCAGTCGCGAGCTCGCGAGGGAGAAGCCCGACCTGGTCACGCTCGTCCAGACCCAGGGCGCCGAGCACGTTCGCTCGTGGAACGCCGACCCCGACGTCTACGACGAGCACGTGCGGGCGTTCCTGGCCGGCCTGTGACGGGCTGCTGAACGGGCTGCTGAACGGGCTGCCGAACGGGCTGCTGGACGGTCAGGCCAGCGCGACGAGGTCCGCGTAGTCGGGCGTCCAGTGGTCCTCGACGCCGTCGGGCAGGATCAGCACCCGGTCGGGCTCGAGCGCGTGCACAGCGCCCTCGTCGTGGGTCACCAGCACGATCGCGCCGGCGTACTCCCGGATGGCGGCCAGCACCTCCTCGCGCGACGCGGGGTCCAGGTTGTTGGTCGGCTCGTCGAGCAGCAGCACGTTGGCGCTCGAGACGACGAGGATGGCCAGCGCCAGCCGGGTCTTCTCACCGCCGGAGAGCACCGAGGCCGGCTTGTTGGCGTCGTCGCCGGAGAACAGGAACGAGCCGAGGACCGACCTCGCCTCGGTGTCCTGCAGCTGCGGCGCCGCGGCGTGCAGGCTCTGCAGCACGGTCCTGCTGGTGTCCAGGGTCTCGTGCTCCTGGGCGTAGTACCCGATCTTCAGGCCGTGCCCGGGCTCGACGCCGCCGGTGTCGGACTGGTCGACGCCGGCCAGGATCCGGAGCAGCGTGGTCTTGCCGGCCCCGTTGAGGCCGAGGATGACCACGCGGCTGCCCTTGTCCACGGCGAGGTCGACGTCGGTGAACACCTCCAGGGAGCCGTAGGACTTCGACAGCTCGCTCGCGGTGAGCGGCGTCTTGCCGCACGGCGCGGGCGCGGGGAACTTGATCCGGGCGACGCGGTCGGCCTTGCGCTCCCCCTCGATCCCCTGCATCAGCTTCTCGGCGCGCTTGAGCATCGACTGCGCGGCTTGGGCCTTGGTGGCCTTGGCGCGCATCTTGTTGGCCTGGTCGGTCAGCGTCTTGGCCTTCGTCTCGGCGTTGACGCGCTCGCGCTTGCGGCGCTTCTCGTCGGTCTCCCGCTGGGCAAGGTAGGCCTTCCAGCCGATGTTGTAGATGTCGATCACGGCGCGGTTGGCGTCCAGGTGCAGCACTCGGTTGACGCACGCCTCGAGCAGGCCGACGTCGTGGGAGATCACCACCAGGCCGCCCTTGTGGTTGCGCAGGAACTCGCGCAGCCAGCCGATGGAGTCGGCGTCGAGGTGGTTGGTCGGCTCGTCGAGCAGGAGCGTCTCGGCGCCGGAGAACAGGATCCGGGCCAGCTCCACGCGGCGGCGCTGGCCACCGGACAGGGTCCGCAGCGGCTGGTCCATCAGCCGGTCGGCGATGCCGATCGAGGAGGCGATCTGCGCCGCCTCCGCCTCGGCGGCATAGCCACCAGCGGCGTGCAGGGCCGCCTCCGCCTTCTCGTAGCGGCTCATCCCCCGGTCGCGGACCATCGGGTCGTCACTGCCCATCTCGGTCTCGGCCTCGCGCAGGCGTCGTACGACGGTGTCCAGGCCGCGGGCGGAGAGAATCCGGTCGCGCGAGAGCACCTCCGGGTCTCCCGTCCGTGGGTCCTGGGGCAGGTAGCCGATGTCCCCCGACGAGGTGACCGTGCCGCCGGCGGGCAGCGCCTCGCCCGCCAGGATCTTGGTCAGCGTGGTCTTCCCGGCGCCGTTGCGGCCGACGAGCCCGATCCGGTCGCCAGGAGCGATCCGGAAGGACACGTCGTCCATCAGCAGGCGCGCACCCGCGCGCACCTCGAGCTTGGAGACAGTGATCAAGACAGGACTTTCGAAAGAGTGTGGCCGCTCCGCCTCATGGGGGCGGGTCCGGTGGGGTACGTCGTGGGCACCCGGTGGCTAGTCTACGAGCCCACCAGGGGTGAAAGGGACACGACCTAGATGCGCTTCAACCCGAAGGCCCGGATCGACCAGAGCCAGATCGAGACCCGCAGCGGCGGTGGCGGTGGCGGGTCGCGCCTACCCATCCCGATGGGCGGGGGCGGCAAGATCGGCCTGGGCACCGTCGTGATCGTCATCCTGTTCGTGGTGATCCAGCAGTTCACGGGCTCCGTAGGGGGCGGTGGCGACGCTGCCACCACGAACACCTGTCAGACCGGCGCGGACGCCAACAGGTCCGACGCCTGCGCGGTGGACCTGTTCACCAACTCGGTCCAGGACTACTGGAGGACCGCCTACCCCCAGCAGGAGAAGGGGGCCTACGAGCCGATCAAGACCGTCCGCTTCCAGGGCTCCACCAACTCCGCCTGCGGCCAGGCCGACGCGAACACAGGGCCGTTCTACTGCCCCAACGACCGGAAGGTCTACCTGGACTCCTCGTTCTTCAAGGACATGCTGGAGGGGCAGCTGGGCGCCAAGGGAGGCACCTTCGCGATCGGCTACGTGATCGCCCACGAGTACGGCCACCACATCGAGGACCAGCTCGGCGTGCTGGGCCGGATCAAGACCACCCAGGGCCCCAAGAGCGACTCGGTGCGGGTCGAGCTGATGGCCGACTGCCTGGCCGGCGCCTGGGCCAGGGGGGCCCAGCAGACCAAGGACGCCGACGGCAACGCGATCATCGAGGGACTCACCCAGGAGGACGTCAAGCTCGCCATCGACGCGGCCGAGGCGGTGGGTGACGACCGGATCCAGAAGCGTGGCTCCGGCGGCGTCAACCCCGACACGTTCACCCACGGCTCGGCCGAGCAGCGGGTGCGCTGGTTCGACCGGGGGATGACGCAGGGCACCATCAAGGCCTGTGACACGTTCTCGACCGACAAGCTGTGACGCGCACCGCCCGTCACTTGTGACCGTCCAGTAGCGCACCGCCGGGGCTGACGAGGCCTCGGCTCTGGTAGACATGGCGCATCCTGGCCCGTCTTCCCGGAGGTCACACCATGTCCAGCTCAGCCATGTCCGCCCCCCTGCACCAGCGTCGGCCGCTCGTCCTCGCCGACCTCGTCCCCGGTGCCCGGGTCCGCGACGTGCTCCTCGTGCTCGGTGGCGCGGCGCTGACCGGGCTGCTCGCCCAGGTCGCCATCCCCGTCGCAGGATCGCCCGTGCCGGTCACCGGCCAGACCTTCGCCGCACTGAGCGTGGGTGCCGCCCTCGGGTGGCAGCGGGGTGCGGTGTCGCTGGCGCTCTACATGGTCGCCGGCATGGCCGGGGTGCCGTGGTACGCCGCCGGCGGGTCCGGCTTCGACTTTCCGTCCTTCGGCTACGTCATCGGCTTCGTGTTCGCGGCCGCCCTCGTCGGTGCCCTGGCCAGCCGGGGCGGGGACCGCTCACCGCTGAAGACGATCGGCACCATGCTGCTGGGCAACGCCGTCGTCTACCTCTTCGGGCTCGCCTACCTGATGTTCGACCTCAACATCGGCCTCGGCACCGCTTGGGACATCGGCATGAAGAACTACCTGCTCGGCGACGGTCTCAAGATCCTGCTCGCCGCGGGCTGCCTGCCCCTGGTGTGGCGGGGTGTGGACGCGCTGCACCAGCGCTGAGCTCGGTCGACATCGCGTAGTCCTTGCGCGGTCCGACCACGTCCCACCGGACGGTCCAGCGCTGCGGCGTACCTTCCACGACGCCTGCGTAGGTGTCCGCACCACACGGGTGCACCACGGCCTGGCCGGGCGTCCACGGGTGGAACTCCCGGTCGTCCTCGAAGTGGACCCACCAGCCGCCCGTGCTCACGTCACGTACGAGCCACAGCACGCGGTGGACCTCGACCACACCCACCGTCCGGAGCCAGCGCCCCTGCTCCTGCCACCGGATCCGGTCCGCCGAGACGGACGTCAGCTCGAGCGTCCCCTCGACCCGGCTCTGCTCCCCCAGCAACCGGTCGTCGATGGTCCGCGTGAGCTGCCAGGTGCCCAGCAGCGACCCCGGGTCCTCGAGGCTCGGCGTGGTGCTCATGTCCCCAGCCTAGGGAGTTGGACCTCCCGCCTAGATTCCTGGACATGGACGCAACGGCTCGACTGATCACCACCCGGGCGCCCCGCAAGGCCGAGGGTTTGGTCCTCGTGCTGCACGGTGGCGGTGCCCGGCGCGACAGCACGATGGTCAGCCCCACGCAGCTGTCCGTGCTCCGGATGGTGCCGATCGCCCGCCGGATCGCCCGGGCGGGACGGGGTCGGCTGGTCGTCGTACGCCTGCTGAACTCGGTGCGCGGCTGGGACACGCGGCACACCCCCGTCGACGACGTGCGGTGGGCGCTGGGTGAGCTGGGCGAGCAGTACGGCGAGCTGCCGACCTGCCTGGTCGGCCACTCCCTGGGTGGGCGGGCCGCGCTGCTGGCGGGCGACCAGCCGGCCGTCCGCAGCGTGGTGGCCCTGAACCCTTGGGTGCAGTCCACCGACCGCGTCGACCTCGCCGGCCGGCCGACGCTGATCGTGCACGGCACCGAGGACCGCATCGCCGATCCGCGCCGCTCGGCCGCCATGGCCGAGCGGCTGGCCCGGACCGCGCCGGTGGGCTACCTGCGCGTCACCGGCGGGCGGCACGCCATGCTGAGCCACCGCAACGTGTTCGAGCAGGCGGCCTCGGACTTCGTCCGGGCGACCCTGCTGGACGTGCGGCCGACCGGTGCCGTGGCCGACCTCTTGGGCGGCCAGGACGTCGTGACGGTCTGATCCTCAGTCGAGCAGTCGCTCCATCTGCGGGAACTGCCGCTGCAGGGCGCGCAGGTGCGGGGCCACCGCCGGGTGCCGGAACTTGCCGGCGAGGGCGCCCTCGCCCTTCGCCGCCTGCGCGAGCGCCCACTCCGCCCGGCTGAGCACCGTGTAGACGGCGGTCACCTGCGCGGCCAGCCGGATCGCCTCGCGGTCGGCCTCCGGGCCGACGCCGTCCAGGAAGGCGTCGACCAGCACGTCGAACTCCTCGCGGACCGAGAGCGCGTAGTACCCCACGTCCGAGCCCACCGGCCCGACGCCGAAGCACTGCCAGTCGACCGCGACCACGTCCTCGCCACGCCGGGCGAGGAAGTTGGCGGGTACGGCGTCGCCGTGCAGCCGTCCCTGCGGACCCGCGGCACACCGGTCGACCCAGTGGCCCCGCCGCCGCCACAGGCTGTCGGCGACATCGGCCAGCGTGGTGCGGGCCAGCGTGCGCCACCCGCCGCGCCCCTCGGCCATCGCCAGCCGGTCGGCGAGCAGGTCGCGGGAGGCCCACGCCGGTGTGCGGTGCGCGGCTCCCGCGAACCGGCCGAGCCCGCGGGCCACGAACAACCCGGTGGGCGGCTCGTCCACCAGTTCGAGGCTGCGCACGGTGACTCCCTGGTCGTCCTCCTCGAGCTCGCCGAACTCGGGTGGCACCAGGCCGGGCCCGTCGACGACGGCCGGGTCGCGGGCGATCTCGGCCTCGCGGCGCCAGTAGCCGGCGTAGCCGGGATCGGTGCGAGCTCGGGTCCGCTCCTGCGGGGCCTCGAGGCGCTTGACCACCCAGCGCCGTCCGTCGGCCTCGGCGAGCCAGACGCCGTGGGTCGCGGGACCACCTGCACCGTGCAGCCGGTGCCACGAGGGGTCCGGCTCCCACATGGGCCCATCCTGACAGAGGGCGAGCGCCCCGTCGGTTAGGCGGGCTGGCCCCGGGGGTACGAGGATTCACATGACCACGAGCACCGAGCCCCCGGCCCAGCTCCAGAAGGGTCTCAAGCAGCGCCACCTGACGATGATCGCGATCGGCGGCGTGATCGGCGCCGGCCTGTTCGTCGGCTCCGGCGTGGTGATGAACGAGACCGGCCCGGCGGCCTTCCTCAGCTACCTGATCACCGGCGTGCTGATCATCCTGGTGATGCGGATGCTGGGCGAGATGGCCACCGCCAACCCGTCGACGGGCTCGTTCGCCGACTACTCGCGTCGCGCCCTCGGCGGCTGGGCCGGCTTCTCGGTGGCCTGGCTCTACTGGTACTTCTGGGTGATCGTCGTCGGGTTCGAGGCGGTTGCGGGAGCACAGATCCTCCGCGTCTGGATCGACGCGCCGTTGTGGACCCTCTCACTGGGCCTGATGGTGCTGATGACCGCCACCAACCTGTTCTCGGTCGGCTCCTACGGCGAGTTCGAGTACTGGTTCGCCGGCATCAAGGTCTTCGCGATCATCGCGTTCCTCGTCCTCGGCGTGCTCTTCGTGCTCGGACTGTGGCCCGACCACGACTTCGACGTCAGCAACCTGACCAGCCACGGCGGCTTCCTGCCCAACGGGGTGGGCGCGATCTTCTCCAGCATCGTCGTGGTCGTGTTCTCGATGGTGGGCGCCGAGATCGCCACGGTCGCGGCCGCCGAGTCGCACGACCCGGAGAAGGCCATCGCCAAGGCCACCCAGTCGGTCATCTTCCGGGTCGGGACGTTCTACGTCGGCTCGATCTTCCTGCTGGTCTGCATCGTCCCGTGGAACGACAGCAAGCTCGGGGCCTCGCCGTACGTCGCGGCCTTCCAGGAGATGGGCATCCCCTACGCCGACGACCTGATGAACGCCATCGTGCTGACCGCGGTGCTGTCCTGCCTCAACTCCGGGCTCTACACCGCCTCGCGGATGCTGTTCGTGCTGGCCGCCCGCCAGGAGGCCCCGATGCGGCTGATCACGGTCAACGGCCGCGGCGTCCCCGTCTGGGCGATCCTGGCCTCGACCGTGGTCGGGTTCCTCAGCGTCATCGCGGCGTACGTTTCCCCCGACACGGTGTTCACCTTCCTGCTCAACTCCTCGGGTGCGGTGATCCTGTTCGTCTACCTGCTGATCGCGATCTCGCAGTTCGTCCTGCGCCGGCGTACGCCGGAGGAGGACCTGAAGGTCAGGATGTGGCTCTTCCCCGGGCTGACCATCCTGGCGGCGGTGGGCATCGTCGCGGTGCTGGTGCAGATGGCCTTCAAGAGCGCCACCCGCTCACAGCTGCTGCTGAGCCTGCTGTCGTGGGGCGTGGTGCTGGCGCTGTACGCCGTCACCCGCTGGCGTGGCGGCTCGGTGAGCCCCGAGGAGCTCGAGGCCGACAGCGGCGGGTCGGCCGCCGCACGGATCGTCGTGCTCGCCAACCAGACGATGGCTGAGACCGAGCTGCACGACGCCCTGGAAGGCATCGAGGGCAGCCAGGAGGCGACGTACTTCGTGGTGGTGCCCGCCAACCCGGTCGACACCGGCCAGGCCGACCGGGAGGGCGCCGCGTTCGTCTGGCAGGCGACCGCGCAGGCGGCCCAGGAGCGGCTCGACCGGACGCTGTCGGACCTGCGCTCGCGGGGGCTGACCGTCGAGGGAGGGCTCGGTGACTACCGGCCGCTGGTCGCCCTGGACAAGGCGATGCGCGAGTTCGGCCCGGACCACGTGGTGATCTCGACCCAGCCCGAGGAACGCTCCACGTGGCTGCGCCACGGGGTGGTCGCCGACGCCCGCGAGAAGTACGACGTCCCGGTGCAGCACGTCGTCGTGCGCGCCCCGGTCACGCGTTAGTCACCTCGACCCGCACCGAGCCCGCGTCCAGGACCGCCTGGACGAGCACCGCACGGCGCGGGTCGGGCACCGCCAGGAACGGGGGTACGACGACCAGGTCGGCGAGCCTCCGGTCGGAGAGCACCGCCTCCACGGCGACGTGGTCACCCCCGACGACGACGATCCGGGCGCCGGCCAGGATCCGGGCCGCGTGCTCCGAGGCTGCCTCGTAGGCCTGTCGTGCCTGGTTGTCCCGGCGGCGGGCGAACCGCTGCTGGCTCTGGCCGCCGGCCTTGGTCCGTCCCTGCACGTGCCGCTGGCCGGTCTTCGAGTCCACGGTGGCCTCGCCGTGCAGCCGTGCCACCGCGAAGCCGCCCTTGCGGACCAGCAGGATCCCCCAGTCGACCGGGGGCGCACAGGCTTCCGCGAACGAGTCGAGGTCCGCCGGGCCGTCGTAGGCACCACCGAAGGGCAGGTGCGCGGCGAACGACGAGCCGTCGGCAGCCCGTCCGCCGAGGCCGTCCTGGCGCCCGACGAGAGTCGTCTCGCCGTGACGGGAGGTGAAGTTCTGGACCCATCGCACGAGCCGGGTGACGGGCACCAGGACCTCGGTCACCTCAGGCCCAGGTGACGTTGGCGTTCTCGCGCCAGAAGCCGAACCCGTCGGCGGTGACCTCGTCGCTGCGGTTCCACAGCGCCAGGTAGAGCGTCACCGAGGTCGCCTCGAGGACCACGTCGGTGTGCTCCCGCTTCCAGAACCTCAGCGGGTGCTGGTCCACCGTCCCGCGCTCCACCACAGCCGGCTCCTCGCCGAGGTGCACCCGCCAGCTGTCGTCCATGTCGGTGGGCCGCACGGAGACCGTGGTGGGCGACGCGGTGTGCAGCTTGTTCGCGGGCCGGGTCAGGAAGCCGGCGAGCAGCTCGTCGATCCCGTCGACGGCCACCTCCCGCGTGATCCAGACCGTGTCCACGGCCGTCGGGAAGCGTCCCAGGGAGGCCGAGAGGGCGTCGACCGCGTGGATGGTGGTCTCGTGGCACTGCCGTCGGGCCCAGAACAGCTTCGGTGATGCCGGCGGGTCGTTGAGGAACACGGGAGCCTGGAGGTCGTCGGGGGCGTCGTGAAGGGTGTCGATCAGCCGCAGGCCGCCCTCGCGGACCCACTCGACGGGGTCGGCGGCCGCCAGGCCCTCCGCCTCGAACGCGGCGGAGTCGACCTTGCGCCCACCGCGCACGAGCGCGTCGGCCCAGCGGTGGACCATCCCCTGGTGGGCCAGCAGCTGCCGGACGGTCCAGTCCGGCGCCGTCACCGAGGTGGTGTCGAGTCCGGCGCGGTGCGCGTGGTCGACGAGCTCGAACAGTCCCTGCTGGATCCCCTCGAGGAGCTCCGAGAGGTCGAGGCTGAAGTCGACGCTGAACTCGTCCACGCCGCTGCGATCAGACGTTGAAGCCGAGGGCGCGGAGCTGCTCGCGACCGTCCGGGGTGATCTTGTCGGGACCCCACGGCGGCATCCACACACATTTGATGGTGACGTCGCCGACGATGCCCTCGAGGGCCGAGTTGGTCTGGTCCTGGATCACGTCGGTCAGCGGGCAGGCCGCGGAGGTCAGCGTCATGTCCAGCACCACGTTGGAGTGGTCGTCCAGGTGCACGTCGTAGACCAGGCCGAGGTCGACGACGTTGATCCCGAGCTCGGGGTCGACGACGTCCTTCATCGCCTCGTAGACGTCGTCCTGGTTGGCGGTGGCCGTGCCGGTCGCCGAGCCGGTCGCCTCGGGGACGTCGGGCAGGTCGTCGTGGATGTGCTGGGTCTCGGTCATGGGGTTCTCCTGTGTCTCGACGGGCTCAACCGACGGTGGAAGCTTGTGCGGTGGCGTCCTTGAACGCCATCCATGAAAGCAGGGCGCACTTGATGCGTGCAGGGAACTTGGCGACACCCGCGAACGCGATGCCGTCCTCGAGCACCTCCTCGTCGGGCTCGACCTTGCCACGTCCGTGCATCAGCTCCACGAACGCCTCGTGCGTGGCCAGGGCCTTCTGGACCGGCTGTCCGATGACCAGGTCGGCCATCACGGACGCGGCGGCCTGGCTGATCGAGCAGCCCTCGGCGTCGTAGGACACGTCGGTGACGGTCTCCGCGCCGGGCTCGCCCTCGAGGTGGACGCGCAGCGTCACCTCGTCACCGCAGGTCGGGTTGACGTGGTGCACCTCGGCCTCGAACGGCTCCCGCAGCCCCGCGTGGTGCGGGCTGCGGTAGTGGTCGAGGATGATCTCCTGGTAGAGGCTGTCGAGATCCATCACACGACCTTGAAGTAGTTCTTGGTGTAGTTGATTCCCTCGATCAGGGCGTCGATCTCCGCCGGGGTCGTGTAGAGGTACGACGACGCACGGGTCGAGCTCTGCACGCCGAACCGCTTGTGGGCGGGCTTGGCGCAGTGGTGCCCGGCCCGTACGGCGATGCCGCGGGCGTCGAGCGTCTGGGCCACGTCGTGCGGGTGCACACCCGCGATCTCGAAGGACACCGCTCCCCCGCGCATCGTCGGGTCCAGCGGACCCATGACGGAGACACCGGGGACGGTGGCCAGGCCGTCCAGCAGGTAGCCGGTGATCGCCTGCTCGTGCCGGTGGATGTTGTCCAGCCCGATCTCGGTGAGGTAGTCGACGGCGAAGCCCAGGCCCACCGCCTCGACGATCGGCGGGGTGCCCGCCTCGAAGCGGTGCGGGATGCCGGCGTACGTCGACCGCTCCATCGTCACGGTCTCGATCATCTCGCCGCCGCCCATGAACGGGGGCAGCTGGCCGAGCAGCTCGCCCTTGCCCCAGAGCACCCCGATCCCGGTCGGGCCGGTGACCTTGTGGCCGGTGAACGCGAGGAAGTCGGCGTCCACGGCCTGCACGTCGATCGGCAGCTGGGGGGCGGCCTGGGACGCGTCGACCACCACGACCGCACCGACCTCGTGGGCGCGACGGGCGATCTCGGCGATCGGGTTGATCGTGCCGAGCATGTTGGAGACCCAGGTGAGCGCGACGACCTTGGTCCGCGGGGTGATCAGCTCGTCGATGTCCGACAGGTCGAGCTGCCCGTCGTCGGTCAGCCCGAACCAGCGCAGCTCGGCACCCTTGCGCTCGGTGAGCAGCTGCCAGGGCACGATGTTGGAGTGGTGCTCCATCTCGGTGATCACCACGCGGTCGCCGGCCTTCACCTCGAGCGGTCCCGCCCACGCCATCGTGTTGGCGACCAGGTTGAGCGCCTCGGTGGCGTTCTTGGTGAAGATGACCTCGTCGCGCGAGGGGGCGTTCAGGAACGCCGCGACCTTGTCGCGGGCGTCCTCGAAGGCACCCGAGGACTCCGCGCCGAGCTGGTGCATCGCCCGCGCCACGTTGGCGTTGTGCCGCTCGAGGTGGTCGACCATCGAGTCGATCACGCACTGCGGCTTCTGCGAGGTGTTGGCGCTGTCGAGGTAGACCAGCGGCAGGTCGCCGCTGAGCCGACGCTCCAGGATCGGGAAGTCCTTGCGGATGATCTCGAGCCCGGGGAGCAGCCCGGCCAGCGCGGTGGACGACATCGAGGACATCGAGGACATGGTCAGATCGCAGCCTTCACGTACTTGTCGTAGCCCTCGGCCTCGAGCTGGTCCGCGAGCTCAGGGCCACCCTCCTCGACCATCCGGCCGTCGACGAAGACGTGCACGAAGTCGGGGGTGATGTAGCGCAGGATGCGGGTGTAGTGCGTGATCAGCAGGACGCCCTTGTCGCCGTTCTCCTTGAACCGGTTCACGCCCTCGGAGACGATCTTCAGCGCGTCGATGTCCAGACCGGAGTCGGTCTCGTCGAGCACCGCGACCTTGGGGTCGAGCAGCTCGAGCTGGACGATCTCGTGACGCTTCTTCTCACCACCGGAGAAGCCCTCGTTGACGTTGCGGGTGGCGAAGGCCTTGTCCATGCTGACCCGGTCCATCGCGGCGTTGACGTCCTTGACCCAGTGCCGCAGCTTGGGGGCCTCGCCGCTGATCGCGGTCTTGGCGGTGCGCAGGAAGTTCGACACCGAGACGCCGGGGACCTCGACGGGGTACTGCATCGCGAGGAACAGGCCGGCACGGGCGCGCTCGTCGACGCTCATCGCGAGCACGTCGACGCCGTCCAGCGTGACCGAGCCCTGGGTGACGGTGTACTTCGGGTGACCGGCGATCGAGTAGGCCAGCGTCGACTTCCCGGAGCCGTTGGGGCCCATGATCGCGTGCGTCTGGCCGCCCTTGATGGTCAGGTCGACCCCCTTGAGGATCTCCTTGGGGCCGTCCTCGGTCTCGACCGAGACGTGCAGGTCCTTGATCTCCAGCGTTGCCATGTGATGCTCCTTGATCGTTACGTCTTGGTCAGCCCGCGAGGGGGCTCTCGATGTCGATGAGTACGTCGTCCCCGTCGACCTGCACGGGGAAGACCGGGACCGGCGCGGTGGCCGGTGGGCCGGTGGGCTTGCCGGTGCGGAGGTCGAACCGCGACCCGTGCATCCAGCACTCGATGGTGCAGTCGTCCACGTCGCCCTCGGAGAGAGCGACGGCCGCGTGGCTGCACTCGTCCTCGATGGCGAAGATCTCGTCCTCGTGCCGCACCATCGCGACGTCGAGGCCGTCGACCTCCACGCGCAGCGGCGCGTTGTCGGTCAGCTCGGCGAGCGAGCAGGCGCGCTGGAAGGTCATCCGAACTGGACCTTCGAGACGTTCTTCTCCAGCTCCTTCTCCACGGTGAGGACCAGTTGCTCCTCGAGCTCGGGCACCCCGATCCTGCGGATCAGGTCGATGAAGAACCCGTGCACCACCAGGCGGCGGGCCTCGGACTCCTCGATGCCGCGCGAGCGCAGGTAGAACAGCTGGTTGTCGTCGAAGCGGCCGGTGGCCGAGGCGTGCCCGGCTCCCAGGATCTCGCCGGTCTCGATCTCGAGGTTCGGCACGGAGTCGGCCTGGCACCCGTCGGTGAGCACCAGGTTGCGGTTCTCCTCGTAGGTCTCGATGCCCTCGGCGATCTTGCGGATCAGCACGTTCCCGATCCACACCGTGTGCGCGCCCTCGCCCTGCAGCGCGCCCTTGTAGTTGACGTTGCTGCTGGTCTTGGGCTGGTTGTGGTCCACGAAGAGGCGGTGCTCGATGTGCTGGCCCTCGTCGGCGAAGTACATGCCGAGCATCTCCACCGAGCCACCGGGGCCGGCGTACTCCGCCGTGGCGTCGTGGCGGACCACGTCGCCACCGATGGAGACGGCGACGTGGCGCAGGGTCGCGTCGCGACCGACCTTGGCGTGCTGGGTGCTGTGGTGCACGGCCGCGTCGGCCCAGTCCTGGACGGTGACGACGGTGAGCTCGGCCCCGTCGCCGACGACGATCTCGACGTTCTCGACGAGCGTGGCCAGCCCCTGGAAGCGGAGCACCACGGTGGACTTCGAGAACGCCCCGGCCCGGACGACGAGGTGGCCTGCGGAGGCGACCTCGTTGCCGGTGCCGGTGAGGGTCACCGTGGTGGCCTCGTCACCGACGTGCTCGGTGGGGACGTCCACCAGGAAGACGGAGTCGGCGGCGGCCCAGGCCCGCGCGCTGACGCGGTCCGGCGGGACCAGGCCCGAGGTGCCCCGGGACTCGTGGTCCAGGCCTACGGGACCGGCGGTCACGCCGGCGGGGGCGTGCACCTCGATGTCGAACGAGTGCCCGTCGAGCGGGGCGTCGTCCTGGATGCCGCGCAGCCGGCGCAGCGGGGTGAACCGCCACACCTCCTCGCGGCCGGTGGGGACGACGTGGTCGGCGAGGTCGAACGACCCCTCCGGGTGCAGGTGGCTGAGCACCCTCTCGGCGGGCATCTCGAGCGTGTCGCGCACAGAATCAGTAATGGTCACAGTCAGCTTTCTGGGTTCACGTTCAGGTCGAGCGGCGGGGGTGGGCTCAGCCCACAGCGCCTTCCATCTGCAGCTCGATGAGGCGGTTGAGCTCGAGGGCGTACTCCATCGGGAGCTCCTTGGCGATCGGCTCGATGAAGCCGCGCACGATCATCGCCATCGCCTCGTCCTGCTCCATGCCGCGCGACATCAGGTAGAACAGCTGGTCGTCGGAGACCTTGGAGACGCTGGCCTCGTGACCCATCGAGACGTCGTCCTCGCGGATGTCGACGTAGGGATAGGTGTCGGAGCGGCTGATCTGGTCGACCAGCAGGGCGTCGCAGAGCACGTTGCTCTTGGAGCCGTGCGCGCCCTCGTTGATCTGGATCAGCCCGCGGTACGACGTACGGCCACCACCACGGGCCACCGACTTGGACAGGATCGAGCTCGACGTGTTCGGCGCCGCGTGCACCATCTTGGCGCCCGCGTCCTGGTGCTGGCCCTCGCCCGCGAACGCGATCGACAGGGTCTCGCCCTTGGCGTGCTCGCCCATCAGGTAGACGGCGGGGTACTTCATCGTCACCTTGGAGCCGATGTTGCCGTCGACCCACTCCATCGTGGCGCCGGCCTCGCAGGTCGCGCGCTTGGTGACGAGGTTGTAGACGTTGTTCGACCAGTTCTGGATGGTCGTGTAGCGGACGCGGGCGCCCTTCTTCACGACGATCTCCACCACGGCCGAGTGCAGCGAGTCGCTGGAGTAGATCGGCGCCGTGCAGCCCTCGACGTAGTGCACGTAGGAGTCCTCGTCGGCGATGATCAGGGTGCGCTCGAACTGGCCCATGTTCTCGGTGTTGATCCGGAAGTAGGCCTGCAGCGGGATGTCCACGTGGACGCCCGGCGGGACGTAGATGAACGAG
>JAOPYC010000033.1 GCA_025964795.1 Marmoricola sp.
CTCGGCGAAGGCCTCGGCCAGCCGGTCGCTGAGCGACTCGAGCAGGATCGCGCTGTAGTCGTCGAGGTCGTCCTTGAACTGCTTGATCTTGCCCTGGCCACCCAGTCCCGCGGTGACGGCGAACGCCACGACGTGGTCCATCAGGCCGGTCTCCTTCGGCGCCACGAAGTCGCCCAGCGACCGGTTGGGGATGCCCTCGCGGTGCTCGCCCTGCTGGCGCAGGTTGAACAACGTGGTGAGCACCTCGGACCGCGACTCGTCGGTGTAGACCTCGATGTCGTCGCCGACCGCGCTGGCCGGGAAGAAGCCGAGGACGCCGTTGGCGGTGACCCACTTCTCCTTGATCATCGTGTCCAGCATCGACTGCGCGTCTTCGTAGAGCTTGCGCGCGGTCTCGCCGGACGCCGGGTTGTTCAAGATGTCGGGGAATTTGCCCTTCATCTCCCAGGCGTTGAAGAACGGCTGCCAGTCGATGTACTCGCGGAGCTCGGCGAGGTCGTAGTCCTCGAAGAGCCGGACGTGGGAGCCGGCCTCCGAGGTGACCATCGCCGGCACCGGGGGGGTGTACGACGACCAGTCGATCGGCGTCCGGTTGGCCCGGGCGTCCGCGATCGACAGCAGCTTGCGGTCGTTCTTGGCGGCGTGCCGCTCGCGCAACGAGGTGTAGTCGGCCTCCGTGTCGGCCAGCAGCTTCCCGCGCTGGTCGGGCGAGAGCAGCGCGGCGGCCACCGGGACCGAGCGGGAGGCGTCCTTGACCCAGATCACGGGCCCCTTGTACTTCGGGGTCACCTTCACCGCCGTGTGTGCGCGCGAGGTGGTGGCCCCGCCGATCAACAGCGGGATGTCGAAGCCCTGGCGCTCCATCTCGCTGGCGAAGTGGACCATCTCGTCGAGCGACGGGGTGATCAGCCCCGATAGGCCGATCAGGTCGGCCTCGACCTCCTTGGCCGTGTCGAGGATCTTCTGCGCCGGGACCATCACGCCGAGGTCGATCACCTCGTAGTTGTTGCACTGCAGCACCACGCCGACGATGTTCTTGCCGATGTCGTGGACGTCGCCCTTCACCGTGGCCATCACGATGGTGCCGTTGGTGTCCTTGGCGGTGGCGTACTGCGGGTTGTCGAGCTTCTCCTGCTCGATGTACGGGATCAGGTAGGCCACGGCCTTCTTCATCACCCGCGCCGACTTCACCACCTGGGGCAGGAACATCTTGCCGGAGCCGAACAGGTCGCCCACGACGTTCATGCCGTCCATCAGCGGGCCCTCGATGACCTCGATCGGCCGGCCGCCGCGGGCCTCGATCTCGGCGCGCAGCTCCTCGGTGTCGTCCTCGACGTGGGCGTCGAGGCCCTTGACGAGGGCGTGGGTGATCCGCTCCCCGATGGGCAGCGAGCGCCACTCGAGCACGGCCGCCTCCTGCTGCTCGCCGGAGCCGCGGTGGGCCTCGGCGATCTCGAGCAGCCGCTCGGCGGCGTCGGGCCGCCGGTTGAGCACGACGTCCTCGATCCGCTCGCGCAGCTCGGGCTCGATCTCGTCGTAGACCACGAGGGCGCCGGCGTTGACGATGCCCATGTCGAGGCCGGCCTGGATGGCGTGGAACAGGAAGACCGAGTGGATCGCCTCGCGCACCGGGTTGTTGCCCCGGAACGAGAACGAGACGTTGGAGATGCCGCCCGAGACGAGGGCACCGGGGAGGTTCTGCTTGATCCAGCGGGTGGCCTCGATGAAGTCGACGCCGTAGTTGGCGTGCTCCTCGATGCCGGTCGCCAGGGCGAAGCAGTTGGGGTCGAAGATGATGTCCTCGGACGGGAACCCGACCTCGTCGACGAGGATCCGGTAGGCCCGCTCGCAGATCTGCTTGCGGCGCTCGAGGTTGTCGGCCTGGCCGTCCTCGTCGAAGGCCATCACCACGGCGGCGGCGCCGTACTTGCGGCACAGGCGGGCGTGCTCGCGGAACTTGTCCTCGCCCTCCTTCATGGAGATCGAGTTGACGATCGCCTTGCCCTGCACGCCGCGCAGGCCGGCCTCGATGACCTCCCACTTGGAGGAGTCGACCATCACGGGGACGCGGCTGATGTCGGGCTCACCGGCGATCAGCTTGGTGAAGCGGTCCATCGCCGCGACGCCGTCGATCATCCCCTCGTCCATGTTGATGTCGATGACCTGCGCACCGGCCTCGACCTGCTGACCGGCCACGGCGAGGGCCGCGTCGTAGTCGCCGGCCTTGATCAGGTTGCGGAACTTCGCCGATCCGGTGATGTTGGTGCGTTCGCCGATGTTCACGAACAGGGAGTCGGCGTCGATGGTGAGGGCCTCGAGGCCGGACAGGCGCATGGCCGGCTCCAGGTGGGCCGGCTCACGCGGCGCGGCACCGTCGACGACGGCGGCGATGCGCGCGATGTGCGCCGGGGTGGTGCCGCAGCAGCCGCCGACGAGGTTGACCAGGCCGGCGCCGGTGAACTCCTGCAGGATGGCGGACATCTGGTCGGGGGTCTCGTCGTACTCCCCGAACGCGTTCGGCAGCCCGGCGTTGGGATAGCAGGAGACGAAGCAGTCGGCGACGCGGGAGAGCTCGGCCAGGTAGGGGCGGATCTCGGCGGCGCCGAGCGCGCAGTTCAGGCCGACGGCCAGTGGCCGGGCGTGCCGCACCGAGTTCCAGAACGCCTCGGTCACCTGCCCGGACAGGGTGCGACCCGACGCGTCGGTGATCGTGCCGGACACGATCACCGGCCAGCGGCGCCCGCGCTCCTCGAACAGCGTCTCCAGGGCGAAGATCGCGGCCTTGGCGTTGAGGGTGTCGAAGATCGTCTCGACGAGCAGCAGGTCCGCGCCCCCGTCGACCAGGCCGGCGGCCTGCTCGGCGTACGCCTCGACGAGCAGCTCGAAGCTGGTGTTGCGGAAGCCGGGGTCGTTCACGTCCGGAGAGATCGACGCGGTCCGGTTGGTCGGGCCCAGTCCCCCGGCGACGTAGCGTGGACGCGACGGGTCGGCCTCGGTGACCTTGTCAGCGGCCTCGCGGGCCAGCTTCGCGGACTCGTAGTTGAGCTCGTAGGCGAGTGCCTCCATGCCGTAGTCGGCCTGCGAGATCCGCTGGGCGTTGAAGGTGTTGGTGGCGACGACGTCGGCACCGGACTCGAGGTACTCCACGTGGATCGAGCGGATGATGTCGGGCTGGGTGAGGCTGAGCAGGTCACTGTTGCCGCGTACGTCGCTCTCCCAGTCGGCGAACCGCTCACCCCGGTAGCCGGACTCGTCGAGGCCGTGACCCTGGATCATCGTGCCCATGGCGCCGTCGATCACCAGGATGCGCTCGCGCAGCAGCGTGGTCAGCGCCTCGGTGGCGTCCGGGCGCACCTGTGAGGGGCGTCCGGCTTCGTTGCTGGTGGTGCTCACAGAATGTGCTCTCCGGTGCGTCGAGGAACCTCAAGCCTAGGCAGCGGACCCACCCGGGACGGACCATTTTCGCATGGTGGGCGCCGCTGCCACTGGGCCGGACGTCCTAGTGTTGGCCTGTGATCGAGATCGACGACGTGCCGGAGCTCGTCAACCCGGTGATGGTGGCGGCCTTCGAGGGCTGGAACGACGCGGCCAACGCCGCCACGGGGGTGGTGGACCACCTCATCGAGGTCTGGGGTGCGGAGGTGGTCGCGGTGGTCGATCCCGAGGAGTTCTACGACTACCAGGTCAACCGCCCGATGATCGGTACGACGGACGAGGGGATGCGCCGCATCACCTGGCCCTCGACCCAGGTCTACGTGGCCCGGCCCCCGGCGGCCCAGCGCGACGTCGTGCTCCTGCGGGGCATCGAGCCCAACATGAAGTGGCGTCAGTTCTGCGCCGAGGTGCTCGCCTGCGCCGATGACCTGGGCGTGGAGCTGGTCGTCACCCTCGGGGCGCTCCTCGCCGAGACACCGCACACCCGGCCCATCCAGGTCAGTGGCACCGCGACCGAGCTCGACCTGGAGGACCGCCTCAAGCTCGAGCCGGCGACCTACGAGGGCCCGACCGGCATCATCGGCGTGCTCCAGGACGCCTGCGGCCAGCTGGACATCCCCGCGGTCTCCTTCTGGGCGGCCGTCCCCCACTACCTGCCACAGCCGCCGTGCCCCAAGGCGACCCTGGCCCTGCTCGGCCAGGTCGAGGACCTCCTCGAGACCAGCATCCCGCTGGGCGACCTGCCCGAGGACGCCCGCGCCTGGGAGCGCGGCGTCGCCGAGCTGGCCGAGGAGGACGAGGACGTCGCGGAGTACGTCCGCAACCTCGAGGAGAGCCAGGACACCGCGGAGCTCCCGGAGGCGAGCGGTGAGGCGATCGCCAAGGAATTCGAGCGCTACCTCAAGAGGCGCAACCCGCCGGAAGAGTAAGAAAGGACCCGATCACCGGTTGAATCAGCGCAAGATGCGACGCCTCAGCGGGTGAATCAGCGCAAGATGCGACGCCTCGGCGGGTGAAACAGCGCAGACCTACAGCCGAACGCCCAGCGCAGCCTCGACCAGGGCCCGGACGACGTCACCGGCACCCGGCTCTGAGGCGTCGCCGAAGTCGGTGGTGTTGGCCCAGTGGTCGATCAGCCGCAGGGCGAAGGGGGCGTCGAGGTCGGTGGCCAGGGCGGTGAGGACGTCGGTGACCAGGTGCTCGGTGGGGGCGCCGGCGGGCTTGGCGACGGCGCTGCGCCACTTGTCGAGGCGGGCGCCGGCGGCGGAGACGTCGGACTCCTCCCACTGCCAGTCGCTGCGGTAGTGGTGGCCGAGCAGCACCAGCCGGATCACCATCGGGTCCAGGCCGCTCTCGCGCAGCGTCGAGACGAGCACCAGGTTGCCCTTGGACTTCGACATCTTCTCGCCGTCGAGCCCGACCATCCCGGCGTGGACGTAGGCCCGGGCGAAGCGCTGGTCCGGGTCCGCGACCTGCGCCTCGGAGGCGCTCATCTCGTGGTGCGGGAAGACCAGGTCGCTGCCGCCGCCCTGGACGTCGATCGTGGCGCCCAGGTTGTCGCGGGCGATCGCCGAGCACTCGATGTGCCAGCCGGGGCGGCCGCGTCCCAGCGGCGAGTCCCAGGCGGGCTCGCCGGGACGCTCGGCCTGCCAGAGCAGGCAGTCGAGGGGGTCCTTCTTGCCGGGCCGCTCCGGGTCTCCCCCGCGGTCGGCGAAGACGCGGAGCATCTGCTCTCGGCTCCAGCGGGAGACCTCGCCGAAGGCCGGGTCGTGGGTCACCGAGAAGTAGAGGTCACCGTCCACGTCGTACGTCGCACCGGCGGCCTGGAGCTGCTGCACCATGTCGAGGACCAGCGGGATCGCCTCGACGGCGCCGACGTACGCGTCGGGAGGGAGCACGCGCAGCGCCTGCATGTCGGTGCGGAACAGCTCGGTCTCGCGCTCGGCGAGCCCGACCCAGTCCTCGCCGTTGGCGTTGGCCCGCTCCAGCAGCGGGTCGTCGACGTCGGTGACGTTCTGCACGTAGTGCACGTCGTGGCCGGCCGAGCGCCAGGCGCGGTTGAGCAGGTCGAAGGCGACGTAGGTGGCGGCGTGGCCCATGTGCGTGGCGTCGTAGGGCGTGATGCCGCAGACGTACATCCGGGCCGGGCCGTCGAGCGGGGTCACGTCGAGCAGGGACTCGCTCGAGCTGTCGAAGATGCGTACGGCGGGACCGCGAACGCCTCCGGGCAGGGCAGTCGTCCCGGGTGAGCTCCACGCACGCATGGGCCGAGCCTAACGGCCACCCTCAGAAGGGCGGCCACGGGATGGACGGCCACCCACCTCGGGGCACCGGGAAGGAGCCCACCCGCAGCAGTCTCTCGCAGCGCCGGGCGATCGCGTCCACCTCCCACACCGTGAGCAGGTCCTCCAGCGACTCGCGCAGGTCGGAGTCCAGCCCGGTCAGCACGGACTCCACGCCGGCCAGCTCCACGGTGGACAGCGGCTGCCCGGCCCATCCCCAGAGCACCGTGCGGAGCTTGTCCTCGGTGTGGAAGCAGACCCCGTGGTCGACGCCGTGGCGGTGCCCGCCGACCATCGGCAGCACGTGACCGCCCTTGCGGTCGGTGTTGTTGGTGATGATGTCGAAGACGGCCATCCGGCGCATCGGCTCGGTGTCCTCGTGGACGAGCACGACCGGCTCGTCGCGGGCGCCGGTCGCGTCCATGACGTGCAGGAAGCCGGGCGGCACCTGGCCCTCGGGGATGACGTCGACCGGGTCCAGCTGCCCGTCAGGGGTCTCCTCGGACTCCATCCACACCTGCACCATGCCCCGCCCGGCGGGGCCGTCGCGCAGCACCGTGGTCGGGACGATGTCCCAGCCCAGGTGGTCCGAGACCACCCACGCGGCGTACTCCCGGTCGGCGAGGGTCCCGTCGGTGAAGTCCCACAGCGGGCGCTCGCCCGAGCTGGGCTTGTAGACGCACTGCACCTCGGTGTCGCCGAGCCGGGTCAGGAAGGTGTGGTTCGAGGCAGGCATGATCCGCCCGAGGATCACCAGCTGGGCCTCGAGCAGGTCGGCGAGGTCGGGGGCCGGCACGCGGCTCAGCTTCGCGTGCGCCGGTAGCCGTTGGAGCGCGGACACAGGTGGCCCTCGGGGTCCATCGGTCCGCCGCAGAAGGGGCATGGGGCCCGTCCGGCCCCGACCACGGACTCGGCCCGGGCGGCGAACGAGCGCGCCATCGCGGCCGTCATCCGCACCAGCAGGACCTCCTCGGGCTCGGGCTCCTCGATGGGCAGGTCGATCAGCTCCTGCTCGGCGGCGTCGACCGGGAGCTCGACCTCGACCTCGACGACCGGGAACACCTCGATCACGACCCGCTCGTCCTCGACGTCCCACGACAGGGTGATCGTGCCCGCGCGGAACTCCTCCTCGATGGGCTGGTCCAGCGGGTCGTTGTCGATCATCGCCACCGGCGTCATCGCGGGGACGGTCGTCTCCGACTCGTCGGTGGAGATGAGCTCGTCGAGCAGCTCGGCGACGCGCTCCCCCAGGATCTGCACCTGCTGCTTCTCCAGGGCGACCGAGGTGACCTGGTTCCCGGCGCGGGCCTGCAGGAAGAAGGTGCGCTGCCCGGGCTCCCCGACGGTCCCGGGCACGAAGCGCTCGGGCGGGTCGAAGCGGTGGACGACAGGCATGGCTCGAAGCCTAGGCGTTGCCCGAAGCGGGTGTGTCCGAGGGACCGGCTCCCCCACCGACGGCGGCGTCGGAGGAGCGGGTACGACGGCGCCCCTTGGGCTTGGCGCCGAGATGGGCCAGCGATCCCGAGCGCGAGTTCATCGTCACCACGAAGGCGCGGTGGGGGGTGTAGCGGACGACGGACAGGCTGGCCGGGTCGACCATGATCCGCTGGAAGGCGTCCAGGTGCATCCCCAGCGCGTCGGCGAGGATCGCCTTGATCACGTCGCCGTGCGAGACCGCGAGCCAGACGGCGTGGTCGCCCGACGCGGCCTCCACCTCGGCGTCGCGGCCCCGGATCGCGCCGACAGCGCGGGCCGACATCTCCGGCATCGACTCCCCGCCCGGGAACCGGACCCCGGAGGGCTGCGCCTGCACCGTGCTCCAGAGCTTCTCCTTGGCCAGCTTCTTCAGCTCCTGGCCGGTCCACTCGCCGTAGTCGCACTCGAGCAACCGCCGGTCGGTGACCGCGCGCAGCCCCGGTGCCAGCAGCCGGCTGGTCTCGCGGCAGCGCTCCAGCGGGCTGGTCACCACGGTCGCCAGCTCGAGGCCGGTCAGCCGCTCGGCCGCGGCCTTGGCCTGCGCGATGCCGATGTCGTCGAGGTGCACGCCCTTGGTGCGGCCGGCCAGGACGCCGGTGGCGTTGGCTGCCGTCCGTCCGTGGCGGGCCAGGATCACGGTTGCCATGTCGGGAGCGTAGCGGGGCCTTCCATCGCCTAGCCTGCAGCTGTGATCGTGGACAACGCGCTGTACCGCAAGGGCGAGAGGGTCGACCTCGGGCTGGAGACCGACGACCTGGCCGGCGTCCGGGCCAAGGCGACCGATCCCGACGACTTCGTCTGGGTAGGCCTGCACGATCCCGACAGCGACGAGCTGGACGCCGTCGCGGACCTCTACGGCCTGCACGAGCTGGCGGTCGAGGACGCGATCATGGCCCACCAGCGCCCCAAGGTGGAGCGCTACGACGACTCGCTGTTCATCGTGCTCAAGACGCTCTGGTACGTCGACGAGGAGGACGCCGTCGAGACCGGCGAGATCAGCATCTTCGTCGGCCACAAGTTCGTGATCACCGTCCGCCACGGGTCCGGCGGGGCGCTGAGCGAAGCCCGGCACCGCCTCGAGGGGATGACCAACGTGCTGGC
Source organism: Marmoricola sp. (assembly GCA_025964795.1). Lineage (GTDB taxonomy): Bacteria > Actinomycetota > Actinomycetes > Propionibacteriales > Nocardioidaceae > Marmoricola. The sequence goes on from JAOPYC010000033.1 coordinate 8,295, forward strand.
CCACGGCCCCTCCGCGGTGGTGTACGCCGTCTGCGATCAGGTCGTGGACCGCTACGAGGAGGTGGCCGGCTCGCTTCAGGAGGACGTGGACGAGGTCGAGCAGTCGGTGTTCTCCACCCAACGCACCAACGACTCCGCCCGCATCTACGTGCTCAAGCGCGAGCTCGCCGAGATGCGCCGGGCGGTGCTGCCGCTGCGCGAGCCGATGAACCGGTTCACGGTCGGGTCCGTCCGCGGGATCCACAGCGACGCCGGGCCCTACTTCCGCGACGTCGCCGACCACCTGGCCCGGGTGGCCGACACCATCGACACCCTCGACTCGCTGCTGTCCACGGCCTTCGAGGCGCACACCGCACAGATCTCGATCCAGCAGAACGACGACATGCGGCGGATCTCGGCCGCGGTCGGGCTGATCGCGGCACCCACGCTGGTGGGCAGCATCTACGGCATGAACTTCAAGCACATGCCCGAGCTGAGCTGGCTCTACGGCTACCCGATGGCCTTGGGCTTGATGCTGGTGAGCTCGCTGATCGTCTACGTCATCAGCAAGCGCGCGGGGTGGCTCTAGAGCCCACGAAGGTCAGGTCGCGCTGATCACGTTGGTCGCCAGCAGGGCGAGCAGCCCGAGGCCGAGCACCAGCCGGTAGGGCACGAACCAGGTGATCGAGTGGCTGCCGACGAACTTCAACAGCCAGGCCACCGCGGCGTACGCCACCACGAAGCTGACCAGGGTGCCGACCACGGTGGGCCCGACCCCGATGTCGCTGTGCAGGGCGTCCTTGAGCTCGTAGAGCCCCGCTGCGGTCAGGGCCGGGATCGACAGGAAGAAGCTGAGCCGGGTGGCCGTCACACGGTCCAGGCCGCGCAGCAGCCCCGCGGAGATCGTCGCCCCGGAGCGCGAGACGCCCGGGACCAGCGCGACGCACTGCAGCAGGCCGACGACGATGCTGTCGGCCATGGTGAGGTCACGCTCCCCCCGCTTCTGGCTGCCGACGCGCTCGGCGTAGACCATCACCGCGCTCCACGCGACCAAGGCGCCACCGACCCACCACAGCGAACGCAGCGACCCGGAGATCACGTCCTTGCCCAGGAAGCCGACGATGCCGATCGGGATCGACCCGACGATGATGTACCAGCCGAAGCGGTGGTCGAAGTGGCCGCGGTACTCCGGCTGGACGAGGCCCTTGAACCAGGCCGCCGCGATGCGCCAGATGTCGCGCCAGAAGTAGAGGAGCACGGCGGCGATCGCACCCATCTGGATCACCGCGGTGTACGCCGTGATCGAGGGGTCGTTGATCTTCAGTCCGAGCGCCTTCTCGGCGATCGTGAGGTGACCGGTGCTGGAGACGGGCAGGAACTCGGTGAGCCCCTCCACGATTCCCAGGATGACGGCGTCGAAGTAGTCCATGGCAGGCGACAGCGTACGCAGGACCGGCTGACGATTACCTGACCGACTCCCGACGGCGAGCCGGGGGCGCGTCCGCTGGCGACGGTGGATAGCGTCTGACCATGCAGCAGCGGTCCCTCGGCTCCAGCGGCCTCACCGTGTCGCGCTTGGGGCTGGGCACGATGACCTGGGGCCGCGACACCGACGAGCACGAGGCTCGCGAGCAGCTGATCGCCTTCGTCGAGGCCGGCGGCACCCTGGTGGACACCGCGGCGGGCTACACCGACGGCGACTCCGAACGGTTGATCGGCTCGCTCCTCGGGGACGTCTGCGACCGGGACGACGTCGTGCTGGCCACCAAGGCCGGGATCAGCCGCCGGGGCCGCGACCGGGTCACCACCGCCTCGCGCGGCCACCTGATCAGCACGCTGGACGCCTCCCTGAAGCGACTCGCGGTCGACCACGTCGACCTGTGGCAGGTGCACGTCTGGGTCGACGACGTCCCCCTCGAGGAGACGCTGTCGGCGCTGGACTACGCGGTGAGCACCGGCCGGGCGTCGTACGCCGGGATCAGCAACTACTCCGGCTGGCAGTCGGCCCAGGCGGCCACCTGGCAGCGGGCCGTGCCGGGCCGGGCACCGCTGGTGTCGCACCAGGTCGAGTACTCCCTGCTCAACCGGGCCGTCGAGGCCGAGGTGATCCCGGCCGCGCAGGCACTGGGGCTCGGCATCCTGCCCTGGTCGCCGCTGGGTCGCGGCGTGCTCACCGGGAAGTACCGCGGCGGCACCCCCGCCGACTCCCGCGCCGCCTCGCCGCACTTCTCCGGCTTCGTGGGCCGCTACCTCGCCGATCCCTCCCAGCGGGTGGTCGAGGCGGTGGCCCGGGCCGCGGACGGCCTGGGCTGGTCGCTCCTCGAGGTCGCCCTGGCCTGGGTGCGCGACCGCCCCGGTGTCACGGCCCCCATCCTCGGCGCTCGCACGGCTGCCCAGCTGCGCGAGTCGCTCGGTGTCGAGGCCTGCGAGCTGCCGGTCGAGATCGTGCAGGCACTCGAGGACGTGTCCGCCGACCTGGAGGTGACCCCATGACGTCTGCGAAGGCCCGCAAGCTGGAGCGTCACGCACTCCGCCCCGGGGTGGAGTACGAGTTCGACCGGCTGGTGATCCCGCCCGAGCACTCGCGCAACGCCGTGACCCGGATGCTGGTCGAGCTGGCCGAGCAGGGCGGCTGGGAGCTCGACCGCCTGCGCCTGGGACCCGACGGCACCCGCCGGGTCCAGCTCCGCCGCCGGATCATCCGTCAGCGGATCGCCTTCCTGATCTAGGGTTTCGCCAGCTCGACCACGGGCTTCAGATCTTGCCCAGGAACCGGTCGAAGACCCGCGCCCCGAACTCGAGCGCGTCCACCGGGACCCGCTCGTCGACGCCGTGGAACAGGGCGGTGAAGTCGAGGTCGGCCGGGAGCCGGAGCGGCGCGAACCCGAAGCAGCGGAGGCCGAGGTCGGCGAAGTACTTCGCGTCGGTGCCGCCGCTCATCAGGTACGGCGCGACCAGGGCGTCCGGGTCCTCCTCGAGGAGGGACGCAGTCATCGCCGCGGCCATCTCCCCGTCGAACGGAGTCTCCAGTCCGGCTTGCTTGCTGATACACTCGATCTCCACGCCCGGACCGGCGAGGTCGCGGAGCACGGAGACGAACTCCTCCTAGTGCCCCGGCAGGAACCGCCCGTCGACCTGCGCCGTGTCCTGGCCCGTGACCACGTTCACCTTGTAGCCGGCCTCGTGCATCGTCGGGTTGGTGGTGTTCTTGATC
>JAOPYC010000047.1 GCA_025964795.1 Marmoricola sp.
GAGTTCGTGCCGCTGCCCTTCGTGCACCACTCGGCGCCGATCTATCTCGCCGGCGTCGCCCGGCCCGGTCCCACCCTGCGCGACAACCTCGCTGTTCACGCGATGGCGCGGATCCTGCTGCACGGACGGATCGACAACATCCAGACGTCCTGGGTCAAGCTCGGCATCGACGGCACCCGCGCCATGCTCAGCGCCGGCGCCAACGACCTCGGCGGCACGCTCATGGAGGAGACCATCTCCCGGATGGCGGGCTCCGAGCACGGCTCGGCCAAGACCGTCGAGGAGCTCGTCGAGATCGGCGCCGGCATCGGACGGGTAGTCAGGGAACGTTCGACGATCTATCAAGCGCCCTACAGGCGGGCGGCCACCAACCCCATGCATGCAGGAGCTGCATCGTGACCCTCACGCCATCGCCATCGTCCAGGCTCCTGGACCTCTCCTACGACGTCGCCGGGGAGGATGTGCTCATCGGTGCTGATCACCTCGAAGCCTTGGAGGTGCCCGTCGACCTGGCGCGTTCCGTGTCCGGTCGTCCCGGTATCGACGCGGGCGGCCTGCGCGCCTGCCGCCAGCTCGAGCCGTGGACCGCGGTCCTCATCGGCATCAACAAGAACTACCGCACCTACTGCGGCATCGCGGTCCGCAACGTCGACACCACCAAAGCCCCAAGAGTCGCCGCGACACCTGCCGCGGCTCGGTGAACGATGCCGCCCGAGGTCGTCGCCTGTATCCCAGCCAAGGCCCTGTCGCATGCGAAGTCGCGCCTCGGCCTGGCGGACGCTGAACGACGCCTGGTCGCCAAGAGGCTCCTGCACACGACGGCACGGACAGCGTTGGGCAGTGACTGGGTGCGCTCGGTACTCGTGGTCACCGCCGACCTCGAGCTGGCCGACATCGCAACCGCGGCAGGCGCTCGGGTGGTCCCCGAGACTGCGCCGGGCGGGCTCAACGCCGCCGTCGACCTCGTCCGACAAGCAGCGCGCTTCGCCTCACCCCACGGATGGGTACTGACCCTGGTCGCAGACCTGCCGTACCTGACGTCGGCTGAGCTGGACGTGCTGGTGGTGGAGGCCCTCACCGCGAAGCGTCCCGTCATGGTGCCCGACGCCCAAGGGGTGGGAACGACCTGCCTGCTTCATCCGTCGGACCGACCCGGACCTGCCCTGTTCGGTCCGGGGTCTGCTCACCGCCACCGCGAGGCGGGGTATATCCCCGCCGGCCTTTCACTGGTCGGCCTTCGCGAGGACCTCGACGCGGCCGAGGACGTGATGCGCCTACCCGAGCGGACCCGCGATGCGCTGCTGACCGCAGAAAAGTCACCGGATGCGGAGCGATGCCGATCGGTCGGCGGTCTCGCCCTGAGTTGAGCGGGCCTTCGGTTCGGTCCCGCTATGCAGCCGATGGCCGTGTGGTCACCTGGACGGGGAGACACTCTTTCCACTCGCCGCCTGCGGATGCGGAGTCTGCGTGGAGTGTCTCGGTGTCCTGTCGGGACTCTTCAGTCGAGCGGGACACTGCACATTCCAAGCGAGACGCTCGGACCGAGCTCGTGTGTCTAGTCGGGACACTTCGAGGCCCCTGCTGCGGAATCCGGTAGGAGAGTCGGCTCGTCCAGGTAGGTCACTGCCGGCTAAACAGGGCACTTTCAGCCCGGATCGGCCCCTGTCCGCGTGGCTAGGTCCGAAGAGGCGCACTGCTCGGCGAAGCGGTTCGGTGCCGGGTTCACCGGTGGCCAGGCAGTGGCCTGAGGTCAACTACCGGTGTTGGCGGATCTTGACCCAGGCAGCTGATCTTCCGGTCCCTTCGGGTCGGACAGATCCGTCCTGCTTGAGCTGGTCCAGGGCGAGCCTGATGGTGGGGTCGCTGACACCGGGCAGGGCGACTCGGATGTCTGCGATCTTGAAGATCTCTGGCGCATGTTGGGTCACGTACTCGCGGACCCTGTCCTGCTTCGTGCCTGTTGAGCGCTGCGCGGCGGTGCCCTGCTCGAACCGCTCGTAGGCCCGAGAGAGGACGTCGACGAAGTAGGTCAGCCATGGCCACGGATCGTTGGTGCGTTCGTGCCACCCCGTGTGGACTCGAGCAGTGCCTGGTAGTAGCTGTCGGCGGTCTCGGCGATGAGCTGTTCGAGGGAGACGTACTTGCCGACCGTGTACCCCGTGTCGTCGAGCAGCGCATTGGTGAGCGCGCGGACGACACGGCCGTTGCCGTCGTCGAAGGGGTGGATCGTGAGGAGGCCCAGGACGAAGAGCCCGGTCAGAAGGACCGGGTGGTGGCTGCCGGTTGCCAGGGCATCGCGGTAGCGGTCTACGAGCTCGGCTGTGTAGTACTCGGTGCGATAGGGACGCGCTTGTTCCACGGCACAAGTCCAGCTGCGCTACGAGGAATCCGACGTACCGGCCTGAAACCCGGTCCGCGCCGGCACGTGCACCTCTCAGTCGACGCCGAGACCGCTACGGACGTCGGAGCTCGCCGCGGCGCCCCCGTGATCGTCGTCGTCGAAGCCGGCGGCGGCGTGGCCGGGTCCAGGCCGAGGTCCACCTCGATGCTGTGGCCCTGGGCTGCTCGGATGCGGCCGTTGGCCATCGTGTAGTTGTGGCGCAGCACGTAGGAGAGGTGTCTGCTGGCTGCGTTCTCGCGGGGCTGTGACGGACTCACGGTCGGGTCTCCTTCCTAGGTCACGGTAGGTGCCACCGTGCCGGTTCCCGCAACTCCCGCAGTACGCCGCAGCCGGACGTCACCGGCGCGGGGAGTAAAGCCCCGGGAGCGTGGCGGTGCCGTATCCGGTCGCTTCCGCGAAAGGTTGAGCCGGACGTATCCCCATCCGGGCTGAGGCGTGGGAGCTCAGTCAGCGGCCTCTACCGGGTGCACCGCTCCAAGCGTTGGCCTTGGCGCACTGTGTGGCAAACACTGGGCAGAAGCTCGTGAACGTTCAGTCGGACCAGGACACCGGTGGCCGCGACCCGGATGTCCTGCGAAGGAGTCACGCCGCCGAACTGCGGACCGAGAGTGAGCCGACGGCACCGAGGCCGAGGACCAGAACCCCGTGGACCAAGATCGCGAGGACCAGGGACCGGGTGGAGCAGTAGGGGTCAATGACACCGGCGCTGCCGTTGGCGACGGCGGGACAACAGGGGTGCGCTCAGGCAGCGCGACGCCACGAGGACCGGGCCCGGCGCGAGAACCTGCCCCACAGACCAGGGTGCTCACGCTCTGCCACCCGGGGGACGAGCGCGCCTGCCAGCACCGAGGCGACCACACCCGCCTCCGAGCGAGAGAGCACGCGCGGCCTGAACCGCATCGCCTCAACCAGGACAGGCGCCGTCGCGACGATGACCTCACCCACCAGGACACCGTCCCCACCCAGGTCTCCGACCAGGACACTGACCAGGTCCCCAGCCGGACCCCCAGTCGCCCCGCCAACCGGTCCCTTCTCCGGCCCCGCCTCGGTCCCGGAGTCGACGGGCTCGATCATCAGCGCTGCCGAGACAACCGACCGGTACCGGCCCGGAAGGGCTGCCCTGACCGCGGCCGCAGCGAGCTCCGCCTCGCGTGTACGCAGCGCAAAGCTTGCCCGGGTGCTGGACTCCTGGCGGGTGACCACGTGGACCCCGCTGGGGCCGAGCACGACCACCGCAACCGGGACCGGTGTCCCCTCGGGCGAGTTGACCAGGACATCACTCCACTGGCGCCACCCGGGCTCAGGCAACGGGTCGAGCCGCCGGGGCACCCTCGCGCCCGGGCCTACAGCTGCGCGCGAGGTGATACCGCGGGGGTGAGGTGAACGGGCCGGTCGAGCAGTCATGTTGCGCACGTGATGGGTCCTCCGAGTTCGAGACGGAGCGTAAGCGCTCCACGAGCCCATCTTGGTCAAAACGCCCATTTCGTCACTCAGGTCACACCAGTCACTCGGATCGGGTGTACTCGGGCCGGGGATCACACGATTGATCAAGGTGAGGTGCACCTGTCCGGCGGATCGAAGCCGGATCGGTTCCTGCTCGTCAGAGATCGATTGCCATGGTGCGGGCGGCCCGAACCCCGCTGCCATGGCGCAGGTGTGGCATCTTCGTGGGCAACAGCGTCAACAGGCCTCTGCGGAGAGGTGTCCGGGAATGCAGAAAGCCCCCCAGATGAGCCTGGAGGGCTGACGCCCAAATCTGCTGACGCGGATTTGCGTTGTAGCGGGGGCAGGATTTGAACCTGCGACCTCTGGGTTATGAGCCCAGCGAGCTACCGAGCTGCTCCACCCCGCGTCGGTGAACACAACATTACGGGAGGGGTGTGGGGTAGTCCAAATCGGCGGCCTCTCACGGCTGCTTGTGGCCGGCTTTGCTGGTCGCCCCGGTGGTTCGAGACGCTCGCTGCGCTCGCTCCTCAACCACCGGGGTTGGGTGGGGTTTGCGTTGTTCGGGTGGAGAGACGGCTGTGTGGCCACGTGCACTCGCGGGTACGACCTCACTTGTGACTGACTCTTCCTCGAACGCCCAGCAGCTGGCTCCGCACGTGCTCGTCCTCTTCGGGGCGACGGGGGACCTGGCGAAGCGGAAGCTGTTCCCTGGGCTCTACCAACTGGCGGCGGCCGGGCGGTTGCCGGAGGAGTACGCCGTGATCGGGAGTGGGCGGCACTCCCCTGGGACCGATGACGAGTTCCGGGACCAGGTGCGCGAGGACCTCCAGGAGTCAGTCGAGGATCTCGACGAGGACGTGCTTGACGACCTCATCAAAAAAATCAGCTTCCAGACCTCCTCTGCGGACGATGGCAGCGACCTGAGCAAGAAGGTCAGGGAGACCGAGGAGGAGTTCGGGAACGAGGCCAAGCGGCTGGTCTACCTCTCGGTGCCGCCGACCGCGATGAAGGACATGGTCGCGATGCTGGGGCGCGAGAAGCTGACCGAGCGGGCGCGGCTCGTGCTGGAGAAGCCGTTCGGGCTGGACCTCGAGAGCGCGCGCAGCCTGGATGCGGCGCTGAAGGACGTGGTCGACGAGGAGCAGATCTTCCGGATCGACCACTTCCTCGGCAAGGAGGCGGTGCAGAACATCCTCGCGCTGCGGTTCGCCAACGGCCTCTTCGAGCCCGCCTGGAACCGGGAGAGCATCGAGTCGGTGCAGATCGACGTACCCGAGGACCTCGGCATGGAGGGCCGCGGCAGCTTCTACGAGTCGACCGGCTGCCTGCGCGACATGATCTCCACCCACCTGTGCCAGCTGCTCGGCTTCGTGGCCCTCGAGGACCCGGGCACGTTCGAGGAGAAGGCCGTCCGCGACGCCAAGTCGGCCGCCTTCCAGGACCTGCAGCCACTCGATCCCAGCAGAGTCGTGTTCGGGCAGTACGACGGCTACCGCGACGAGGACGACGTCGACGACGACTCCGAGGTGGAGACCTTCGTCGCCATCGAGGCGTACGTCGACAACGACCGCTGGCGCGACGTCCCGTTCTATCTCCGCACCGGCAAGAAGCTGGCGGAGTCCAACCGCGTCATCACGCTGCGGTTCAAGAACTCGGCCTCGAGCATGTTCAACGGCGACACCCCCGGCACCAACGAGCTCGTCCTCGAGCTGAGCGACGACCCGAAGATCTACGTCGCCCTGCGGGCCAAGAAGCCCGGGCCCGACCTCGACCTGGTCGAGGCGACGATGAAGCTCGACGTCGGCGACGCCGCTCCCGAAGACAAGCCGCTCGAGGCCTACGAACGGCTGCTGCTCGACGTGCTCCGCGGCGACCAGACGCTGTTCACCCGCTCCGACGAGGTCGACCGCCTCTGGGAGGTGTGCCAGCCCGTGCTCGACGCGCCGCCGACGCCGCAGCCCTACGAGCCGGGCTCGTGGGGTCCGGACGCGGCGCTGGAGCTGCCGAAGGGCGGTTGGCACCTGCATGGCTGACGGCTTTCTGCCGATCGCGCAGCACGGGCTGATCGGCGACCTGCGCAGCTGCGCGCTCGTCGGGACGGACGGCACCATCGACTGGTTCTGCGCGCCGCGCTTCGACTCCCCCAGCGTGTTCGGCAGCATCCTCGACCCCGACCAGGGCGGCCACTGGCGGCTCGAGCCGCTGGACGACGACGTGCGGACCAGCCAGTTCTACTTCCCCGACTCCAACATCCTGGTCACCCGGTTCATGACCGAGCGCGGCGTCGCCGAGGTGCACGACTTCATGCCGCTGCTGAAGGCCGACGACGACGGGCACCGGCAGCGCATCGTCCGCCGGGTCACCGCCGTACGCGGGAAGACCGACCTGGCCATGGACCTCAAGGGCCGCCCCGACTACGGCCGCGTGCACCCGAAGACGGAGCAGGTCGAGCACGGCGTACTCATCACGGGCGGCGACCTCCGCCTCGGCCTCACCGCGACCTGCGACCTCGACCTCAGCGACGGCTCGATCACCGCGAAGATCTCCCTCAACGAGGGCGAGGAGGCGCTGTTCGTGCTGGAGGTCCTCGCGGAGGGCCAGGACGTGGTCGCCGAGAACGGCGAGACCTCCCACCTCTTCGACCAGACTGCGCGCTTCTGGCGCGCCTGGATCGACCAGTCGACGTACGCCGGACGCTGGCGCGAGACCGTCAACCGCTCCGCCCTCACCCTCAAGCTGCTCACCCACGAGCCCAGCGGCGCGATCATCGCCTCGCCCACCACCAGCCTGCCGGAGTCGATCGGCGGATCACGCAACTGGGACTACCGCTACGTCTGGATCCGTGACGCGGCGTTCAGCCTCTACGGCCTGCTGCGACTGGGTTTCACCGACGAGGCCGACGCGTTCATGCGCTGGCTCTCCGAGCGGATGGGCGAGGAACGCGACAACGATAGCGAGCTCGGCCCGCTGCGCGTGCTCTACGACATCGACGGACAAGTTCCCGAGGAGGTCGAGCTCGACCACCTCCGTGGCTACCGCGACTCGCTGCCCGTCCGCGCCGGCAACGCCGCGGTAGATCAGCTGCAGCTCGACATCTACGGCGAGCTGATCGACTCGGTCTACCTGTTCAACAAGTACGGCGACGGCATCAGCTCGGCCGCCTGGGACGACCTCACGCACTCCATCGAGTGGGTGATGGACAACTGGGACCGCGCGGACGCCGGCATGTGGGAGATCCGCGACGAGCCGCGGCACCACACCACGTCGCTGCTGATGTGCTGGGTAGCCGTCGAGCGGATGATGCGGATCGCCCGCCAGCGTGGGCTTCCCGGCGAGCTGTCGTGGTGGGCGGAGAGCCGCGACGCGATCTATCGGCGGATCATGGACGACCACTTCAACGCCGAGGTGGGCGCCTTCGTGCAGCACCGCGGGTCGGACACCTTGGACGCCGGAGTGCTCCTGATGCCGATGGTCAAGTTCGTCGCGCCCAACGACCCCAAGTTCCTCTCCACGCTCGCGGCCATCGAGGAACGGCTCGTCTCCGACAGCCTGGTCTTCCGCTACGACGTGGACACGTCCGGTGACGGCGTGGAGGGCACCGAGGGGACGTTCTCGCTCTGCTCCTTCTGGTACGTCGAGGCGCTCACCCGGGTCGGCCGGCTCCAGGAGGCGCGGCTCGCGCTGGAGAAGATGTTCACCTACGCCAACCACCTCGGGCTGTACGCCGAGCAGGTCGGCCTCGCCGGCGAGCAGCTCGGCAACTTCCCGCAGGCGTTCACGCACCTCAGCCTGATCAGCGCGGCGCTCAACCTCGACCGCGAGCTCGGCTAGTCCTTCATCCCCTTGAGGCGTCGACCGACGGCCTGCTCCACCTCGCGGTTGGCGTCCCGCTCGGCCAGCGCGTGCCGCTTGTCCCAGGTCTTCTTGCCGCGGGCGAGGGCGATCTCGACCTTGGCCCGGCCGTCCTTGAAGTAGAGCTTCAGCGGGATCACGGTCAGCCCGCTCTCGTTGACCCGTCGCTCGATCTTGTCGATCTGCGCGCGGTGGAGCAGCAGCTTCCGCTTGCGGCGGGAGGCGTGGTTGTTCCACGTGGCCTGCTCGTACGCCGGGATGTGCACGCCGTGCAGCCAGATCTCGTGGTTGTCGATGTCCGCGAACCCGTCGACCAGGGACGCTCGTCCCGCACGGAGGGCCTTGACCTCGCTGCCCTGCAGGACGATGCCGGCCTCCCAGGTGTCCTCGAGGTGGTAGTCGTGCGCCGCCTTGCGGTTGCGCGCGACGACCGGCTCCGGATCCTTCTTCTTCACGCCTCCAGTGTTTCAGCCGACCGGCCGCGTGGCGAAGAAGTTCATCGCCTTGAAGGTGAGCACGGGGTCGTCGTCCTGGTTTCGCACGTCGATGGAGGTGTGCACCAGGCCGCGGTCGGGCTTGGAGCGGGACAGTCGCGCGGAGTCGACGGTGACGCGGATGTGCAGCACGTCGCCGGGCCGCACGGGCTTGGTGAAGCGCAGCTCGTCGAGTCCGGGTGACGCGAGGCTGGCCACCTGGGAGATGTAGTGGTCGACGTACAACCTCATGCAGACGGCCATCGTCTGCATCCCGCTCGCGATCAGCCCACCGAACGGGCCGGTCGCGGCCCACTCGGAGTCGACGTGGATCCGCTGGGGGTCGTACGCCGTGGCGAAGGCGACGATCTCCTCCTCGGACATGGTCGCGTGGCCGAACTCGTAGGTCTCACCGGGAAGGTAGGCCTCGAACCAGCGGTCCTCGACGGGGCGGGGCAGGTCCTGACCCAAGACACTGCTCATGCTTCGGCGATCTGCTTGATGGTGGCCAGCGTCTTCGGGATGCCGTCGTGGGCGTGCCACTGGCGGTCCTCGATCTGGGCCTCTGCGTCGTCCCCGTAGCGCTCGTGGAAAACCTCAACACCCCTCGGCAACATGTGCCAGGACTCGGTGAGCGTCGTCCCGCCGTCGGCCTCGTCGAGGCGGAAGCTCCAGTTCACCAGGTTGCCGGCGACGCTCCAGGCGAACTCGCGCCCGCGCTCGGCCTTGATCACCTGCGATCTGGTCTCCCAGGTGCGTTCGGCCGTCTCGTTGCGCCCGGAGAACCACGCGCCCTCCTGGCCGGCTTCGCTCGGGTCGTCCCACCAGCAGGCCCTGCACACGGGACTCCACTCGCCGGTGCGGGTGAGGTCGGAGACCAGGTCGTACAGCTCCTCCGCCGGGACGCGGACGAGGATCGACTCCTCGTAGGTGAGATCGCACATGGCGCAAGCCTCACAGAGCCGTAGGGCGCACCCGCCACCACCTCACCCGAACGAGGCGGACCGCACCACGCTGGTTGAGGAGGGAGCGCCAGCGACCGTCTCGAAACCACGGTGGCCCTAGGCAGAGAGTTGTCCACAGATCTCCTGTCAACACTTGTTTTCGTACGCCTGTTCGATAGAGAATTGCCTCATGACCGCAGCACTCCACGACCTCCACCTCGACGCCGAACACCCAGTCCTCGTCGGCCTGCACGAGGTCCACCAGGTGCTCGACCAGTTGCACGCCGGAGCCTCAGTGCCGCTGGAATCCGGGAAGTACGCCTCCGTGCTCATCGACCTCGACCGCGCCACCCGACGCCTGGACGCGCTCAAGCTGAAGCTAGTCGCGAGCGCCGACACAGCCGGTGCCCCGGCCGACGCCGGGTTCGCCGGGACCGAAGCCTGGGTAGCGAGGAACACCCGAGCCACGCGCACCACCGCAGCACGCGAAGTGGCCCTCGCCCGTGAACTCCACCGTCGGGCACGACGTCACCGCAGCCGCACTCGACAAAGGCCTCGTCTCCCCGGCACACGCCGACGTGATCGTGCGCGCCGGACAGAAACTGCCCGCTGGGGTCACCGACGCCCAACGCAGAATCGTCGAGGAGAAGCTCGTCGCCCAAGCGCAACGGTTCGACCCCGACCAGCTGCGCCGCTACGCCCGCCGCGCCACTGAGGCCATCGAGCCCGACTCCACCGTCGTCGACGCCCACGAGGACCACCAGCTCCGCACCGAGGAAGAAGCCGCTCGCGCCCAGACGCGACTGACCTTCCACGACAACGGCGACGGCACCGTCACCGGGCACTTCACCGTCCCGGCCGCCGCGGCGGCGTTCCTGCGCAAGATCATCGAGTCGATGACCTCACCGCGACGCATGCCCAAGGAGGGCGGACCGGCGTCCCAAGGGTCCTACGACTGGGACCACCGCCGCGGGCTCGCGTTCGCCGAGCTCCTCGAGCACCTGCCCACCGACCACCTCCACGACAAGACCGCCGCCACCGTCGTGGTCACCATCCACCACGACGTTCTCCAAGGCGCGCTACGAGCCGCCCACCTGGACACCGGACAAGCCCTCTCCGCCGGTGAGGTCCGGCGACTGGCCTGCACCGCCGGGATCCTCCCGGCGGTCCTCGGCACTGGGTCCGTGGCCCTCGACCTCGGCCACGAGACCCGGCTGTTCTCCCAGGCCCAACGGGTCGCCAAAGGACTCGAACACGACACCTGCGCCGCCGACGGATGCGAACGGCCCTACGCCTGGTGCGAGCTCCACCACCGCAGACCCTGGTCTCTCGGCGGGAAGACCGACCTGAGAAACGCGGTCCCCTTGTGCCACTACCACCACCAACGCATCCACGACCCCGGCTTCTGGCACCGCTACCTGCCTGAGGGCGCCCTCCGGTTCAGCAGGCGACCATGAGCGCGCGCGAAACCCCGTCGTACATGGGGATGACCGCCTGCCCGCTCACCGAACCGGACACGAAGACGGTGGCGCAACCCCTAGGCTTGGGCCCGCGCCGAGACTCGATGACGCGACGGACAGGGGCCAGGACGAGTGCTGCTACGCATGGAACCCGGTGTCTTCGGGTCGGTGCTGCTCGGCCCGGCCGACCAGTCGACCCAGCGGCTGCGTGTCCGGATCCAGCTGCTGCTGACGGTGCTGCTGGTGACCACCAACCTGGTGGGCGCGGCGATCGTGGTGGTCCTCTACACGCTGGTCATCCCGAGCACGCCGCCCAACCACGCCACGGTGCTGGCCCTCAGAGTGGCGGTGCCGATCTACATCGCGGTGGCGATCCTGGTCGGCTCGCTGTGGGGGACGGCCGCCGGGCTCCGGGCCCACCGGTGGGTCTTCGAGGACCGGACGCCGGACGACCAGGAGCGGCTCCGGGCGCTCGGGGTCCCCTGGCTCCTGACGCGACTCCAGGCCGGGCTGTGGTTCAGCGCCACGATCCTGTTCACGCTGCTGGCCGTGGTGCTGCAGCCCGAGCGGGCGCTGACGACCGGGCTCACGGTCGGGATCACCTCCCTAGTGGTGAGCGCGGTCGCCTACCTGTTCAGCGAGTTCGCGCTCCGCCCCGTGGCGGCGCGCGCGCTGTCGGGCGAGGAGCGGCTGAAGGTCCGCGGGCTGGGCGTACGACGACGGGTGCTCCTCTTCTGGGGCATCGGCACCGGGGCGCCGGTCACCGGGCTGGTCGTGGTGGCGATCCTGACGCTGACGGGGGGCGACGTGTCGCGGACCAAGCTGGCGGTGGTCGTCATGGTCCTCGGCGGGGTGGTGCTGCTGTTCGGCCTGCTCGTGACCGCCCTGAACGCGCGGGCGGTAGTGGCGCCGATCATCGCGGTGCGCAACGCGATGGAGCAGGTGGAGGAGGGCGACCTCGACGCCGAGGTGCAGGTGTACGACGGCACCGAGCTCGGTCAGCTGCAGGCGGGCTTCAACGAGATGGTCCGCGGGCTGCGCGACCGGGAGCACCTGCGCGACATCTTCGGCCGCCACGTGGGACGTGACGTGGCGGAGGCGGCCGGGCGCGGGGACGTCGAGCTGGGCGGTGAGACCCGGGTGGTCTCGGTGCTGTTCATCGACATCATCGGGTCCACCACGCTGGCCACGGAGCGCGACCCGGCCGACGTGGTGGAGCTGCTGAACCGGTTCTTCGGGGTGGTCGTCGAGGAGGTCGACCAGCACGGCGGGTTCGTCAACAAGTTCATCGGCGACGCGGCTCTGGCCATCTTCGGTGCCCCCGTGGAGCTCGAGAACCACGCGGGCCAGGCCCTCTCGGCGGGGCGGGCAATGTGCCGACGGCTGGGCGAGGAGGTGCCGGAGCTGGAGGCGGGCATCGGCATCGCGACCGGCAGGGTTGTGGCCGGGAACGTGGGAGAGGAGACGAGGTTCGAGTACACCGTGATCGGCGACGCCGTGAACGCCGCCGCCCGCCTGACCGAGCTGGCCAAGGACGTCGACTGCCGGCTGCTTGCGGTCTGGGACTCGGTCGAGGCCGCGGACGAGGCGGAGGCGCAGCACTGGAAGGAGCACGACACCGTGACCCTGCGCGGGCGCAGCACCGAGACCGTGCTCGCGCAACCCACGGACTGACGCGGACGGCGTCTTCTCCTCCCCCGGGCCGGCTGGGTACGGTCAGCGTCCCGACCCGAGGAGTCCGATGAGCACATCGCTACGTGGCAAGACGGTCCTGATCACCGGGGCCGCGCGCGGCATCGGCGCCGAGACCGCCCGGCTGCTGCACACCCAGGGAGCCAGGCTGGTCCTGACCGACCTCGACGAGAAGCCGCTCCACGAGCTCGCGGCCGAGCTCGGAGAGGACGTGCTCACCGTCCGCTGCGATGTCCGCGACCTTGCCGCCATGGAGGACGCGGTGGCGCAGGCGACCGCGCGCTTCGGCGGGTTGGACGTGGTGGTGGCCAACGCCGGGATCAGCAGCTATGGCTCGGTGATGGGGGTCGACCCCGTGACCTTCCAGCGGGTGATCGACATCAACGTGGTCGGCGTCTTCCACACCGTGCGGGCGGCGCTGCCGTCGTTGGTCGAGCGAGGCGGCTACGTGCTGATCGTGTCCTCGATGGCGGCGTTCGGGGCGATGCCGGGCTTGGCGGCGTACAACGCCAGCAAGGCCGGGGTCGAGCACTTCGGCAACGCGCTCCGGCTCGAGGTGAAGCACCAGGGCGTGGACGTCGGGGTGGCGCACATGTGCTGGGTCGATACCCCGCTGGTCCAGGACGCGCTGGAGGACCTGGGCACGTTCCGACGCGCGATCAAGGCCCTCCCGACGCCGATGAACCGGACGGCCTCGGTGGAGTCCTGTGCCCAGGCGTTCGTGAAGGGCATCGCCGGGCGCAAGCGCCACGTCTACGTCCCGCGCTGGGTGGCCGCGGTCGCGCAGGCGCGCAACTTCGTCAACTCACCGGCCGGCGAGAGCCAGTCCAACAAGCACACGGCCGAGCTGCTGCCGCTGATGGACGAGGAGGTACGCCACCTCGGCCGCTCCACCAGCGCGCGCAACGTCGCGCTGGAGGAGAACCCGCCTAGTTCTTCGCGGTGAGCGCCCGCTCCACGAACGCCCGCGCCTCGCCGACCGCCTTGGCGTAGCCCTGGAGGTCGCCCGCCTTCAGTGCGGTGTCGGCCTCGGCGAACTTGCCGTCGGCCTGCTGGAGCAGGCGCAGGGCGGCGACCGGCAGGTTCTGGGTGTCCGAGCCGGTGCCGGAGCCGTTCCCGGTGTCCGACGGGGTCGTCGTGGTGTCGGCGCCGAGGACGTCCTTCAACGACTCCGACAGCGTCGACCCGATGCCCACGTCACGACCGAACGAGGTCAGCACGAAGCGGAGCACCGGGTAGTTGCCGGAGCCACCCTCGCGCAGCGTGTAGAGCGGCTGCACGTAGAGCAGGCCGCCACCGACGGGCAGGGTCAGCAGGTTGCCGTACTGCACCTTGGCGTCGGCCTGCTTGAACGCGCGCAGCTGGTTGGCGACCTTGGGGTCGTTGCTGAACTGGTTCGCGATCTGGCCGGGGCCGGGGACCTGGGTGTTGTCGGGAAGTCGCAGCACCTGGAACTTGCCGTAGCTGTCCGGCTTGGCGGCGTCGGCGCCCACGGACATGAACGCCGCGAGGTTCTGCTTCTTCTGCGGCACGAAGACGCTGGTCAGCGAGAACGTCGGCGTCTCACCGGACTCGGTGGCGACGGAGAGCCGGTAGGGCGGCTGCTTGCGCGAGGAGGTCGACGGGTCCTGCGGGACGTCCCACTTGTCGTTGCCCTCGTAGAAGGTCTTCGGGTCGAGCACGTGGTAGGACGCGAGCATGTCCCGCTGCACCTTGAACAGGTCCTCGGGGTAGCGCATGTGGGCGAGGATGTCCGTGGGGATCGAGGACTTCTTCTCCACGATGCCGGGGAACGCCTTCTCCCAGACCTTGAGGATCGGGTCCTTGGTGTCCCACTCGTAGAGCTTCACGGTGCCGTCGTAGGCGTCGACCGTGGCCTTGACCGCGTTGCGCATGTAGTTGATCTGGTCGGTCGGCAGGGTGGCGTACGCCGAGCGCGGGTTGATCGCGTCGGAGGTCATCTCCTGCAGCGACTTCTTCTCGGCCAGCGGGTACTTGTCGCTGGTCGTGTAGCCGTCGAGGATCCACACGATCTTGCCGTCGACCACGGCCGGGAGGGCGTCGGAGTCGACGGTCAGCCAGGGAGCGACCTTCTGCACGCGCTCACGCGGGGTCCGGTCGTAGAGGATCTTGCTGTTCTCGTTCACCCGCGAGGACAAGAAGATGTTGGCGTCGCCGAAGTGCACGGCGTAGAGCAGCTTGTGGAAGATGTCCCCAACCCCGACGCCGTCCTTGCCGCTGTAGGTGTTGGTCCGCGAGGAGCCGGGATCGCCGCTGCCCTGGGGCACGTCGAGCTCGACGTTCTTGCCGCCCGGCGCCCTGCCGACGATCGAGTACTTCGGACTCTGCTCGCCGAAGTAGATCTGCGGGCGGTACTTCTTGTCCGGTTGGGAGTCGCTGATCGCGCCCTGGGGCGGCAGGTCCTCCTCGCCGAAGACGGGCTCGCCGTCGGTGACGACCGGCTTGCCGTCGGCGGACTGCTGGTTGCCGAAGGCAGCGATCAGGCCGTAGCCGTGGGTGTAGACCGTCTTCTCGTTGGCCCACTTCTTCTGGGCGTCGGGCAGGCCGGCGAGGTGCAGCTCGCGGGCGGCGACGACCATGTCGCGCTCCACCCCGTTGATCGGGTAGCGGTCGACGTCGAGCACCGGCGGCACGCTGTAGTAGCCGCGGACCTGCTGCAGCTGGTCGAAGGTCGAGGAGACCAGCTGCGGGTCGACGAGCCGGATGCCCGGGAGCGAGGCGGCGTCGGTGTTCAGCTGGGCCTGGGACAGCTTCGTCTGCGCGTCGTACTCGCTCACCGTGGTGCCCTCGAGGTCGAAGGCGGCGCGGGTGGCCTGGATGTTCCTCGAGATGTACGACGCCTCCTTGTCCGGCTCGTCGGGCTTGACCTGGAAGCGCTGCATCAGGCCGGGCCAGACGGCGCCGAGGAGGATGGCGGAGATGGCGAACAGGGCGAGGCCGACGCCGGGCAGCAGCCAGGTGCGGCGCAGGATGTTGGCGAAGAACAGCACCGCGCAGATCACCGCGATGAACATCAAGATGTTCTTCGAGGGCAGCACGGCGTGGTCGCGCGTGTAGGTCATGCCGGTGACCAGGCCGCCGGACTGCGAGGTCAGGTCGAAGCGGTCGAGCCAGTAGTCGACGCCCTTGAGCAGCAGGAAGATCCCGAACAGCGCGGAGAGCTGGGCCTGGGCGGCGCCGGAGACCTTGTCGGTCGCGGACTGAAGGCGGATGCCGCCGTAGAGGTAGTGCACGACGGCGGCCAGCAGCAGCGCGGTGAACACGGCGGTCATCGCGAAGTCGACCAGGAAGTGCAGCCACGGCAGGCTGAAGACGTAGAAGCCGATGTCCTTGTGGAAGTAGGGGTCGGCGCGGCCGAAGTCCTCGCGGTTGGTCCACAGCAGGAAGGTGCGCCACTTCCCGGTGGCGGAGATGCCGGCGAAGATGCCGAAGACGACGGCCACCGCGACCAGCAGCAGGCGGCGGATCGGGGTGATCACCTCGCGGTAGCGCTCGAGGTTGGCCTGCTCCTGGGAGTGCGGCCGGAACATCGGGCGCAGGCGGAAGGCGAGGAACAGGTTCACCGCGACGATGATCGCCATCGCGCCGCCGAACACGGCGAAGAGCAGGACGCGGGTCCAGATCAGCTTCCCGAAGACCTCGCCGTAGCCGATGCTGCCGAACCACAGCTTGTCGGTCCAGATGCCCGCGAACAGCGAGAAGCCGACGACCACGATCCCGACGACGATGACCGTGAGCAGCAGGGGGCGGGGGCGACGGGGGCGGCGCAATGCCGTCCCGGGCCGCCCTCCGGGGGAACCGCCGGAGGTGCCCGAGGGCTCGTCGGCGAAGAAGTCACTCATCTGCTGGGGTGTCTCCGGGCTCTGGTTGGAGGGTGGTGTGCAACAACTCTAGAAGGGCAGGCACAAGGTCGGGCCCGGCCAGGACCATGTCGTCCTCGTCGTGGGCCCGCTGCCGGATGGCACAGAAGCTCTCGCCCGAGCGCAGCGCGCCGGCGACGATCCGGGCTTCCTGGCGGTCGGGGTGGGCAGCGGCGTACTCCGCGGCGGCCTCGGGATCGCGCGGCACCTCGCCCGCGCCGGGTGGCACGGTGAGGGCCTCCACGACGACGGCGCAGCCGGCGACCTCCGGCGGCCACAGGATGCTGGCGAGCAGCTCCTCGAGGCTCTCCGAGGTGGTCTCCTGCTCGACGGGGGTCAGCGCCTGGTTCTGCGCCTCGACGCCGAGGAGCTCGGCCAGGTGGGGCTCGCGCTGCAGCAGGTCGGCGGTCTCGACGAGAGCGAACAGCTCCGCCGGCTGGTCCCAGCCGGAGCGGGCGGCGTGCGCCTCGACCTCGCGGACGACGTCCGCCAGTGCGGCAGCGGGATTGGGGATGGTGGTCACTTCGTGCACCTCGTCAGCTTCGCGTCGGGGTCCTTCACCCAGGCCTGCACGTCGGCGATGGCCTCCTCGAGGGTGCTCACCTTGACCAGGCGCATCTTGTCCGGGTCGTAGTGGCCGCCGAGGGCCTCGGCACAGTTGCCGGCGGGCACCAGGAACAGCTTGGCTCCGTCGGACTGCGCCCCCACCAGCTTCTGCTGGATGCCGCCGATCTCGCCGACCTTGCCCTGGGCGTCGATCTCGCCGGTGCCGGCGATCACCTTGCCGTCGGTCAGGGAACCGGGGGTGAGGATGTCGTAGATGCCGGTCGCGAACATCAGCCCGCCAGAGGGGCCGCCGATGTTCTCGCCCAGGTTGAGGCCCACGTCGAACGGGAACTCATAGCTCGGTGCGATCGAGACGAGCAGCGCGCTGGACTTCTTGTCCTGGGGCGAGGTCGTGGTCTTCATCTTCTCCGACAGCTCGCGACCGTCCCGGCGTACCTTCACCGTCACGCGCGAGCCGACCGGCAGCGGCCGGATCTGGCCGGTCAGCTGGTCGAGGGTGGAGACCTTCTTGCCGTTCACCTCGAGGATCAGGTCCCCGGCCTCCAGCTTCCCGTCGGCCGGGCCGCCCTTGGTCACGTCGGCCACCTTCACCGCGGACTGGTAGGGGATGTCGAGCACCCCGAGGGCGGCGGCGACCGCGTTGTCCTGCGAGGAGACCATCTCGACGGCCGACTGTTGGCGCACGCTCTTCTCGGTGTCGGTCGGCGCGTGCACGGCGTTGTAGGGGTAGACGGCCCGGTCGGGGTCGAGCCAGGCGGTGACCAGCTCGACCAGGTTGATCGTCTGGCCCGCTCCGCTGGCGATGATCGTGGTCAGCCGCAGGCCGCCCTTGTCGCGGTAGGACTGGTGCCCGGAGACGCTGATGATCTGCTTGCCGCCGTTCTTGCCGAGCACGTTGACCGTCGGGCCGGGCGAGAAGGTGGCGTAGGGCACCGGCTTGCTGAGCGCGACGACCGAGAGCCCCACGACCAGCACCAACGCGAGCAGGCCGGCCCAGGTGCGGCGCCTCATCCGCGGGGGTCCGCAGGGGTCGTCGCGGGCGTGGTCATGGCGTCACCCTCTCATTCAGCGACAAGCCGACCGGTCCCGGGCTCGCTGGCCCGGACGGCGGATCAGGCGGCGCCGGAGGACTCGCTGGGCGGCTCGATCGGCTTCTGCGAGGGGCGTACGGCGATCCCGGTGCTGCGCTCCCGGAGCGGCCGAGGGGCGCTCACCCGGCTGGTGACCTCGCTGGGCAGCTCGCGCAGGATCGCGGCCGCGAACCGCTCCTGGGCCGCCTCCGAACGGTCCGGGCTGACGTCGCGGGCACGTCCCAGCCAGCTCACCCACAGCATCGCGATCACGGTCACGGCTGCGGGCGGCAACCACCAGAGCAGGATCTCCACCCACCCATGATGCCGACGAGGACCGGCCCGACGGGGCACCAACACGCCCACGGCGGGCGCTACGGGGAGTTGACCCACTCCTCGCGACCATCGCCGAACACCTGGTGCTTCCAGACGGGGACGTTCGCCTTGAGCCGGTCGATCAGGGCGCGGGAGGCGTCGTAGGCCTGGCCGCGGTGGGCCGCCGAGACGGCCACCACGACGGCGATGTCGCCGATCTCCAGGCGCCCGGTCCGGTGCACGGCGGCCAGGGCCACCGCGTCGAACTCCTCGGCCACGCCGTCGGCGACCTCCTGGAGCCGGTCGAGGGCGGAGGGGTGCGCGGTGTAGTCGAGGTGGTCCACGGTCTCACCGTGGTCGTGGTCGCGGACGACGCCGACGAAGAGGTTCACTCCCCCGGCCGCCGGGTCGTCGACGGCAGCCAGCACCTCGGCCGGGTCGAGCGCCGTCTCGCGCAGGTCGAGGAGACGGATCACGGGTTTCGTCACGCCGTTCGTCATCGGGCGAGCCTACGACTGCCCCACCCGGGACGCCCCATTGGTCGCGGGCGGTAATTTGGGTCCATGGCTGACGGACCGGACGACAACAACCCCTTCAAGGGCACGCCCTTCGAGGCGATCTTCAACGCGCTCGGAGGGACCGGCGGCCCCGGTGGACAGGGTGCGCTCGGCGGTCAGGGCGGCGCCGGGATGCCCGACCTCTCCGGCTTGATGGGCCAGATGCAGGCGATGATGCAGCCCTACGACGGTCCGGTGAACTGGGCCCTCGCGACCGACATCGCCCGGCGTACCTCCGCGCAGGAGCCCGACCCCAGCCCCGACCGCAACGACCGGACCAAGGTCGCCGACGCCATCCGGCTGGCCGACCACTGGCTCGACGACGTGACCGTGCTCCCCTCCGGGGTCACCACCACCGCCGCCTGGAGCCGGGCGGAGTGGATCGAGCAGACCACCGACGTGTGGCGCGTCCTGGTCGAGCCGGTGGCCGAGCACGTGGTCGGCGCCATGGGCAACGCCATGCCGGAAGAGGCGAAGGCCATGGCCGGCCCGCTCATCGGGATGCTCGGCAAGGCCGGTGGCGCCATGTTCGGCAGCCAGGTCGGGGCCGCGCTGGGCGGGCTGGCGGGCGAGGTGCTCACCGCCAGCGACGTCGGGCTGCCCCTCGGGCCGGCCGGCAAGGCCGCGCTGCTGCCGCACAACATCGCGGAGTTCGCCGAGGGGCTCGACGTCACTGCGGAGGACGTGCTGCTCTACCTGTCGCTGCGCGAGGCCGCCCACCACCGGCTGTTCGCGCACGTCCCGTGGCTGCGCCAGCACCTGATCTCCTCGGTCGAGGACTTCGGCCGCGGCGTCACGATCGACATCTCCGGCATCGAGCAGGCCATGAGCCAGCTGGACCCCACCAACATGGAGGCGATCCAGGAGGCCCTGCAGGGCGGCCTGTTCGACCCCCAGCAGACGCCCGCGCAGAAGGCCGCGCTCGAGCGGCTGGAGACCACGCTCGCGCTGGTCGAGGGCTGGGTCGACGAGGTCGTCGGCCAGGCCACCGCCGAGCGGATGCCGGCCGCGACCAAGATGCAGGAGGCCATCCGCCGCCGCCGGGCCGCCGGCGGTCCCGCGGAGGAGACGTTCGCCGCCCTCGTCGGGCTTGAGCTGCGCCCGCGGCGACTGCGCGACGCCTCGGCCCTGTGGGGCTCGTTGCGCTCGCGCCAGGGCCAGGAGGCGCGCGACGCCGTCTGGGCCCACCCCGACCTGCTGCCGACCGCGAGCGACCTCGACGACCCGCTGGGCTTCCGCGAGGACCTGCCCGAGGTCGCCGAGCTCAGCGACGAGGACTTCGACAAGGCCGTCGGTGAGCTGCTGGACACCGAGTCCGGCGGCTCGGCCGACCCGGACACCAAGGACGAGTGACCCTCGAGAGGGACGCGCGAGACCTGCTCACCCACTGGCGTGCGCCCACGCCCGAGCAGGAGCAGCTCCGCCAGGAGTACGCCGAGCACCTGGTCCGACACCCCGACGGCCTCTGGCGCTCCTGCTACCCGAACCACGTCACCGCCGGTGTCCTGGTGCTCAGCCACGACCGGCGCCAGGTGCTGCTCAACCTGCACCGCAAGGCCGGCCGCTGGTTCCACTTCGGCGGCCACCTGGAGAGCGACGACCCCACGCTGGCCGGCGCCGCCCTGCGTGAGGCGACCGAGGAGTCCGGCCTGGCCGAGCTGATGGTCGAGGCCGAGCCGCTGCACCTCTCCCGGCATACGGTGGCCTTCTGCGACCCGCGCGGCCCCGTGGACCACCTCGACGTGAGGTTCCTGGCCCGGCTGGGCTCGGACGTCGAGCCGGTCGCCAGCGAGGAGTCGCTCGCCGTGCGCTGGTGGCCGGTGGACGCCCTGCCCACCGAGGAGTCCGACATGCTGGAGCTGATCCAGCTGGCGCTGGCTCGCTAGGCCCCTGCCTCCTCCTCCGGGCACGGCTCCAGGTCCAGCGCCACGGCGTGGGCCACCCCCTCCAGGTAGCCCTTGGCCCGCTCGGCCCGGGGGTAGGCGTCCACCCAGTGCCAGAACCGCTTGTCGTGGCTCGGCTCGATCAGGTGGGCCAGCTCGTGCAGCAGCACGTAGTCGACCACCCAGGCCGGCATCGTCGCCAGCCGGTCGGAGAGCCGGATCTCGCCGGTCGAGGTGGTGCACGAACCCCACCGGGTGGTCATGTTGCCCACCCAGCGCACCGAGGTCGGCTGCACCTTGTCGTGGAGGAACTCCCGACAGAGCTCGTGCGCCCGGCTCATCAGCTGGTCGTCGGTGCGTCGACGGCGCTTCTCCGAGCGGTCGAGCCGGTCGAGCATCGTGGTCACCCACTCGGCCTCCTCGGCCCGGGTGAAGCGATCGGGAATCATCACGATGACCTTGCCGTCACGACGGTAGGCCGACACGGTGCGCTTGCGTCGCCTCGACCGACGCACCTCCACCTCAGCCTGGACTGAATTGGGCATGGGAGAAAACTAGCCCGCTGCACCGACAAGCGCAGGATCACCGGCAGCTCTGGGGATCAGGGCTTGGCCCACTCCAGCAGCCGGTCGAGCGGCCAGGTGTTCACGATCCGGTCGGCCTCCAGGCCGAGCTCCTCGGCGCGGGCGCAGCCGTAGGCGAGGAAGTCGAGCTGGCCGGGGGCGTGGGAGTCGCTGTCGATGGAGAACAGGCAGCCCATGTCGATCGCGAGCTGGAGCAGCTTCGTGGGCGGGTCCCGGCGCTCGGGGCGCGAGTTGATCTCGACGGCCGTGCCCGTCTCCAGGCAGGCGCCGAAGACCTGCTCCGCGTCGAACTCCGACTGCTTGCGCTTGCCTCGGTTGCCGGTCACCAGCCGCCCGGTGCAGTGGCCGAGCACGTTGGTGAACGGGTTGTGCACCGCCGCGACCATCCGCCGGGTCATCGGCTCGGGGTCCATCGCCAGCTTGGAGTGCACCGAGGCGACGCGTACGTCGAGCCGTCCGAGCATCTCCTCGGTCTGGTCGAGCGACCCGTCGTCGAGGATGTCGACCTCGATCCCCTTGAGCAACCGGAAGCCGTCGTCGCCCAGGTGCTCGTTGACCGCCTCGACCACCCCGAGCTGGCGGGTCAGCCGGGCCACCGAGAGCCCGTTGGCCACCGTCAGCCGGGGCGAGTGGTCGGTGAGCACGAGGTAGTCGTGGCCCAGCTCCATCGCGGTGAAGGCCATCTCCTCGATCGGCGAGCCGCCGTCGGACCAGTCGGAGTGGGAGTGCAGGTCGCCGCGCAGGGCCGCCCGGACCCGCTCGCCACCCTCGACCAGCGGGCCGCCGACCTCCCGCTCGAGGGTGGCCAGCCGGTCGGGGACCCGCCCCTGGACCGCGGCCACGACCACCTTGGCGGTCGAGGGGCCGATGCCGGGCAGGTCGGTCAGGGTGCCGTCCTCGACCCGGTCCGCCACCTCCTCCCCCAGGGGCAGGAGGGTCTGCGCCGCCGATCGGTAGGCCTTGACCTTGTAGCTCTCGGCGCGGCTGCGCTCCAGCAGGAAGGCGATCCGACGCAGGGCGGCGACCGGTCCGTCGGCGTACGGCGCGGGCTCGGGGGTCGGGTCGTCCACGCCCTGATCCTGCCAAGCGCCCGCGCGCCGCACCACTCCCACCCGCCCGCCCGGCCGAGACCCGCCCACGCCGAGCTCCGCGGGGGGTGCGCTCGGCGCGTTCCACAGCCGTCGCCGGACGTTCCACAGGGCCATCACCCGGATCCACAGGGTTTTCCACAGGCAGTGGGAAAGTCCGGTCCACACGTTCCCCCTCCGCCGGATTGACCGATGTGGTCCCGCTCACTACCGTGGCGCCAGCAGGGGCCCTCGACGAGCCGCTGGTGCGTTCGCAAGGGGAAGGCGGACGCGCGAGAACTCGTCGGGGGCCCCTCATCCGTCCCGCCGCCGGTGCCGCTGCCGCGCCGCGGGTCCGGCCCGACGCCCCACGTGCCCCACCGGCCTCACCCGCGCCGGTCCGGACACATTGACGATCAGCCGACGAAAAGCACCCGCCCGGGAGAGACTGCAGCGGTGAACGAGGACGAGCGCCCCGAGCGCGGGGAGGCGCGCCGCAACGCCAGCGGCCTGGCCGGTCCCCTGAAGGCGCCCACCGGGATCACCGGGTTCGACGAGGTCACCGGCGGCGGGGTCCCGCGAGGGCGACCCACCCTGGTCGCCGGGACGGCCGGGTCCGGCAAGACGCTGTTCGGCCTGGAGTTCCTGGTGCGGGGCATCGTCGAGCACGGCGAGCCCGGGGTGCTCCTGGCGTTCGAGGAGTCCGAGGACGACCTCGCCACCAACGTCGCCTCGCTCGGTTTCGACCTCCCCCGCCTGGTGGAGGAGGGGAAGCTGTTCATCGACTGCTTCCGGCTCGACCCCGCCGACTTCCTCGAGACGGGGTCCTTCGACCTCGACGGGCTCTTCATCCGCCTGGCCAGCGCCGTCGAGGCCGTCGGCGCCAAGCGGGTCGTCCTGGACACCGTCGAGATCCTCCTCGGCGCCCTGCCCGACTCCTCGGTCGTCCGCAGCGAGCTCGGACGGCTGTTCCGCTGGCTCAAGGACCGCGGCCTGACCGTCGTGATCACCGGTGAGCGCGGCGGCGGGGACGAGCTGACCAGGTTCGGCATCGAGGAGTACGTCTCGGACTGCGTCGTCGCCCTGGACCACCGGGTCCGCAACGGGATCTCCACGCGCCGGCTGCGCGTGGTGAAGTACCGCGGCTCGGTGCACGGCACCAACGAGTACCCCTTCCTGGTCACCGCCGACGGCATCGTCGTCGTGCCGATCACCTCCCTGGGCCTGACCCACGAGGCGTCCCACGAACGGGTCTCGACCGGCGTCCCCGCCCTCGACGCGATGCTCGGCGGAGGCGTCTTCCGCGGGTCCTCGGTGATGGTCAGCGGCAGTGCCGGCACCGGCAAGACCAGCATCGCCGCGTCCATGGCCCACGCCGCGTGCGAGCGGGGCGAGCGGGTGGTGTTCCTCTCCTTCGAGGAGTCGCCCAGCCAGCTGGCCCGCAACATGGCCTCCATCGGGCTGGACCTGGAGGGCTGGTCCGACCGGGGACTGCTGGTGGTGCACTCCGTGCGACCCACCGCCTTCGGCCTCGAGGAGCACCTGGCGCAGGTGCAGCGACTCGTCGAGCAGCACGACCCGAGCCTCGTCGTCCTGGACGCGATGGCCAGCCTGGGCCACGTCGGCAGTCGCGACGACACCTCCTCGGTGGTCTCCCGCGACCTCGATCTGCTCAAGGGCCGGGGCATCACCGCGGTGATGACCACGCTGATGCACCGCCAGGAGGAGGAGGTCAGCCAGGTCGACGTCTCCTCCCTGGTCGACACCTGGATCCTGCTGCGCAACCACGAGAGCAACGGCGAGCGCAACCGGTTGCTGTTCGTGATCAAGAGCCGGGGCACCGCCCACTCCAACCAGGTGCGCGAGTTCGTCCTCAGCGACACCGGACCCGAGCTGGTGCCCGTCTTCCTGGGCCCCGACGGCGTCCTGACCGGCTCCTCCCGGGCCGCCCAGGAGGCGCAGGAGCGCCGCGACCGCCAGGTCGAGGAGGCGGCTCGGCGGCGGCGCGAGCTGGAGCACCGCACGCGTCGCGCCGAGACCGAGATCGAGTCGATGCGCCGCGTCCTCCAGGCCGAGCGCGCCGAGCTCGACCAGCTGCTCGAGGCCGAGCGCTCCGCGCACGAGCAGGCCGGCGGGCGGGCCGAGCAGGCCCGCCTGCGCCAGGGTCGCGGGACGCGCGGGGTGACGCCGTGAACGAGGCGACGGGCGAGTCCTACTCCGACCTCCGCGACGACGTCGCCGACGTCGACAAGGTGCTGCTGCGGCTCTACATCGCCGGTCAGGCGCCGCGCTCGGTCCGGGCGATGGAGAACCTGCGCCGCGTCTGCCGGGACCACCTGCCCGGGCGCTACCGTGTCGAGGTGATCGACCTGCTGGAGAACCCCAGCCTGGCCCGCCGCGACGAGATCGTCGCCGTGCCCACCCTCGTGCGCACGCTGCCGTCGCCGGTCCGCAAGATCATCGGTGACCTCTCGGACACCGAGCGCGTGCTGGCCGGGCTCCAGCTGGCCTCGCCGGAGGTGGCCAGGTGAGGCCCTCGGGGCAGGAGGCGGACCGTGGCCCGTCGACCGGGCCGGTCGAGCTGACGCTCTTCGTCTCCGGGGCGGCCCCTCGTTCGACCACCGCGGTGGCCGTCGTGCGCGCGGTCTGCGACGGCGACCTGGCGGGCGGCGTACGTCTCCAGGTGCAGGACGCCCTGGCCGACCCCAGAGCCGCGCGCGCCCAGGACGTGGTGGTGCTGCCCACCCTCGTCGCGACCCGTCCGGGACCCCGGCGACACCTCGTCATGGACCGCACCGACGCCGACCAGGTCCGGGCCTGGATCAGCGCCCTCTCCCCCGCCGCACCGCGGGACGCCCCCGCACCGGAGGTGCACCGGTGACCGACCACGACGAGCACGACGCGCGCGAGGCGTCCCTGCTGGAGGAGCTGCGCGAGCGGGTGTCCTACCTGCAGCAGGCGCTGGAGGCCGTCGGCGGCAGCGGCGTGGACGCGGTGGTCGTCGGTGGCCCGGACCAGGAGCAGATCTAAACCCTGACCAGCGCCGACCGTCCCTACCGCGTCATCGTGGAGAACATGGGCGAGGGCGCGCTGACGGTCTCCGAGGACGGCGTGGTGCTCTACTGCAACCCCCAGCTCGCCCACTTCCTCGGCTTCGACCGCAACCTGCTGGTCGGCCAGGACCTCAGTGCCTTCGTCACGCTCGACCAGCAGCCAGCCCTGGTCAAGCTGCTCGACGGCAGCGTCGAGGGCACCCGCCGCGCCGAGCTGTGGCTGCACCGCGCGGACGGAACCGTCGTACCGTTCCTCGTGGCCGCGACCGACCTGGACCTCGAGGGCACCACGGTGCGCTGCCTGGTCATGACCGACCTGAGCATGCGGAAGCTGGTGGAGCACCAGATCGCGATCGACGCGGCCCAG
>JAOPYC010000066.1 GCA_025964795.1 Marmoricola sp.
ACGAGCCCGCTCTCGAGCTGGACTGCCGCGGCCTGCCCTGCCCGCGACCCATCATCGAACTCGCGAAGGCCTTTCCCGCGGTCGCGATCGGCGCCGTGGTCGGCGTCGCCGCCGACGACCCCGCCGCCCGCGTGGACGTGCAGGCGTGGTGCCGCATGCGCGGCCAGGAGTACGCCGGGGCACGGACGGCGCCCGACGGGGTGCCGACCTACCTGGTGCGCCGGGTCAGCTGAGGTGCGGCGCGACCTCGAGGGCCGCCTCCTCGCCGTACGCCGTGGACAGGCGCTCGACGAATTGCGGTGCGGTGAAGGCGTACTCCTGCGTGCCGACCTGCTCCACGACGTACGCCGCGAGCACGCAGCCGACCTGGGCGGCACGCTCGTGCGACAGCTCCCACGACAGGGCCGCCAGGAACCCCGAGCGGAAGGCGTCGCCGACCCCGGTGGGCTCGACGGCCACCACACCGGGGACCGCTGGCACCTCGATCGTCTCCTGGTCGGTCCCGACGATGCGGACTCCGGCCGCACCGAGCGTGATCACCTGGGTGCCGACCCGCGAGAGGATGTCCTCGGCGGACCAGCCGGACTTGGACTCGATCAGGTGCGACTCGAACTCGTTGGAGAACAGGTAGGCCGCGCCGTCGACCAGCGTGCGGATCATCTCGCCCTCGCCGAAGGCCAGCTGCTGGCTGGGGTCGGCGATGAACGGGTAGCCGCGCTGGCGGCACTCCTCCGTGTGCCGGACCATCCCCTCGGGGTCGTCGGGCCCGACGAGCACGAAGGTCGGGTCGCCCACGCGCTTGACGATCGGCGCGAGCTCGATCAGCCGGGCCTCGCTCATCGCGCCGGGGTAGAAGCTGGCGAACTGCGCCATGGTCACGTCAGTGGTGCACACGAAGCGCGCGGTGTGCAGGTCGTCGGAGATCCGCACGGAGTCGCAGTCGACCCCGTGGCGCTCGAGCCAGGAGCGGTAGTCGGCGAAGTCCTCGCCGGCGGCGCCCACCAGCACGGGCCGGACGCCGAGACGGCTCAGGCCGAAGGCGATGTTGCCGGCGCAGCCCCCGCGGCGGATCTCGAGATCGTCGACGAGGAAGGACACGGAGAGCTTGTCCAGCTGCTCGACGACCAGCGAGTCCGCGAACTTCCCCCCGAAGCTCATCAGGTGGTCGGTGGCGATGGATCCGGCGATGAGCAGCGGCATGGAGGTCCTTGGTCTGGGGGGTGGTAACGCCCGGAATGTTACGGCGAGGTGAAAGCTGGGGGCGATCGGAACACTACCGATCGGTACACCCGGGAGTACCCGTCGGTAGCCCCTACCGTCGAGGCATGAGCTATGAGCGCCTCGCCTACACCGACCAGGACTCCGCCGACCAGATGTACGACGACTGCACCGCCTGCGCGAGCAGCATCAGCATGCCGCGCCGGCGGATCGACAACGCCGCCGTGACGATGCCCGCCCCCTCGATCGCCTACGACAGCTACCCCCGCGAGTACCGCAAGCCGGAGATCGAGGTCAGCGAGGCGGCCGCCCACCTGGCCTCGCGGCTGCACCTACACCTCGACTGACCTCCCGAGACAGAGAAGCGGCGGCGCCCCGAGGGGGCGTCGCCGCTTCCTGTGTCTGCCGTTGACTGTCTGCCGTTGACTGCGGCTGGGATCAGTGGAAGGAGTCTCCACAGGCGCAGGAGCCGGTCGCGTTGGGGTTGTCGATGGTGAAGCCCTGCTTCTCGATGGAGTCGACGAAGTCGATCGTCGCGCCGTTGAGGTAGGGAACGCTCATCCGGTCGACCACGACGGCCACGCCGTCGAAGTCGGTGACGACGTCACCGTCGAGGTTCCGCTCGTCGAAGAAGAGCTGGTAGCGGAGGCCGGAACAGCCACCGGGCTGCACGGCGATGCGGAGCTGCAGGTCGTCGCGACCTTCCTGCGCCAGCAGGCTCTTGACCTTGGCCGACGCCGTTTCGCTGACGTTGATGCTGTCCGTGCGGATCTCGGGTGCGGTTTCGAGCTGCTCGGTCATGGGTGCTCTCCAGAGGGGATCGGGGTGCGCTTGCTACTGATCAATCGTCGCACATCGCCGGTTATTCCTCGCATCGACGCGAACCTCGGGACGGCGTCGCGCCGCTCAGCGCGACCAGGTGCGGGCCGTGCGCGCCGCGAGGTCGGCCAGGGCCTGCGCCGGGGCGCCCAGCGCGCGCTCCTCACCGACCAGCTCCACCATGGAGTACGCCGACTCCACCCCGAGTGCCCGCATCTCCCGCGAACCGACCAGCACCTGGCCGGCCAGCGCGATGCACGGCACCAGGTGCCGAGCGGCGATCTCGGCCACGCCGTAGGGCACCTTGCCCGACCGCGAGGAGAAGTCGAAGGCTCCCTCGCCCGTCACCACCAGGTCCGCACCGCGCACCCGCTCGGAGAGCCCGACCGCGTCGGCGACCACCTCGACCCCGGACTCCCTCGTCCCGCCGAGGAGCAATAGCGCGAACCCGAGCCCGCCGGCGGCACCGGCCCCCTTCTGGGCGGCGACCTTGCGGTCGGTCAGGTCGGCGAGGTGCTGCAGCCACCCGTCGACGGCCAGCAGCCGGTCGTCGGGCAGGCCCTTCTGCGGGCCGTAGATCTTGGTCGCGCCGTTGATGCCGAGCAGCGGGTTGTCCACGTCGGTGGCCAGGACGAGCTCGACGCCCGCCAACCGGGCCCGGGCCGCCTCGAGCGAGACCGCCGTCAGGTCGGGCAGTCCCGCGGGACCCTGGTCGAGCGCGCCGCCCTCGGAGGTGGCGCCCAGGCCCGCGAGGAGGCCGGCGCCGCCGTCGTTGGTGCCCGAGCCGCCGAGGCCCACGACGACCCGGGAGGCGCCGCCGTCGAGGGCGTGCCCCAGGAGCTCACCCAGTCCCCTGGTCGTCGCGTGCTCCGGGTGCCGGTCCGCGGGCGCCCGCAGGTGCAGCCCGACCGCCTGCGCGCACTCGACGTACGCCGTGGCGCCGACCCGCAGCACCGCGGCCGGGACGGGCTCGCCGTAGGGGTCGCTCACGGTGACCGCGTGCAGGTCACCGCCCAGCGCCGCGTGCAGCACGTCGACGAAGCCGGGTCCCCCGTCGGACATCGGCACCTGCACCAGCTCGTCGTCGGGCGAGCGCCGCGCCCACCCCGTGGCCATCGCGCTCGCGGCCTCGAGCGCCGTCAGCGTGCCGGCGAACTTGTCAGGAGCGAAGACCACGTGCATGGGCCCATCCTGCCGTGCGCCCAGCCAGCGGGGCTGCCCGGTGGTGGCCGGTGGGGTGGCCGGTGGGCTGCCCGGTGGGGTGGCCGGTGGGGTGGCCGGCTGGGTGGGAGGATCACCACATGACCACTGTCGACCTCCCGCTGCTGCCCCTGGGCCTCGGAACCGACCGCTCCTCGGAGCGGGGTGTGGAGTGCCCCGGCGACCTCCCGGCCGTCTCCGATCCCGACCTGGTCGCCCGCGCGCGCCGCGCCAAGGAGAGGCTCGGCGACAAGGTGTTCGTGCTCGGGCACCACTACCAGCGCGACGAGGTGATCGAGTTCGCGGACGTCACCGGCGACTCGTTCAAGCTGGCCCGGGACGCGGCGGCGAGGCCGGAGGCGGAGTACATCGTCTTCTGCGGCGTCCACTTCATGGCCGAGTCCGCCGACATCCTGACCGCCCCCGAGCAGAAGGTGGTCCTGCCCGACCTCGCCGCCGGGTGCTCGATGGCCGACATGGCCCGGCTCGCGCAGGTGGAGGACACCTGGGACGCGCTGACCGACGCGGGCATCGCCGACGTCGTCGTGCCCGTCACCTACATGAACTCCTCCGCCGACATCAAGGCCTTCTGCGGCCGGCACGACGGCGCGGTGTGCACCTCCTCGAACGCCCAGGCCGCCATGGAGTGGGCCTTCGAGCAGAAGGGCCCGGACACCAAGGTGCTGTTCCTGCCCGACCAGCACCTCGGCCGCAACACCGCGGTCCTGGACCTGGGGCTCTCCCTCGAGGACTGCGTGGTCTGGAACCCGCTGCTTCCCGGCGGCGGCCTGACCGGCGAGCAGCTCCGCGACGCCAAGGTGATCCTCTGGAAGGGTCACTGCTCCGTGCACGGCCGCTTCTCCCTCGAGGTCGTGGAGGCGCTGCGCGCGAGCATCCCCGACGTCAGGATCCTGGTGCACCCCGAGTGCCGCCACGAGGTGGTGCTGGCGGCCGACCTGGTGGGGTCGACGGAGTTCATCATCAACAGCGTCGAGGCGGCGCCACCGGGCACGTCCTGGGCGATCGGCACCGAGCTCAACCTGGTCAAGCGCCTCGCCGACGCCCACCCGGAGCAGGACATCGTCTTCCTGGACCGGACCGTGTGCTTCTGCTCGACGATGAACCGCATCGACCTGCCGCACCTCGTCTGGGCGCTGGAGTCGCTGGCGGACGGACAGCTCGTCAACGTGATCGAGGTCGACCCCGACACCGAGCACTGGGCCAAGGTCGCGCTCCAGCGGATGCTCGACCTGCCGGGGAAGTCACACCGGGACTGACGGTCCCGGCTGCGCGGGGGTCGTCGGGAGCTCGAACCAGAAGCACGCTCCCCCGCCGGGCGCCGGCTCCACGCCGAGCGTCCCGCCGTGGGCCTCGATGATCGCCGAGCAGGTCGCCAGGCCGATGCCGTGGCCGTCGACGTCCGAGGTGCCGCGTGACATCAGCTCGAAGATGCTCTCCCGCTCCTCGGCCCGGACTCCCGGGCCGTTGTCGGTGACCGTGACCCGCACCCGCTCGCCCTGCGCGCCGGCCGGCGCCTCGGCGCGCACCACCACGACCGGCACGCCGAGCGGCGCGCTCGTCCGCCGAGTGGCGTAGTCCATCAGGTCGAGGATCGTCTCCCCCATGCGTCCGACGCTCCGGCGACCGGCCGAGACCAGGAACGTGAGCTCGGAGTCGGCGCGCACGGCCTCCTTCTCGGCGAGCATCTCCAAGACCAGGTCGACCGAGGCCAGGGGTCCCTGCAGCTCGTGACTCACCTGGCCCGCGGACTCGTCCAGCCGGTCGTGGGAGGCGCGCAGCTCGCGGTGTCCGTCGAACGCTCGCTCGAGGAGGTCGTAGGAGAGGATCTCCGCCTCACGGGTGACGTCTTCGGCCTTCACCGGCGCGGGTCCTTTCGTGGGCAGCGGGCCACGATCGGTCGTCGTACCGCCGGGTGAGTGTTCCCCATCGGTGGACGTCGAGACACCAGGTCCCGCCCACGGTGAGACGGTCCCAGGGAAACGGTCAGGACGCGGGGACGGCGATCCGCACCAGGGCGCCGCCCTCGGGAGCG
>JAOPYC010000070.1 GCA_025964795.1 Marmoricola sp.
CGGCATGCAGATCGCTGTCGGTGGCTGCCTGGCGCAGAAGGACCGGTCCACCATCACCGACAAGGCCCCCTGGGTCGATGTGGTCTTCGGCACCCACAACATCGGCTCGCTGCCGGTGCTGCTCGAGCGAGCCCGGGTCGCCGAGGAGGCGCAGGTCGAGATTCTCGAGTCGCTCGAGGTCTTCCCCTCCACGCTGCCGACCAAGCGCGACTCGGCCTACGCCGCCTGGGTGTCGATCTCCGTGGGGTGCAACAACACCTGCACGTTCTGCATCGTGCCCGCGCTGCGCGGCAAGGAGAAGGACCGCGGGCCCGGTGAGATCCTCGCCGAGATCGAAGCGCTCGTTGCGGAGGGCGTCACCGAGGTGACCCTGCTGGGGCAGAACGTGAACGCCTACGGCGTGGAGTTCGGTGACCGCCTGGCGTTCTCGAAGCTGCTGCGCGCCTGCGGCGAGATCGCCGGGCTGGAGCGGGTGCGGTTCACCTCACCGCACCCGGCCGAGTTCACCGACGACGTCATCGAGGCGATGGCCCAGACCCCCAACGTGATGCCGTCGCTGCACATGCCGCTGCAGTCCGGCTCCGACCGGGTGCTGAAGAACATGCGGCGCTCCTACCGCCAGTCGAGGTTCCTCGGCATCATCGAGCGCGTCCGCGCCGCCATGCCTGACGCCGCGATCACCACCGACATCATCGTGGGCTTCCCCGGCGAGACCGAGGAGGACTTCCAGGCGACCCTCGACGTCGTACGCGCGGCCCGGTTCTCCGGCGCCTTCACCTTCCAGTACTCCAAGCGCCCCGGCACTCCCGCCGCCACCCTGTCCGACCAGATCCCCAAGGCCGTCGTGCAAGAGCGCTACGAGCGGCTGGTCGCGGTGGCCGACGAGGTCGCCTGGGCAGAGAACCGCGCCCTCGAGGGCCGCGTCGTCGAGCTGATGGTCGCCGAGGGCCAGGGCCGCAAGGACGCCGCCACCCTCCGGCTCACCGGCCGCGCCCGCGACAACCGGCTGGTGCACTTCACGCCGGTCCTCGAAGACGGCTCGCCCGTCGAGGTCCGGCCGGGGGACATGGTCGAGTGCGTCATCTCCTACGGCGCCCCGCACCACCTCGTCGCCGACGGGCCGGTCCGCTCGGTCCGTCGTACGCCGGCGGGCGACGCGTGGGAGCGCCGCACCAGCGCCCCCATCGCGCCCGCGGGGGTCTCGCTGGGCCTCCCCACGATGGGCGTCCCGGCCCCGCTCCCGAGCCAGGACGGCTGCTCACGTTGAGATGGTGTGGATCCTGCGTCACCAGGTGACTCAGGATCCACACCATCGGTGGTCTCAGGCGGGCTCGTCCGTGGCTGCCTCGTCGGTCTCCTGCTCGTCCTTGTCGTCCTCTTCCAGGTCCTCGGTCTCCTCGATCTCGTCGGGAACCTTGTCGTCCTCGACCTGAGCGGACCGGGGCTGGTCGGGGGTGGCGATCGGGAAGTCGTCGGGGTCGCGGTGGACCATGTCGGCGGGACCGCCGGGTCCCTCGTCGGGCTCGGCGTCAAGCTGGGGCTCCGGCTTCTCGCCGGGGGCCTCGCTCATCGAGGGCCGCCCGACGGCACCGGTCGGGTGCCGTCGGCGATGTCCTCGTTGGGGTCGGCGCCGGGCTCCGGCGGCACGGGGGAGGGGTCGGTCGGGATCGGGTCGGGATCGCCACCCGTGGAGCTCGTCGGGCCAGTCGGGGCCGTGGGCTCGGTGGGCTTGGTCGGCTCGGCCGGGTCCGAGGGTCCGCTCGGCCCGGTGGGGTCGGTGCTCGGCCCACCGGGTGCGTCGGGGGACGGCTCGGGCGGCTGGCTGCCCGACGAGGCCGAGAAGTCGTCCTTCTTGCCGTCGAGGTCCTCCAGCGCCTGCTTGGTCTTGCCGAGCCCGGTGTCGATCTTGTCGCGGTACTTGCCGCCGGTCTTCTCGTCCAGCGCGTGCCCGGCCTTGTCGAGACCCGCACTGATCTTGTCGCCGTGCTTGTCCACGGCGTCGCCGAGCTTCTTCTTCGCGTCGTCCAGGAAACCCACTGTGTCTCTCCTCGTGTGTCGACCGTCTGCTGAGTGTCGGTCTGTGCCGCTCGGCGTACCCGGCGGCACCTTTGCCAAACTAGCGCCCGTGTCCACCCGCGCGAGCACGCCCCCGGTCGTCGCGGTCGTGGGGGCGACCGCCTCGGGCAAGAGCGCCCTCGCGCTCGACCTGGCGCAGCGCCTGGGCGGGGAGATCGTGAACACCGACTCGATGCAGGTCTACCGCGGGATGGACATCGGTACGGCGAAGCTGCCGCCCCACGAACGCCGCGGGATCCCGCACCACCTGCTGGACCTGCTCGAGGTCACCGAGCCGGCCACGGTGGCCCAGTTCCAGGGCTGGGCCCGCGACGTGATCGCGGACTGCCACCGGCGCGACGTGACGCCCGTCCTGGTCGGCGGGTCGGCGCTCTACGTCCGGGCGATCCTGGACGAGTTCGAGTTCCCGGGCACCGACGCCGGCGTCCGCGCCCGGCTGGAGGAGGAGCTGGCCCAGGTCGGGGCGGAGGCGATGCACGCCCGCCTCGTCGAGGTCGACCCGGCCGCCGCAGGACAGATGCTGCCGCAGAACGGGCGCCGCGTCGTACGCGCGCTGGAGGTCATCGAGATCACCGGCGAGCCGTGGACGCCGACGCTGCCGGAGCAGACCTACCACTACGAGGGTGCCGTGCAGGTCGGCGTGGACATCGAGCGCGCCACGCTCGACGCCCGCATCGAGCGGCGGGTCGAGGAGATGTGGTCAGCCGGGTTCGTCGACGAGGTGCGCGGGCTGGCGGAGCGCGGCCTGCGCGAGGGGCGTACGTCGCACCGGGCGCTCGGCTACCAGCAGGTCCTCGCGCTCATCGACGGCGAGATCACCGAGCAGCAGGCCATGGAGCAGACCGTCAACCGGACCCGGAGGTTCGCGCGTCGCCAGGACGGCTGGTTCCGCAAGGACCCACGGATCCACTGGGTGGCCCACGACGACCCGGAGCGCGTGGGGAAGGCGCTGGAGGTGATCCGGCCCGATCCCGGTGTGAAGCGTGCCGTGCGCGACGTAGGTTTCACCCCATGACTGATCACGACCAGTGGACCGGGATCTCCGATCTCGAGACGCTGACCGCCCTGCTGGGCGAGCCCGCACCGGCCGTCCGCGACAAGGCCCGCTCGTCGCTGACCGAGGTGGATGTCGCCTGGCTGGAAGCCTCCCCGTTCTGCGTCGTCGCGACGTCGTCGGCCGCCGGTGGCGCGGACGCCTCGCCCAAGGGCGACCCCACCGGGCAGCTGGTGCACGTCATCGACGCGACCACGATCGCCTTGGCCGAGCGACCGGGCAACCGGCGCGCGGACGGCTACCGGAACATCCTGGAGAACCCCCACGTCGGGATGCTCTTCCTGATCCCCGGTCGCGGGGACACCCTGCGGATCAACGGGCGCGCCCGGCTGGTCTCCGACGCGCCGTTCTTCGACGACCTGGTGGTCAAGGGCCACCGCCCGCTGCTGGCGATGGTCGTGGAGATCGACGAGCTGTTCCACCACTGCGCGAAGGCGTTCCTGCGCTCGAAGCTGTGGGAGCCGGAGTCGTGGGACCCCGAGGCGGTGGTCGCGCGCCGCGCCGTGCTCGCCCAGAAGCTGGAGCGCCCCGAGGCCTCGGTGGACGAGCTCGACCTCTACTACGGCCCGTCGTACGCCGACGGCCTCTACCGCAACCCGGGAGCCTGACCAGATGGCAGCGTGGGGCTGGGCGAAACGCCTGATCGGCCTGGAGAAGGAACCGGCCGCGGCGGACAAAACGGACGCGGTTCACGGACAGTCCCTGACGCTGTCGGGTGATGCAGCGCCTGGGAACGTCAGGTTTCCCCGGGTACCCGGGGAAACCGGCACCCCCGCCGCCCCCACCCCCGAACCCCTCAACCGTGACAGGATCCACCCCGTGAACGAATACTCCTACGTCAAGGGCCACGGCACCGAGAACGACTTCGTCCTCGTGCCGGACGCCAACGGGCGCCAGGAGCTCACCGTCGGCCAGGTGGCGCTGCTGTGCGACCGCCGGTCGGGCATCGGGGCCGACGGGGTGATCCGGGTCGTGCGGACCGACGCCACCGAGGATCCGGCCGCCGTGGCGGCGCGGGGCGAGGCGATGTGGTTCATGGACTACCGCAACGCCGACGGGTCGCTGAGCGAGATGTGCGGGAACGGCATCCGTGTGCTCGGCCACTTCCTGGCCACCCACGCCGACGTCGACCCCCGCAACCCGCTGCCGATCGCCACCCGCGCCGGCGTCAAGACGCTGACCTTCGACCGCGGCAACCAGATCACCGTCGACATGGGCACCCCGGAGGTCCTGGGGACCACCACGGTCACCGTGGGTGACCGCACCTTCGAGGCCAGCAACGTCAGCATCGGCAACCCGCACGCGGTGGCCTTCGTCGAGGACCTCGCCGAGGCCGGCGAGCTGCTCGAGGCCCCGGGCCACGACGCGTCCGTCTACCCCGAGGGTGTCAACGTCGAGTTCGTCACCCGTCGCGGCGAGCACCACCTGGCCATGCGCGTCCACGAGCGCGGGTCCGGCGAGACCCGGTCGTGTGGCACCGGCGCCTGTGCGGTGATGGTGGCGGCCGCGCTGGCCGACGAGGCGCCCCGCGGCACGTCGTACGCCGTGGACCTCCCCGGCGGCACCCTGCACATCGTCTGGACCCAGGACGACCGCATCCTGATGACCGGCCCGGCCGTGCTGACCGCCGAAGGGGTCACCCGCCTCTGACCCCGCGGACGCATCCGATCCGGTCGCCATGGAGACCACTTCCTACGACGTCCCGAGGCACACCTAGGATGCGGCGCATGGACATCAACGGAGCCAGTGCAATCGTCACCGGCGGCGCCTCCGGCATCGGAGCAGCCGTCGCCCGTCAGCTCGCCGCGAAGGGCGCGAAGGTCGTCGTGGCCGACCTGAACGCCGAGAAGGGCGAGGCCCTGGCGAACGAGATCGGCGGCGTCTTCGCCCCCGTCGACGTGACCAAGACCGAGCAGATCGAGTCGGCGATCGCCCAGGCCGAGGAGCTCGGCCCGATCCGTGTCCTGGTCAACTCCGCCGGCATCGGCTGGGCCCAGCGCACGGTGGGCCGTGACGGTGAGTTCACCTCCGCCGCCGACCTCGGCGCGTTCTCCAAGGTGATCGCGATCAACCTGATCGGCACCTTCGACTGCATCCGCCTCGTCGGTACGGCGATCTCACGCACCGAGCCCACCGAGTCGGGGGAGCGCGGCGCCATCGTGAACATGGCCAGCGTGGCCGCCTTCGACGGGCAGATCGGCCAGGCGGCCTACTCCGCGTCCAAGGGCGGTGTCGTCGGGATGACCCTCCCGGTCGCCCGTGACCTCGCCGCCGTCGGCATCCGC
This sequence comes from Marmoricola sp., assembly GCA_025964795.1. Taxonomy (GTDB): domain Bacteria; phylum Actinomycetota; class Actinomycetes; order Propionibacteriales; family Nocardioidaceae; genus Marmoricola. The sequence continues at coordinate 5,416 of JAOPYC010000070.1, forward strand.
GTGAACACCGTCGCCCCCGGCCTGATCGACACCCCCATCTACGGCGAGGGCGAGGACTCGGAGGCGTTCAAGGCCAAGCTGGGCGAGAGCGTGCTCTACCCCAAGCGGCTCGGCCTCCCCGACGAGCTGGCCAGCATGGTCGTGGAGTGCGTCACCAACTCCTACATGAACGCCGAGACCATCCGGGTCGACGGTGGCATCCGGATGCCACCGAAGTAGGGGACACAAGGACGATCAGCTCGCGGGCGGACCGGCGGAGCACACGCTCGGCAGGACGGAACCGCAGCGAGCTGATCGTCGGTGTACGCACCCGGCCCCTAGCATCGACCGCATGGAACCCGAGTGGCTCGACGAGCGGGAGTACGCCGCATGGCTGCGGCTGATCGCCGTCGTGGAGCTGCTGCCTGGCGTGCTGGACACCCAGCTGCGACGGGACGCGGGGCTGAGCCACTTCGACTACCTGGTGCTCGCGATGCTCTCCGAGGCGCCGGACCGGACGCTGCGGATGTCGGCACTGGCAGGGCGGACGAGCTCCACGCTGCCGCGGCTGTCGCACGTCGTCGGGCGGCTGGAGGGCCGGGGACTGGTCGAGCGGCGACCGGCGCTCGAGGACCGGCGCGCCACCTACGCCGTGCTGACCGACGAGGGCTGGGCCAAGGTCGTGGCCACGGCGCCGGGGCACCTCGACGCCGTGCGCCACCACGTCATCGACGCGCTGTCCGGCGACCAGCTGGACCAGCTGCGCGACATCAGCGAGGCGTTGCTCCAGCGGATCGACCCCGAGGGCGAGCGGACCGCGAACTACCGGCCGAGCTAGACCCCGTGCCTCGGGTTCGAGTCCGGGTCCGACTCGTGCGCGCCGGGGGAGTCGGGGTTCGCGTCGGGCCGGCCGTCGGAGGCCGACTGCTCGGGCGGCGTCTCGCCGGGCTCGTCCTCAGTGTGCGTGGGAGGCGACCCGTAAGTGACTTCCCCGGTCTGTCCGCGGACCGGGCCTTTGCGCTCGCTGCTGACGCCCATGTCGCCGGCCAGTCCTTCCGGGCCGTCGGCGTTGGGGTCGGACTCCTCGATCCCGGTGACCGGGGTGGCGTCCTGCGGTGTCTCGCTCATCTGGCTCATCCTTCCGAGGGCTGGTCGAGGGAGGACTCGACGTTCTCCTCCTGCACATCGTCCTCCTCGCGCTCCGGCTCCGGGCGCGGCTGCTCGTCCTCGATGTCGATCGTGCCCCCGCCGGACTCCGAGGCGTGCTCGTCGTTGGTCTCGCTCGCGGACGCCTCGTCGTCGTGACCGCCGCGGGAGGGCCCCATCCCCTGGTCGTCCTGGCGCTGCGGGCCACCGGGCGGGGAAGGCGACTCCACGCCTTGCGCCTGCGGGTTGGGCGGGCCCTGCTTGGTGTCGTCCTGTGCGTCGGTCATGCGGACGGCGTACCCGCGAGGTATCCCGGCAAACCCTGGACACGCCTTGCGGTGGGTCACGAGGAGTGACTTGAATGAGGGGAGATGTCGAACTCTCGGGAGCGTAGATGACGCACGCATGTCGCCGGATCGTCGCCACAGGAGCCGCGCTGCTCACGGGTCTCGCCGGGATCGCGGTGATCCCGCCGCCGGCCCAGGCGGCGCCGGCCCAGACCGAGGCCCGGGCGCAGGGCAAGGTCCGCTACAACACCAAGACCGCCACCAGCATCGGGTACGGCGGCGCCGTCACCTCGGTGGACCCCGAGGCGTCCAAGATCGGCATCCAGGTGCTCCGCCGGGGCGGCAACGCGGTCGACGCCGCCGTCGCCACCGCCGCGGCGCTCGGCGTGACCGAGCCCTACAGCTCGGGCATCGGGGGCGGGGGCTACTTCCTCCACTACGACGCGCGCACCAGGAAGATCGGCACCATCGACGGCCGCGAGACCGCTCCGCGCACGATGCCACGCAACGCGTTCATCGACCCCAGGACGGGCAAGCCCTACAACTTCACGCCGCAGCTGGTCACCAGCGGCGTCTCGGTCGGTACGCCGGGAACGCTCGCCACCTGGCAGAAGGCCCTGCGCCGCTGGGGCACCGGCAGTCTGGCCAAGGTGTTGCGCCCGGCCACCCGGCTGGCTCGGCGCGGCTTCGTCGTCGACAAGACGTTCAACCAGCAGACGGCCGACAATGCCGACCGGTTCGCCAACTTCCCGGCCACCAGGAAGCTGTTCCTCCCCGGTGGCAAGCCACCCGCCGTCGGCTCCGTCTTCCGCAACCGCGACCTCGCCGCCACCTACCGGCTGATCGGCCGGCGCGGCACCAAGGTGTTTTACCGGGGGAAGCTCGGCCGGCAGATCGCCCGCACCGCCCAGCACCCGCAGAAGCGCAGGCACCCCAGCCTGCCGATCCCTGCCGGCCACCTGACGCGGCGCGACCTGGCGCGCTACACGGCGAAGGTGCAGGCGCCGACGCACGTGCGCTACCGCGGCCTCGACGTGTTCGGCCCCGCGCCCTCGTCGAGCGGCGGCTCCACGGTGGGCGAGGCGCTGAACATCCTGGAGCGCTTCGACCTGAGGTCGATGAGCGACACCGACGCGCTGCACCACTACCTCGAGGCCGGCGCGCTGGCCTTCGCCGACCGCGGGGAGTACGTCGGGGACCCGGCCTTCGTCAAGGTCCCGCTGGCCGCCCTGCTCTCCGACAAGTACGCCGCCGAGCGCGCCTGCGAGATCCAGCCGATGCACGCCGCGACGAAGCCGGAGGACCCGGGCAACGTCGCCGACTACGACGGCACGTGCCGCGCCACCCCCGCCCCCGCACGGACGAAGCCGGACACCGAGAACATCAACACCACCAACCTGACGGTGACCGACCGGCGGGGCAACATCGTGGAGTACACCCTCACCATCGAGCAGACCGGCGGCTCCGGCATCACCGTTCCCCACCGCGGGTTCCTGCTGAACAACGAGCTCACCGACTTCACCACCGAGTACGACGCCGCCGACCCCAACCGCATCCAGCCCGGCAAGCGCCCGCGCAGCTCGATCGCCCCCACCGTCGTGCTCAGGAACGGCGCCCCGTTCCTGGCGCTCGGGTCACCGGGCGGCGCGACGATCATCACGACGGTGCTGCAGCTGCTCTTCGACCGGGTCGACCGTGGCATGACCATCCAGCAGGCCATCGCCGCCCCGCGCGCGTCGCCCCGCAACGCGGCTGACGTCAGCTCCGAGCCGGCCTTCATCGCGAAGTACGGCACCGCCCTGGAGGCCTACGGGCACTCCTTCGCCCGCGCCGGCGACGCGTTCACCAGCGCCTCCGAGATCGGCGCGGCGACGGCGATCGAGTTCGGACCCGGTGGGCGGCTCACGGCCGTCTCCGAGCCCGTACGACGAGGTGGCGGCTCGGCGCTGGTGGTCAGGAAGTAGCGCTCAGTGGTTCGAGATCGGCCGTCTCGGGGGTCGTGGCCGGGTCGGTCGGCGCGACGAGAGGTTCCTCCGAGGGCTCGCGCGGCAGCGTGAAGATCATCGTGGTGCCCTGACCGTCCAGGCCCTGCCGCGCCGAGATCCGGCCGCCGTGGCGCTCCACGGTGCGGGCGCAGATCGCCAGGCCCAGGCCCGTCCCCGGGTAGGCCTGCGTGCTGGAGGGAGCTCGGAAGAAGCTGTCGAAGACGTGGCCGAGGTCCTGGTCGGGGATGCCGATGCCGTTATCGCTGACCCAGATCTCGAGCATGTCGTCGCTCGGCGCTGAGCCGATGACGAGGTGGGGGATGACACCCGGGGCGACGTACTTCACCGCGTTGCCCATCACGTTCGTGAACAGCTGCCGGACGAGCGTGCGGTCGGCCAGGACTCGACCCAGGGGTGCGTGCTCGACCGTCGGCAGCTCGAGGTGGTGCGTCTCCCGCAGCTCGGCCGCGACCTGGTCGACGATCTCGTCCAGGTCGACCGACTGCACCGAGAGCTCGGCGTTCTGGGCCTGGGTGTAGGCCAGCAGGTCGGAGATCAGGTTGGCCATCCGGTCCGCGGAGCTGCGGATGCGTTGCACGCTCGCGACGAGCTCCTGGTCGCCCCCGCGCTCGGTGTCGGCCAGCTGCTCCTCGAGGATCTCGGCCCAGCTGATGACGCCGGCCAGCGGGGACTTCAGGTCGTGGGCGACCACACCGGCGAAGTTCTCCAGCTCGCGTCGCTGGGAGCGCACCTTGGTCACGTCGCGCATGCCGAGCACGGCCAGCGGGTCCCCCACCCCCGGGTGCAGTGGGACCGCGCTCACGGAGAGGATGCGCTGCTCGCCGGTCTGGGGGTCGATGCGCAGGAGGTCCATCGGCGCCACGTGCTCGCCCCGCAGGGCCCGCGCGCGAGGCAGGTCCTCCGGGGGGATGGCCCCCTGCCGTCGGTCTGGGTCATGCCGTGCGCGCGCGCCGAGCCCACCTGGGTGTGTGCCGGGCCGACCCCAGCCATCTCCTCAGCAGCTGGGTTGCTCAGCAGGACCTCGTTGTCGGCGCCGATCACGACGAGCCCGTCGACCATGACGCTGGTGACGGCGTCCAGCAGGTCGGCTCGCGACGTCGCGTTGGCCTCCGACTCGAGAGCCCGCGCCAGCAGGGCCGCCCGCTCGGAGGCTCCCAACGAGAGCATCAGCACGATGATCGCGGTCATCAGGGCGTAGACCTGGATGATGATCGCCCGGGTGGTGTGGTCGTCGATCGGCCCGAACGGACCGAGGCCGACCTGCGTGCACACGGCGGCCAGGGACGAGAGCACGATCGCGTAGATCCCGCCCACCGCGGGGGTGAAGCGGGAGCCGACCCAGGTCGAGGCCACGATCATCAGGAAGGCGATGGGCAGGGCGCCGTCGGAGCCGAAGATGACGATGGCCGCGGTGAGCGAGACCGACACCAGCGCCACCAGCTCCAGCGCCCAGAAGCGTCGCGGCGACGGCGTCAGGATCGCCCCCAGCCCGCGCTTGGCGTGGGAGCGCAGCACTGTGGTGAGCAGTCCCAGCACCGCGGCGACCACCAGGAACGTGCTGCAGGCACCGCGCACGACCCACAAGGTGGCCTCCGCGCCGGTCAGGCTTCCCGACTCGGCGAGCACCCCCAGCAGCCCTGGCGCCGCGCCGGTCATCCCGGCGGCGGCCGCCGCGAAGCCGAGGTGCCGGAGGTCCCGGGTGCTGGCGAGCCGCCGCGTCAGCGGTCCCCAGAGCGGCTGGACCTCGAGGAGGGCCCACACCCATCTGACGGTGAGCCCGACGGTCAGGTTGGCCAGTCCGAACAGCAGGGCCGGGACGACGTCCAGGCCGAGGAGCAGGTCGAGGAGGGCGCCGCCCACCACGATGCCGGATCCGTTCCACAGACCCTGGGTGCGGGTACGCCCGCTCAGCATCCAGAGCGCGGCGAGGCCGGACGCCGGCCAGAAGTAGGCCAGGGCCGTGTCGTCCGCGAGGGCGAGCCGTTGCAGGCCCGCGGCCCCGAGATAAACCGCCAAATACCCCGCAGGCACCCGAAAGCGGACTAATGGCATGGGATCAGTCTCACTCGTGGGACGTCCGAGCACGAGCACTTTGCCGAATTGGGTTGCGGGGCGGCATAAACTTGAGCACGTATGACTAACGCACCCGAAGAATTCGACCTCGCCCACGAGCTCGCCGAGACGGCCGACTGGGACGACTCCCCGACCAACGCCGACGTGCCCGAGGCCCGTCCCCGGTGGACGCCCGGCCCCGACGAGACCTCCGGTGAGATGGACCTCGCCGAGCGGCACTCGCTACGTCGGGTGGCTGGCCTGTCCACCGAGCTGGAGGACATCTCCGAGGTCGAGTACCGCCAGCTCCGCCTCGAGCGCGTCATCCTCGTCGGCGTCTGGACGAGCGGCACCGTCCAGGACGCCGAGAACTCGATGGCCGAGCTCGCGCTGCTCGCCGAGACCGCGGGCTCCGAGGTGCTGGACGCGCTCTACCAGCGCCGTGACAGCCCCGACCCCGCGACGTACATCGGCCGTGGCAAGGTCGAGGGGCTCGCCGAGATCGTGCACGCCAGCGGCGCCGACACCGTCATCCTCGACGGCGAGCTCGCCCCCAGCCAGCTGCGCAACCTCGAGGACAAGGTGAAGGTCAAGGTCGTCGACCGGACCGCCCTGATCCTCGACATCTTCGCCCAGCACGCGAAGAGCAAGGAGGGTCAGGCGCAGGTCGAGCTGGCCCAGCTCAACTACATGAAGCAGCGCCTGCGCGGCTGGGGTGGCAACCTCTCCCGGCAGGCCGGCGGCCGGGTCGCGGGCGGCGCGGGCATCGGTGGTCGCGGCCCCGGTGAGACCAAGATCGAGACCGACCGACGCCGCATCAACACCAAGATCGCCAAGCTCCGCCAGGAGCTCAAGCACATGAAGACCACGCGGGACACCAAGCGTTCCGGTCGTCGCCGGCACGAGATCCCCAGCGTGGCGATCGCCGGCTACACCAACGCCGGCAAGTCCTCGCTGCTCAACCGGCTGACCGACGCGGGCGTGCTCGTCGAGGACTCCCTGTTCGCGACGCTGGACCCCACGACGCGCAAGACCACCACGAGCGACGGTCGCATCTACACGATGAGCGACACCGTCGGCTTCGTCCGGCACCTGCCGCACCAGCTCGTCGAGGCCTTCCGCTCGACGCTGGAGGAGGTCGCCGACTCCGACCTGATCCTGCACGTCGTCGACGGCTCGCACCCCGACCCCGAGGGCCAGCTGGCCGCCGTCCGTGAGGTGCTCGCCGAGATCGGCGCCGACAAGGTCCCTGAGCTGGTGGTCATCAACAAGGCGGACATCGCCGACCCGCTGGTCCTGGCGCGGCTGCGGCAGCGGGAGCCGCACTCGGTCGTGGTGTCCGCGCAGACCGGCGAGGGCATCGCCGAGGCGCTGCAGGCCGTCGAGGCCGACCTGCCCCACCCCCAGGTCGAGATCGTGGCCCTGCTGCCCTACGACCGCGGCGACCTGCTGAGCCGGGCGCACGAGGAGGGTGAGGTCGTCTCCGTCGAGCACACCGCCGAGGGCACCCTGCTCACGGCTCGGGTGAACGAGTCCCTGGCCGGCGAGCTCACGGCGTACGCCCGGCCGGTCTGACCCGACCGACCAGAGGGTCCGACCAGCTGGCCCCTACGCTTCCCGGCATGCGCAGAATCGTCGGCTTCCTGACCGGCCTCCTCCTGGTCGGCCTCGTCGCGATGACGGTGGCCCGGTTCCTCGGCACCGGTCTGCGCACCCTGGTCCTGGTGGCGTCGTTCTCCTGCTACTCGCTGGTGGGCTTCCTGGTCGTGCTGGTGGGTTGCCTGCTCGCCTTCCGTGGAGCCCGGCGCCGCCGCCTGGTCGCGCTGGCGGCTCTGGTCGCGACCGTCGGGCTCATGGTGCAGGGGCTGGCCGTGGCGCCCTTCTTCACGGGTACGACGGGCCGGGCCGACCTCACCGTGATGACCTCCAACCTGGAGTTCGGCCGGGCGGACGCGGCGGCCGTCGTCCGCACGGTGGCCAGCGAAGGGGTGGACGTGCTCGCGCTCGAGGAGGTCACGCCGGAGGAGCTGGACCGGCTGCTGGGGGCTGGGCTCGGCCAGCTGCTCCCGCACCGGCTGGGGGTGCCGTCGTACACCGCTGCCGGGACGATGGTGTTCTCGCACTACGAGCTCGAGCTGACCGCGGACCTGCCGATCCGGAACGGGGGGCTGGACGTCCGCGTGGCCGCCCCGACGCCCTACCGCCTGCTCGCCATCCACACCGCCCAGCCGGTCGGGTGGACCACCCCGTGGACCCGGGACATGGCCACCATCCGCGAACGCGCCGCCCAGGCCGTGCGCTCCGGCCCGACGATGGTGATGGGTGACTTCAACGCGACGAGGGACCACGTGCAGTTCCGCGCGATCCTCGGCACCGGTCTGCGGGACGCCGCCGAGCAGGCGGGCTCGGGGTGGCAACCCACGTGGCCGACGCGCTACCGGCGGAGCTGGCTGCGGCCGGTGATCGCCATCGACCACGTGCTCGTCTCGGACCGGTTCCAGGCCATGAGCACCCACACCGTGGAGTTGGTCGGAACCGACCACCGGGCGCTGGTGGCACGAGTCGGCGACCGAAACCGCGATTGACCTCCGAGGCGACGCGCGACCGCTAGTCTGCGGTCATGACGCGCTGGGTGGGCCGCCTTCTCGGCCTGCTCGTACTGGTCCTGATCGTGCTGTTCCCCGCCGCGCGGTGGGGGAGCGGAGCCGACGACACCACCGACGACGCGACGATCACCAACTACCTCGCCGACTTCATCGTGGCCAAGGACGGCCGGCTCAGCGTCACCGAGACGCTCACGGTCAGCTTCCCGGGCTACAAGCACGGCATCTTCCGGTTCTTCGACCTGCAGGACCCCGACGACTCGCACGCCCGGCTCGAGCCCGACAACGTCACGGTCACGCGCGACGGGCAGACGGAGCCGTTCGAGACCCAGAAGACGGGGCAGGGCCGCTATCGCAACGTGCAGATCGGGTCGGCGTCGCAGACGATCCAGGGCGAGCACGTCTACGTGATCCGCTACACGATCGACGGGGTGCTCTCGCCCCGCGGCTCCACGTCCCAGTTCTACTGGAACCTCGTCCCCAGCGGCTGGCTGATGCCGATCGACCAGGCGCGGCTCACCGTGCACCTGCCCGCGAAGCCCGGCGCGGTGAAGTGCGCGCTGGGCGTCGGGGCCACCAGTGGCTGCAAGGTCGTGCCCGACGACGCCAACGGGTTCGTGGTCACGACGGGTCGGCTCGAGCACAACACGCCGGTCACGGTGAAGGCCCCGCTCGACGTCGCGGCGCCGTCGCGGAACCTGTCCGCGTGGCCGCTGCGCCTCGACCCGGTGCTCGGCACCAGCACCGTCGTCCTGATCGTGCTGCTCCTCCTGGCCGCCCTGGCCGCCTGGGTCGGGGAGGCGACCGCCGCGCCGACACGTGAGCTCAAGCCTCAGTTCCCGCTGATGTACGCGCCACCGGACGGCCTCGGTCCCGCGCAGGCGAACTACCTGTTCACCGAGAAGGTCGGCAAGGACGACTTCGTCGCCTCGATCATGCAGACCTCCGAGAAGGGTGCGACCACGCTGACCCACCAGGGCGGTTGGACGATCACCGACACCGGCAAGGCCGCGAGCTGGCAGTCGCTGGACCCCGTCTCGGCGTACGCCGCCCAGGTGATCGACGTGCAGGGTGGGGCGTTCACCGCCGACACCAGCGTCGGTGCCGGGCAGAAGCTGAAGTCCGGGCTTTCGAAGTTCGAGTCGGCCACCCAGGACTGGGCGAAGCAGAACAAGCTGATGGCCAAGGCCGGGGTGGGCAGCGCCGGTGGCCTGCTGGTGATCGGTGGCTTCCTGCTGGCCGGTTTCCTGGGGTTGGTCAACCCGTTCGGCCTCTCGGTGCTGGCACTCGTCCCCGGCCTGTTCGCGATCTTCGCCGCCGAGCTGCTCGCCCCAGGGTCGTCGACCAGGCGCACGCCGGCCGGGCGTGAGCTGTGGTCGCGCATCGGTGGCTTCCAGCGGATCCTGGCCACCCCGTCGGCCGAGCAGCGCTTCGACTTCTCCGGGCGCAAGGAGCTCTACACCGCCTACATCCCGTGGGCCGTGGCCTTCGGGGTCGCGGACCAGTGGGCCGAGAAGTACAAGATCGAGACCGGGGAGGACCCGCCGCTGCCGTTCTACGCGGCCGGTTACGGCTATGCCGGTGGGGGATTCGCCTCGTCGATGGCCAACGACTTCTCCACGACGGTCGACTCCGCCATCTCGGCGTATGAGGCCACCCAGAGCTCGTCGTCCTCCGGCGGTGGCGGCGGCGGCTTCTCCGGCGGGGGCGGCGGAGGCGGCGGCGGGGGTGGCTCCTGGTGAGCAACTGCGCCACACTGCCGTTGGCTGAGCTGGTCGGATCCCCATCAACCGAAGGAACATCATGATCGCACTGATCATCATCGTCGTGATCGTCGTGGCCCTCGTGGCCTTCGGCGTCATCGGCTTCAACAAGCTGCGCACGACCGACATCGGCGCGCAGGAGGCACTGGGCGGGATCGACGTACAGCTCACCCGGCGCGCCGACCTGATCCCCAACCTGATCGCGACCGTCAAGGGCTACGCCGCGCACGAGAAGGGCGTCTTCGAGGCCGTCACCAACGCGCGCGCCAAGGTGCAGAAGGCGGCCGTCGAGGACGACGTGCCCGCCAAGGCCGCCGCGGACGCCGAGCTCACCCAGTCGCTGGTCAGCCTGAACGCGGTCGCGGAGAACTACCCCGACCTGAAGGCGAACACCAACTTCCTCGAGTTGCAGACCCAGCTCGCCGAGACCGAGGACCAGATCTCGTTCGCCCGGCAGTACTACAACGACGCCGTCGCCACCTTGAACAAGCTCACCCAGACGATCCCGTGGATGTTCTTCACCGGCATCGCCAAGGTGAGCAAGCGCGACTTCTACAAGGCGCCCGACGGCCAGCAGACCGCCCCGACCGTCAGCTTCTGACCCGCGCCGCCTGGGGCCCCGGGGTCAGGGGGTCCCAGCGTGGGGTACGTCGACGCGCACCGAGCGCAGCTCGGCCTCGCGTGCGGTCTTGCGGGCGTTCTCGTCGAAGTCCGGGGCGCAGCACAGGAACAGGGTGCGACCGTCGGAGCCACCGAGCATGCAGGCGAAGACGCCCAGGTCCGGGACGGCGATCTCCTCGGCGATCTCGCCGCCCTCGCGCACGCGCAGCACCCGCGCGTTGGTCGCGTCGGCCAGCCAGAGGCAGCCCTCGGCATCGAGGCCGCAGCCGTCCGGAGCGACGACGAGGGTCGGGATCACCTCGGCGAGCGCGACCGAGGTGGGCAGTTGTGCGAACGTCGCCCAGGCGCGCCGGTTCGACAGGCTCCCGTCGGCCTCGAGGTCGAACGCGGTGACCCGGTTGCCGAACGTCTCGTCGACCAGCAGTACGCCCTCGGGGGTGATCACGCTGCCGTTGGGGAACCACAGGTCGTCCGCGACCTCGGTAACCGTGCCGTCCGGGTCGACCCGCAGCAGCACCGTGGACGCGAGGTCCGCGCCGCCCATCAGGTCGAAGCCGAAGTTGCCGACGAAGGCGCGTCCCTGGTCGTCGACGACCATGTCGTTGGGATGGCCCGCGACGTGCGCCGAGAGGTCCGCGTGCACGACGAGCCGGCCGTCCTCCTCGCGGCGCAGGATGGTCGAGTCCTGCATGGAGACCACGAGCAGCCGCCCGTCGGGCAGCCAGCCGAGCCCGGACGGCTGCTGGGGCACGCTGGCCTCGACGCGCAGGTCCGAGCCGTCCTCGGCCAGCGACAGCACCTCGTAGGTGTAGAAGTCCACGACCCACAGCCGACCCTCGTGCCAGCGCGGGCACTCCAGGTAGGCACGCTCGGACAGGACAGTGGTGAGCTCTCGTGTCATGGAGGCGACTGTAACGCCCGTCACATCACGGCGAGGTGCTCGTGGTCTTCTCCTCGACGGCGAGCGAGAAGTCGTCGCCGTGCCGGGTGACGCCCTCGACCACGGCGTCCTCGACAGCGGTGGCCGCGAGGCTTCGGCGCACCATCAGGGGATCGGACCGCAGGTCCTTCACTAGGGCGAAGCAGAGCCCGATCATCACCAGCGCGAACGGTAGGGCCGCCACGATAGTGATGTTCTGCAGGCCGGTGAGGGCGGTGTCCCCGCCGATCAGCAGCATCACCGCGCCGACGCCACCGGTCGCGACACCCCAGAACACGACCGTCCACCTGCTCGGCTCGAGCGTGCCTCGCTCCGAGAGGGTGCCCATCACGATCGACGCGGCGTCCGCCCCGGAGACGAAGAAGATCGCGACCAGGATCATCACGAGCACCGAGGTCGCGGTGGCCCAGGGGTACTGCTCGAGCATGCCGAACAGCTGGCTCTCCGAGCTCGACTTGCCGCCGAGGTCGGTGCCGCCCTGCTGCAGGTGGATCGCGGCGCCGCCGAAGATGGCGAACCAGACCAGGCTGACCAGGCTCGGGACGAGCAGTACGCCGGTCACGAACTGTCGGATCGTGCGGCCCCGGGAGATGCGCGCGATGAACATGCCGACGAACGGCGTCCACGACATCCACCAGGCCCAGTAGAAGACCGTCCAGCCCGAGAGCCACTCCGCCATCCCGTCGCCGCCGGCGGCCTCGGTCCGGGCCGACATCTGGGCGAGGTCCTGGAAGTAGGAGCCCACGGCGGTGGGGACCAGGTCGAGCATGAACACCGTCGGGCCCACGATGAACACGAACAGGGCGAGGGTCAGGGCCAGCACCATGTTGATGTTGGACAGCCACTGGATGCCCTTCTCGACACCGGAGATCGCGGAGGCGATGAACGCGGCGGTGAGCACGGCGATGATGCCGACCAGGACGCCGTTGCCGACCCTGCCGATGCCGCCGACGATCTCCAGCCCGCTGCCGATCTGCAGGGCGCCCAGGCCCAGGGATGCGGCCGAGCCGAACAGGGTGGCGAAGATGGCGAGGATGTCGATCACGCGTCCGGCGGGACCCTCGGTGCGGCGCTTGCCGATCAGGGAGGTGAACGCCGAGCTGATCAGCTGGGGCCGGCCCTTGCGGTAGACGCCGTACGCGATGGCGATGCCGACCACGGCGTAGATCGCCCACGGGTGCAGGGTCCAGTGGAACAGGGTGGTCGCCATCGCGGTCTGCACGCGGGCGTCGCTGTTCGTGCCGCCGGTGCCGGGCGGAGGCGTCACGAAGTGCGACAGCGGCTCGCTGACGCCGTAGAACATCAGGCCGATGCCCATGCCGGCGCTGAACATCATCGCGATCCACGAGACGGTGGAGAACTCGGGCTGCTCGTCGTCGTTGCCCAGGGGGATGTCGCCGAACCGGCCCATCGCCAGCCAGATCACGAAGACCACGAAGGCCGAGGCGGTCAGCACGAACAACCACCCCATCGACGTCACGGTCCAGTCGAGGGCCGAGGACGAGGCGCTGCCCAGGGAGGCGGTGTCGACGAAGCCCCAGACCAGGAAGCCCAGGGCGAGGACCGCGGTGACGCCGAAGACGACGCGGTCGAGGCCCTCGGTGGTCTGGTGGTCCTCGACCGGGCTCTCCAGGGCGGGATGCTCGGCCGAGGAGGGCGGGTCGGAGGGCGTGTCAGGGCGGGAGGAGGTGCGTTCTGTGGTGGCCATCGTGCTCCTGCCTATCCGGATGGGGAGGTGGAGGACAAGTTCAGGCCGTGTGTCGTCGCTCACCGGGGAGCTGTCGCCGCGAGCGCATAGGGTGCTCGCGTGGTCGAGAAGCACGCAGGCGAGAAGCAGGACGTTCGCCAGGTGCTCGGCGCCGTGGTTGCGGAGCTCGGCGGTCAGGAGCGACCCGGCCAGATCGCGATGGCCGAGGCCGTCTCGGAGGCCATGGAGGAGAAGCGGCACCTGCTGGTCCAGGCCGGGACGGGCACCGGCAAGTCGCTCGGCTACCTCGTGCCGGCCCTGCTGCACCACGACCGGGTCGTCGTCGCCACCGCGACGCTCGCCCTGCAGCACCAGCTGGTCGAGCGCGACATCCCGGCCCTGTTCGAGGCGGCCAAGGAGCAGCTCGGTGAGAAGGGCACCTACGCCGTGCTCAAGGGCCGCTCCAACTACGCCTGCCTGCACCGCGTCCGCGAGGGCGTGCCCGACGACCAGGGTGCGCTGGTCGAGCTGCCCGAGGGATCGGTGGGCGCCGAGGTCGTGGCGCTGCGGGAGTGGATCGAGGAGGAGGCCAGCGAGGCGGGCACGGGCGAGCGCGACCACGCGCCCCGTCACACCGACCGGGTCTGGCGCCAGGTCAGTGTCAGCCACCGGGAGTGCCTCGGGGCGGCCAAGTGCCCCTACGGCGCGGAGTGCTTCGCCGAGCGGGCCAAGGAGCGCGCGTCCCGGTCGCAGCTGATCGTGACCAACCACTCGCTGCTGGCCATCGACGCGGTCGAGGGCATCCCGATGATCCCGGACTACGACGTCGCGGTGATCGACGAGGCCCACGAGCTCGTCTCCCGGGTGACCCAGGCTGCGACCGACGAGCTGTCCCTGCCCGAGATCGAGCGCACTTCGCGTCGGGCCGGCCGCCACGTCGAGGGAAGCGAGGCCGACGACCTCGGCGACGCCGGCGAGGCGCTCCGCGACGCGATCGCGGACACCCAGCCCGGCCGCGTCGACCACCTGTCCGAGCAGCTCGGTGACGCGCTCGCCCTGGTCCGCGACGCCGCGCGCGCCCTGGTCTCGGCGTTCCCCAAGGAGACGGGTGACGACGCGGGCAGCACCCAGGCCAAGGGCTGGGCGCAGGAGCTGTTCAAGACCGCCGAGCGGATGGCCGCCCAGTCGGACAAGGACGTTCTGTGGATCTCCGAGCGCGACCGCACCCGCGGCGGCAACCACCTCTGTGTCGCGCCGCTCGAGGTGGCCGGCCCGATGCGCGAGAAGCTGCTGACCGACAAGACCGCGATCTTCACCTCGGCCACGCTCAAGCTCGGTGGTGACTTCGACGCCGTCGCCGCCTCGCTCGGGCTCAGCCCGTCCGGCCGGGGCCGGGACTGGGAGGGGTTGGACGTCGGTTCGCCCTTCGACTACGGGCAGCAGGCGATCCTCTACGTCGCCCGGCACCTGCCGCAGCCGGGGCGCGACGGGCTGACCCAGGCCCACCTCGACGAGATCACCGAGCTGGTCGACGCCGCCGACGGTCGCACTCTCGGCCTGTTCTCCAGCCGGCGGGCGGCCGAGGCGGCCGCCGAGCACGTGCGCGAGGCGCTGCCCCACCTGACCACGCTGGCCCAGGGCGACGCCCAGTTGCCCGAGCTGGCCCGCCAGTTCGTCGGCGACCCGCACACCAACCTGTTCGGCACCCTGTCGCTGTGGCAGGGCCTGGACGTCCCGGGCGAGACCTGCCAGCTGGTGATCATCGACCGGATCCCGTTCCCGCGGCCCGACGACCCGCTGATGTCGGCCCGCCAGCGCGCCGCGGACAAGGCCGGGGTCAACGGGTTCATGACCGTGGCCGCGACCCACGCCGCCCTGCTGCTGGCCCAGGGCTCCGGCCGGCTGATCCGGACGACGACCGATCGAGGTGTGGTGGCCTGCCTCGACCCGCGGCTCGTCACGGCGCGCTACGGAAGCTTCCTGCGCGCCAGCCTGCCGCCGATGTGGCAGACCGACGACCCTGCCGTCGTACGCAAGGCCCTGGCGCGGCTGGCCCAGGGCTGAAGCCGGCCCAGGTCAGGCCCAGGTCAGGCCCAGGTCAGGCCCCAGTCAGGCCCGAGTCAGGCCCGGGTCAGCGCGCCTTGACCACGTGCGAGGCGCTCGACACCGGCGAGGAGCCGGCCTGGTTGTAGGCGACGACCTTGAAGACGTACTTCCCGGCGGCGAGTCTCACGGTCAGGCTCCGCGTCGTGGAGCGTTGGTAGCCCGTGCCGTAGCTGCCGACCACCCGGCTGTGGGCGCCGAGCTTGTAGGCGAGGACGCGATACCTCGTGATCGCGGCGCCACCGTTGCTGGCTGGGGCGCCCCAGCGGACCACCGCGGTCCTCGGGCCGCCCTTGGCGCCGCTGGACGCGGTGCCGATGCGAGGCGCCGAGGGTCGTCTGACCGGGGGCGGCGGAGCGGGAGCCGGCTTGGGGCTGGTCGTCGGGGTCGGGCTGCCGGTGGGCGTCGGGTTGCCCGTGGGGGTGGGGTTGCCGGTCGGGGTGGGGCTGCCCGTCGGGGTGGCCGACGCGCTCGGCGAGGGGCTCGAGCTCGGAGCGGTCGACGGCGTCGTGGTCGCCGGCGCCGGGACCGAGGACGGAGGGACGACGACGGGCGGGTCCGGGCAGCCGGTCGCGGTGAGGCGGTACTGGCCGAGGCTGCCGTAGTCCGACCAGCCCGGACCGGCCGGGCTGCCGTTGCCGACGCCGTCGACCTTCAAGACGTAGGTGCCGGTGGCCGCCGGGACCGTGACCGAGGCGTTCATCCCGGCGGAGGTCGGCTTGCTGCCGGTGTACGTCGAGGCCGGTGAGCTGGTCGCGACGACCGTGCCGAGCGGGTCGAGCACGTCGAGCCGGAGGTCGAGGGCCGTCTGGGCGCCGATGCCGGTGGCGCTCACCGTGAGGTCGCTGACGCACGGCAGCGTGATCGCGAACCAGTCGGTGTCGGTGCGGGTGCTGATCACCCCGCCCACGTCGTACGCCGGCCGGGCGCCGAGCTGGTCCGCGGCCGAGGCGGTGTCACCGTGGTCGTCGATGCGAACGGACAGGCCGTGGGTCGCGACGACGGCCAGGTCGTCCTCCTGGTTGTCGGCGTAGGTGTACTCGCCCTTGCTGAACTGGGTGACGGCCCGGTTCATCGAGGAGCCCATCAACGGGCCCCACGCCCGGGTGCCGGGGGAGTAGCCCTGAGCGGCGCTGGTGCCGTGTGCGACCAGCCCGTCGTGGTGCAGGCCGAGGGTGTGTCCGGTCTCGTGAGCGGCGGCCTGGGCGATGATCATCGGGTCGAAGGTCTTGTCGTAGGCGAACACCCAGGCCGGCTGGTAGGTGGCGGACGGGTCGACCAGGTTGTAGGTGCCGACGTACGCCACGCCCAGGCACTGGCTGTTGCACTGCTGGGCGCGCGGCGTCGGCGAGCTGGTGATCACGACGTGTGTGCCGAAGGTGGTGTCCGAGGAGCTCGACCTCAGGATGCCGGCGTTACCGGGGTCGGCCGTGGTGACGTCCACGTCGAAGGGAGCGTAGGTCTCCGCGACCTCGCGCCAGACCTCCTGGACGAAGCCCTGCTCGGCGGTGCTGAAGGTGGTGGGGTCACCGTCGGTGTCGTAGCCGATGTGCGTGCCGTTGGCGATGTCCCCGGGGTCGGTGCCGTTCCAACCGCTGTCGACCACGGTGGCGCCGTCGAAGTCGAGGAAGATCTTCTTGGTCGCCCCGGCGCGACTGTGCAGGGCGAAGGTCTGGCCGGTGGGGTACGCCGGCGCCACGGTGGCCGCGGCCGTCGACGGTGCCGCGGTCGCCTGGGCGGGGGCGTCCTCCTGGTAGAAGAGCTGTCCGTCCTGGTCGAGCCACGCGGTGTGGTCCTCGGTGAGCAGTCGCGTCAGGTGGGTGGGGGAGAGCTCGTTGCGCGCGGCCACCTCGGGAAGGTGGTCTCCGAGCGCGCGGACCGCGGCCCGGCCCTGGGCCCTGCGGGGCAGCACCTGCTCGTCGGTCCCGGCCGGGCGACCCGTCCCCGTCGCGGAGGGGGTGGCCACGGCCGGAACGTCGGCCGCCGGGCTCCTCGTGGGGGCGGAGTCGGCATGGCGGACCGCTCGGGGGCTCGAGGCGGCCGGGCCCTCCGAGCGGACCGAGCCGTTCCCGTGGGCCACGAGCGGTATGCCGACCAGAGACGCCACGACGCCCGCCAGCAAGGCGCGACGCCACGACCGGTAGGACATGGTTCAATCATGTCCTATTTGGGCGGGTTTCACCCGGTTATCTCACATCCGCCGTAGGACGGTGGTGACCTTCCCCAAGATGGTGGCGTAGGTGCCGTCGATCGGGTCGTAGGCGTCGTTGTGCGGCAGCAGCCAGACCTTCCCGTCCTTCTTCTGGAAGGTCTTCACGGTGGCCTCGCCGTCGAGCATCGCCGCCACCACCTCGCCGTTCTCGGCGTTCGGCTGCTGACGGACCACGACGTAGTCGCCGTCGCAGATCGCCGCGTCCACCATCGAGTCGCCGGAGACCTGGAGCAGGAAGAGGGTGCCCTCGCCGACCAGGCTCTTGGGCAGCGGGAAGATCTCCTCGACCCGCTCTTCGGCGAGGATCGGACCGCCGGCCGCGATCCGGCCGACCATCGGCACCATCACCGGCGTCGGGACGGCGTCGCCCAGACCCGTCTGGTCGTAGCCCGCCTCGTCCGCGGAGGCGATGGCGCGCCGGGCGGCCATCAGCTCGGGGATGAACACCTCGAGGGCGCGCGGGCGGTTGGGGTCTCGCTTGATGAAGCCCTTCTGCTCGAGAACGCGCAGCTGGTGGGCGACGCTGGAGGAGCTGGTGAGGCCGACCAGCTCGCCGATCTCGCGGATGCTGGGCGGGTAGCCGCGCTTCTCGATCGACTCGCGCAGCACGTTGAGGATGCGCTGTTGCCGTGGGGTCAGACCGGTGCTGTCCGGGGCGGCGTCCGGCATCTCGGAGATGCGGGCATGACCGCGACCGGGACCTCCGTCGGTGACAGGGAGGGTCGCGTCACGCTGGGTGGCGCGGGGGATGACCGGGGTGAGGTCCCGAGGGGATGCCCGGTGAGTGTCTTTGTCGTGATCGCGAGTCGCCATAAAGGCAAGGTAGTCCAGTCACAGGGGTCACTTCAAACACATGTTCGAACCGCGTGTCGCGGAATCGGCCTGCTCGCGCCGGATCTGTGGTGCGAACAAATGTTCGACCAGGTCCTTGATTCGTTCGAACGTGTGCTCTAACGTCGTACACGTGTTCGATCGAACACCTGCTCGATCAGTCACCGGAGAACCTTGTCGGTGGTCACCGCAAGACTTCGATCAACACACAGCAGGGGTCGCCAACCCGACCGCTCGGCCACCGGGCCGCGCACTTCCCCGAAAGAGGTTGACCGATGAGCACACTGAGCATTTCCAGGCCGAGCATCCCGATGCCGCGCACCTCGCCCGCTCCGGATGTCGACGCCCGTTTCGACGCGCTCGTCCGCACCGCGGCCCCGGCTCCCCGGACCGGCACGGACTTCGAGACCGTGTTCGACCTCGACTACGGCCAGCCTGCCGACGCGGCGGCGCCCGTCGTCCGTGCGGTGCGCGTCACCAAGCGCGTCCGGCCGGCTGCCGTGCAGCCTCGTCCGGTCCCTCGCACCGTGCGGCTGACCCGGCGCGGCCGACTCGTCGCGCTGCTCGCCTTCGTCGGGATCGCCCTGGCCCTGATGACCGTCTTCGGTGGCTGGGCCACCGCCAGCCTCACCGGCGGCACGCCCGAGCCGGTGCGGGTGATCGAGGTCGCTCCCGGTGACACGCTCTACGACATCGCGGCCGACCTGGCCCAGCCCGGTCAGATCCGCACCATGGTGCACCGCATCCAGGAGCTCAACTCCCTGCCCGGTGGCCAGATCACCGAGGGTCAGAAGCTCGCCGTCCCCCGCGGCTGAGCTGATCCACCACGACGTGCCGACGGTCCCCTTCGACCCGGGTCGATCGGTACGGGGGAAGAGGTGGGGTGGGACTGTGCACTCAGTTCCACCCCACTCGCACGCCCGGTGCCGCTAGGCGCGGGCCGCGCCCTCGCTGAGCAGGAACTGAGCCGCGGTGTAGGTCGCCATCACGGCCGTCTCCAGGTGGGCCGGCGGGTTCCGCAGCGCGAACTTCCGCACCCCGAGCAGGGTGTCGGACAGCATGAACAGCCCGGCGCCGGCGGCGGTGAGCCGTCGTGAGGCGGGGGACAGTCCCGGGTCGAGATGGGTGGCACTGGCCACCACGGCCGCCAGCATCGTGGCGTAGCCGAAGACCGGACCGCCGAGCTCGCGCTGGCGCTGCCAAGCGAGCAGGCCCATCACTGGTGCCGTCGCCGCCCAGGAGCCAGCGACAGCCCGCGCGCCCGGGTTCGCGGTGATCGGGCTCGTTCCGCGGTGACGCACGAACCCGGAGAGGTAGGCCGCATGTCCCAGGCCGAACGATCCCGCACCCAGGAGGAAGGGTCGGGTGCCCTCACCGAGCAGGGCGACGTCGCCACCCCAGCCGCCCACCTGGGCCAGCAGCGTCGAGGTCCGCAGCGGCGATCCGGCCGCCCGTGCGTTGGTGGCCAGCGACCCTGCGAGGGCGGGCATCAGCAACGGCTTGGTCAGGAACCGGGCGCGGTGGGCCCACCTGTTCGGCTGCCCCGACAGCCAGGTGTCAGTGGTGGCCAGGGCGACGTAGGCGAGCTTGAGCTGAGTGGACGTCCTCAAGGTGGGCACCCTCGAACCTAGCGTGGCGCAGCCGTGCACGGATCCGTTCTCAGTGACCGCTGCCGCTCAGCGCCGGGCTGGCCTCCGCGATCCGCAGCGGCGTGGCCGGCCCCGTGGTGGTGACCGTCCCGTTCACCGGTCGCAATGGACCCCCGTTGAGGGAGTAGTCCGCGCTCCACGTCACCACCACCCGGTGCTCCACCGTGGTGTGAGCGTCGGCGTAGCGGTAGACGACGTCCTTGACCGGGTACGGCGCCCCGGCCGTCGACGTGGTCTCCGTCGTCCCGTCCCCGTGCACCCACTCGAACCGGCTCGGCCTGATCTCGAGCCGCACCGACTGACCGAGCAGCGTCACCTGCCGGGTCAGCGGCTGCGCCTCGGTGAAGAAGATCGTGTCGAAGTTGATCAGCGTCTTGTCCGCCGGCTGGCTGTGCGAGCGGAGCGCCGGCAGCGGGATCCGCCGGAACGCGTTCAGGATCATCGCCTCGCTCACCTGCGGCGGGGCAGCGGCGACCGGTGGTGGGCCGTTCCCGGAGCAGGTCAGTCCCAGCGGCTGCGCCGGCGGCTCGACCTGCCAGAGCCGATAGATCTCCTGACCGGGCGGGCAGGTGTTCTGCGGGCACTGTCCGTCGCCGCCGGCGTTGGTGCCACAGGGGGAGCGCCACTCGTATCTCGGCACGCGCCCGTCGGGTTTCGCGGCAGTCTGCTTAACGTCGGGCTCTCCTACTATCGACTGTTGATGGTGCGTTGTCGCGCCCACCTCGTAGCCCGATTGGTAGGGCGAGACAGGTTCCGCGGCGGCCGCGGCCGAGGCCCCCCACCAGACCAGGATGACGACGAGCGTCAATGCCCGCGTCACTGCTGTGGGTCCAGGGCTCCGACGCGCCACCCGGCTTGGGGTGCCCACTTGAGCTGGAACGCGTGGAGGTTGTTAGGACTGGCCTTGAATTGCGTAGGTTCCGCTCCCTCGGACTTGATCCACGACTGAGCCGAGTAGTCGATTGTCGCGTCGAGAACCGCAACATCGCCGTTGATGGCGTAGAACTTGATCCGTTTGGCCGTCCAGTCACCACCGCGGTAGCTGCCGCCGGCCTCGTAGGTCTTGTCGATTCCGTCTGCGATTCCTTCGCATTTAGTGCACAGAGGGACATACGCGTTGCGAAGTGTCGTCGTGTCGCCGACGCGGCCGGAATAGTTGAGAGCCTCGAGGAAGTAGCGGACCGCTGACAGTGCGCCCGCCCGCGTCTTCGTCTTCGCCGCGGCGGGCATCGCCGGGGGAGTGGGGGTGGCGGGGGCGGAGGGGGAGGGGGACGTGGACGGCTTCGGGGCCGGGGAGGGTTCGGGGGAGCCGCCGCAGCCGGTGAGCACCAGGCCGGCCGCGACCAGCCCGGCTGCGAGCCGGAGCCCCACCGTCTGCATCCGCCACTCCTCGCCGTGCCGAAACGGATCTGCGTCCCTCAGATATGCGGAGTCAACTACCCACAACGCGAACTGGCTACACCAGATCCAGCGCCTGTGGACAACTCCGGGGAGGTGCCAGACTGCCGCCATGGCCGGCTACTCAGGCACCCCACTGGAGCGCAAGCTCGGAGTCCGGCCCGAGCACGTGGTGTTCCTCGACGGCGCGCCGGAGGACTTCGACCTGGAAGCGCCGACGACACGGCGGCTGCCCCAGCGCCTGGAGATCACGCTGACCTTTCACACGAGGGCGGCCCGGCTGACCGAGCGGCTGCCGCGGCTGATCGAGCGTACCGAGGTGGCCGGGATGATCTGGGTGTGCTGGCCCAAGAAGGCGGCGCAGGTCGAGACCGACCTGGACGGCAACGTCGTCCGCGCGATCGGCCTGGCTGCCGGCTTCGTCGACGTCAAGGTGTGCGCGGTCGACGAGACCTGGTCGGGCCTGAAGTTCGTCCGGCGAGTGGCCGACCGCTAGCTGTAGCGGTGGCTCTTCTCGGAGTGCCCGTCCTCGCGCGTGCACGCGCGGCCGTTCATCGACTTGTGGCCGCAGCGGGCGCCGCTGGGGTCCGCGACCGTGTCCGAGCGTGTGGCCGCGCTCCGCGGTGCGGCCGCCTTGCGAGCCGCCGGCTTCGCCGGGGCGACCGGGACGCCGCCGGCCGCCGCCGCGGCGGCCTCGCGCCGGGTCGGGCCACTGGCACTGTCGCGCGCGTACTTGGCCTCACGCATGGCCCTGAGGGCGTCCATTTTGCTCACGGCCCGAGCCTACGGCGGCCCGCCGACAGATCGGACGCGGCAGGCCGGTGGGTACGGACTATCGGGCCGCGCGCCGCCCGCCTCGCGGCCGAGCGGGCGTCGCCTCTCCCCTGACGAGCGCCACCATCCGTGCGCCGATGAGCAGGGTCACGAACAGGCACGCCGCGGCACCGATCGTGGTGAGGGCCACGAGCGTCCAGGCGGTGGAGTCGCCGGAGCGTGCATCGCCGCCGAAGTCGATCGCGGCGTACACCAGTACGCCCCACGCGACCAGCGTCACGGTGACGAGCAGCGCGAGCCCCAGGACCTGGGCGCGCGGCGTCCCGTTCGCGTCGTACGACGACTCAGCCGCGTGCTCGTCCGAATGCCTGCCCACCGCCTCATTGTGGACCACGAGAGAAAGAGCCGCCCGAAGTGCTTCGCGCTCCCCGCGGCTGGGTAGGAATCGGACATGTCAAGCAGCGTCAGCATCGACATCGCAGCCCTCGAGGGCGCGATCAAGTCGCTCACCGATCTGGCCTCGAGCGTCGAGGCCCAGCGCAGCCGCGTCGTCTCGGGGACCCCGTGCGCCCTGCCCTCGCTCAGCGACGGCACGCTCGCCGCAGTCGCGGCCTGGCTCACCGAGCAGGAGCCCGAGCGGGCCGCCGCGCACGCGCCGGAGTGACGGTGCGCCGTACGGCGTGATCCACAGGCTGTGCGGGCCCTGCCGGACGTCCGCAGGCCTTTCGTCCACCGATGGACACACCCCCCGAAATGACTATTTTCGCGGGCCCGTCGCGCCCTGACCTGCGCAGATGCGTTCATCACCGCAGTACGCCGGATCTGGTCGTGCGGAGTGGTTGCACGCCCCGCGCCGTGGGCGTACGGTTACCACTACATCTAGTAGTTACACCGTTGTAGTTATCCACATCTAGTCCCACAGGACTGATGGGGTTTCCCACAGGAACCCGGGTTATCCACCGCGGAATCCACAGATGAACGCACAGGTTGCACCTAGTGCGGGCGTCTGACAGGGCTACTGGACGGCCGAGCAACGACTTTGAGAGGAGCCCCGGATGCACTGTCCCTTCTGTCGCAACGCAGACACCCGGGTGCTCGACTCCAGGGTTGCCGACGACGGCTCCTCCATCCGTCGTCGGCGCTCGTGCCCGACGTGTGAGAAGCGGTTCACGACGGTGGAGCAGATGCAGCTCAGCGTGATCAAGCGCAGCGGCACCTCCGAGCCGTTCACCCGCGAGAAGGCGGTCGCCGGTGTCCGCAAGGCCTGCAAGGGCCGACCGGTCTCCGAGGACGACCTGGCGCGCCTGGGGCAGACGGTCGAGGACACGCTGCGCGGCGTCGGCTTCGCAGAGGTCCCGGCCAACGAGATCGGCCTGGCCATCCTCGGGCCGCTGCGCGAGCTCGACGAGGTCGCCTACCTCCGGTTCGCCAGCGTCTACCGCGCCTTCGAGTCCGCCGAGGACTTCGAGACCGAGATCGCGATGCTCCGGCTGGACCGTGAGCCGCGACCACAACCTCAGCCCACGGGCTGACCACAGACCGCCCGGGCGTGGTGGGGAAGCCGCGCCCGGGCTACCAACGTCGGTGGGTTCGAGACGACGGACCCCCACAGCAGCGACGCACGACGAGAACGACGAGAACGACGAGAACGACGCAGAGATAACCAACAGGGAGAGCAGGGAACATGACGGAAACGGTGAGCGGGACCGGCGCCAAGCGGCGCACCACCAGCAAGGGCCTGAAGATCAACCGGGTCTTCTCGACCGAGGGCGTGCACCCCTACGACGAGCTGACCTGGGAGCGTCGCGACGTCGTCCAGACCAACTGGAAGACCGGCGAGACCGTCTTCGAGCAGCGCGGTGTCGAATACCCGAACACCTGGAGCGTCAACGCCTCCACGATCGTGACCACGAAGTACTTCCGTGGCGCCGTCGGCACCGACGCCCGTGAGTGGAGCCTCAAGCAGCTCATCGACCGGGTCGTGAAGACCTACACCAAGGCCGGCCTCGAGAACGGCTACTTCGTCAGCGACAGCGACGCCGAGCTGTTCGAGCACGAGCTGACGTGGCTGCTGGCCAACCAGTACTTCTCGTTCAACTCTCCCGTCTGGTTCAACGTCGGCACCCCCTCCCCCCAGCAGGTCTCGGCGTGCTTCATCCTCGCCGTCGACGACTCGATGGACTCGATCCTGAACTGGTACAAGGAAGAGGGCTTCATCTTCAAGGGCGGCTCCGGCGCCGGCCTCAACCTCTCCCGCATCCGCTCCTCCAAGGAGCTCCTCTCCAGCGGCGGTACGGCGAGCGGCCCGGTCTCCTTCATGCGCGGTGCCGACGCCTCCGCGGGCACCATCAAGTCCGGCGGCGCCACGCGTCGTGCGGCCAAGATGGTCGTCCTCGACGTCGACCACCCCGACATCGTGGAGTTCGTCGAGACCAAGGCGAAGGAGGAGGACAAGATCCGGGCCCTGCGCGACGCGGGCTTCGACATGGACCTCGGCGGCGCCGACATCACCAGCGTCCAGTACCAGAACGCCAACAACTCGGTCCGCGTCAACGACGAGTTCATGCGTGCGGTCGAGGACGGCACCTCCTTCGGCCTCCGTTCGCGCGGCACCGGCGAGGTCATCGAGACCGTGGACGCCCGCGAGCTGTTCACCAAGATCAGCGAGGCCGCCTGGGCCTGCGCCGACCCGGGCCTGCAGTACGACGACACGATCAACGACTGGCACACCAACCCGGAGACGGGCCGGATCACCGCGTCCAACCCGTGCTCGGAGTACATGTCGCTGGACAACTCCTCGTGCAACCTGGCGTCGCTCAACCTGCTGAAGTTCCTCAAGGACGACGACACCTTCGACGCGCCGCTGTTCGCCAAGGCCGTGGAGCTCATCATCACCGCGATGGACATCTCGATCTGCTTCGCGGACTTCCCGACCGAGGCCATCGGCGACACCACGCGTGACTACCGCCAGCTCGGCATCGGCTACGCCAACCTCGGCGCGCTGCTGATGGCGATGGGTCTTGGCTACGACTCCGACGGCGGCCGCGCGATGGCGGCCTCGATCACCTCGCTGATGACCGGTCAGTCCTACAAGCGCTCGGCCGAGCTCGCCGCGGTCGTCGGTCCCTACGAGGGCTACGCCCGCAACGCCGACGCCCACAAGCGCGTGATGCGCAAGCACCAGGCCGCCAACGACGTCGTCCGCACGTTCGGCGTGCACGACGCCGGTGTGCACAAGCTGGCCACCGCGGCCTGGGCCGAGGTCCAGAAGCTGGGCGAGAAGAACGGCTTCCGCAACGCGCAGGCCTCCGTGCTCGCGCCGACCGGCACCATCGGCTTCATGATGGACTGCGACACCACCGGCATCGAGCCCGACTTCTCGCTGGTCAAGTTCAAGAAGCTCGTCGGCGGCGGCTCCATGCAGATCGTGAACCAGACGATCCCGCGGG
>JAOPYC010000081.1 GCA_025964795.1 Marmoricola sp.
CGGGGCCAGCAGCACCCGGTCGAGGTGCCTCTCGAGCTCCCCGTCGCCGGTCACCCGGCTCAGCACCAGGCCCGTGTGGTCGGTCAGGATGACGCTGACCGACTGCCCCTCGAGCAGTTCCTGCAGGTTGCGCAGCACCGGCTCGGCGCTGGTGGTCAGCCGGCTGTCGAGGTGCAGGTCGTCGACGTGCTTCATCTCGATGCGGTCGGGCGCGACCCGCAGGTCCGAGGAGCGCTGCCAGGAGGCGAGGATGGGCTGGCGGACCGCGTGCTTGCCGGACAGCCCGACGGTGAGGAAACGCTCGCGTGAGACCGCCACGTCTCTCTGGTCCGAGGGGGCGTGCCGGCCGGTCACGTCAGGGGGCACAGGGGGCTTGGTCATGGTGGGGCCCTTCCGGGGCCGACCATAGGCCCTGGACGGTGCCGGGTCGAGAGGTGCGAGCGGCGATCGCCGCACAGCGCTGGCACTGTCTCAGGATGAGACTCCAGCCCCGGGGCTGGGGCGTAGCGTCCGACGCCTGACGGCTCGCCCGAGCCGTCGGTGGAGGGAATCGCCCATGGCCGAGCCCGAGACCTACAACCCCTGGAGCATCGTCCACCTCGTCTTCACCCACCTCTCCGACCAGGGGCTGCACCCCACGCTGGGGGACACCGGCGACCCGGGGGCACCGGCGGCGGCGCTGCTCGCTGCGCTCGGGATCACGCCGGCCGCCGAGGGCAACCGGGAGGTCACGCGCAGCGTCCGCGAGCACCTGGCGCAGATCCGGGCCGCCGTCTTCGAGGAGGGGTGAGCGCCTCCGCCGTCTCAAGGTGAGACCGGCGCACCGCCTCCCGTCGGATGTCCTGGCAGCCACCGGACCACCGGACGACCCGACCCCCTTAAGGAGTGGCGATGACTCGGCAGAGCGTGGCCAAGGCGCACGAGAAGATCCAGGAGCTGGCGTGGGAGCCGCTCTACCACGAGCCGGTGTCCCAGTACGGGACCGACTACACGTTCTCCAAGGCGAAGAAGAAGGACCCCCTCAACCAGGTGCTGCGGTCCGACTTCCCGATGCAGGAGGAGAAGGACCACCGGGTGTACGGCGCCGCCGACGGTGCCATCCGCGGCAACATGTTCCGCCAGGTCCAGGAGCGCTGGCTGGAGTGGCAGAAGCTCTTCTTGAGCATCATCCCGCTCCCGGAGATCTCGGCGGCGCGGGCGATGCCGCTGCTGTTCAACACGGTGCCCAACCCGGAGCTGCACAACGGGCAGGCGATCCAGATGATCGACGAGGTGCGGCACTCGACGATCCAGCAGAACCTCAAGCGGCTCTACATGAACAACTACATCGACCCGGCCGGCTTCAACAGCAGCCTGCGCAACTTCCAGAACGACTACTGCGGCACCATCGGCCGGCAGTTCGCCGAGGGGTTCATCACCGGCGACGCGATCACCGCCGCGAGCATCTACCTCACCATCGTGGCCGAGACCGCCTTCACCAACACGCTCTTCGTGGCCATGCCCGCCGAGGCCGCCGCCAACGGCGACTACCTGCTGCCCACGGTGTTCCACTCGGTGCAGTCCGACGAGTCCCGGCACATCAGCAACGGGTACGCCACCTTGCTGATGGCGCTGGCCGACGAGGGCAACCACCAGCTGCTCGAGCGTGACCTGCGCTACGCGTGGTGGAACAACCACCGGGTCGTGGACGCCGCGATCGGCACCTTCATCGAGTACGGCACCAAGGACCGTCGCAAGGACCGGGAGAGCTACGCGGAGATGTGGCGCCGGTGGATCTACGACGACTACTACCGCAGCTACCTCGTTCCCCTCGAGAAGTACGGGCTGGTCATCCCGCACGACCTCATCGAGGAGTCCTGGAACCAGATCTGGAACAAGGGCTACGTGCACGAGGTGGCCCAGTTCTTCTGCACCGGGTGGCTCGCCAACTACTGGCGGATGGACCCGATGACGGACAAGGACTTCGAGTGGTTCGAGTACAAGTACCCGGGCTGGTACGACAAGTACGGCAAGTGGTGGGAGAACTACGCCCGGCTCTCGACCCCGAACGGGCATCACCCGATCGTGGCCGAGGACGTGGACTACCAGTACCCGCACCGCTGCTGGACCTGCATGGTCCCGTGCCTGGTCCGCGAGGACATGGTGATGGCCGAGGTCGACGGGCAGATGCGCACCTACTGCCACGAGGCCTGCCGGTGGACCGACGTCGAGGCCTTCCGGCCGACGTACCAGGGACGGGAGACCCCGAACATGGGTCAGCTGATCGGCAAGAGGGAGTGGGAGACGCTCTACCACGGCTGGAACTGGGCCGACGTCGTCTCCGACATGGGCTACGTCCGCGACGACGGGCACACGCTCGTCGCGCAGCCGCACCTGAACCTCGACCCGAAGAAGATGTGGAACCTGGACCACCTGCGCCGGATGCCACCGCTGCAGAGCCCCAACGTGCTGCTCAACGAGATGACACCCGCCGAGCAGCAGGCGTTCCACGCGAACTACATCAAGGGTGGACCGGCGGGACGTCCCGCGCCGGCCGACGCCTGACCACACAGGAGGAGCCAGGACTGCGAGGAGCGTCGGCCCACCGGGCCGGCACTCCTCGTCAGGTCCGTCTCACGGAAGGGATCCATGGGCGAGAAGCATGTCGTGCGATTCGAGCCGGTAGGCGTCGAGATCGAGGTCGACGAGGAGAAGACGGTGCTGCGGGCCGCCGCCGAGCAGGGCATCACGCTCATGCACGGCTGCAAGGAAGGCCAGTGCGCCGCCTGCAAGTCGTTCGTCCTCGAAGGGGACGACATCGAGCTCGACAAGTACTCGACCTTCGCGCTTCCCGACTTCGAGCTGGACGAGGGCTTCACCCTGCTGTGCCGGGCACACGTCTACGAGGACGTCACCATCGAGCTGCTCAACTACGACGAGGAGATGCTCCGCTCGGGCCACCCGATCCAGGAGGTCAAGGCCGAGGTGGTCTCGAAGGACCACGTCACCCACGACATGCGCCACCTGGTGCTCAAGCTCGTCGAGCCGACCGAGATCGCCTTCTGGCCCGGGCAGTACGTCGACATCGCGATCCCGGGCACCGAGGCGACCCGGTCGTTCTCGATGGCCAACGTCTCGAGCAAGGAGAGCGGCCAGCTCGAGTTCGTGATCCGGTGCTACCCGGACGGGAGGTTCTCTTCCTTCCTCGACACCGAGCTGGCGGTGGGGGACCAGCTCGACGTGGTGGGCCCGTTCGGCGTCTTCACCCTGCGCGACGGCCGTGACTCCGACATCGTCTTCGTCGGCGGCGGCGCGGGCATGGCCCCGATCCTCTCGGTGCTGCGCTCCCTCGCGGAGAAGAAGAGCACGCGCAAGGCGACGTACTACTACGGCGCCCGCACGCAGAAGGACCTCTGCTTCGAGAAGGAGCTCTACGCGCTGACCGAGCAGCTGCCGAACTTCACCTTCGTCCCCGCGCTCTCCGAGGCTGACCCGGACGAGCCCTGGGACGGGGAGGTCGGCTTGATCACCGACATCGTCAAGCAGCACGAGACGGACCTCTCGGAGACCGACTCCTACGTCTGCGGGCCGCCGCCGATGGTCGAGGCGGCCATGGATGTGCTCACCGAGCTGGGCGCCCCCGAGAAGAACATCTACTACGACAAGTTCACGACCACCGGCTCATCAGAAGAACCCTAGAAAGCGAGGCCGATCGACATGACCGCACCCACCGTGGAGCGCAGCTCACCGAAGCCGGAGTTCACCGACGCCGAGGCCGGCGCCAAGGAGTTCCCGGACTCCACGCTGCGGCACTACAACTACTACACGCCGCAGAAGCGCAAGCAGTCCCACTACGAGGACGTCACCGTCGAGGTGCAGCCCGACCCCCGGCACTACCTCGCGCAGGGATGGCTCTACGGGTTCTCCGACGGGCGCGGTGGCTACCCGCTCGACTGGACCGTGCTGAAGGCGTGGGGCGTGGACCGGGGAGACCCGGAGCGCTACCCCGGGTCGGGCGGCAAGGGCTACGAGTGGCCGGCCCACGGCTGGCACGAGTTCCGCGACCCCAACGAGGAGTGGGAGCTGACGTTCTACCGCAACAACTCCAACGTGGTGCGGCAGATCAACCAGAACGTCGACACGGCGCGGGAGACCAAGGCCTTCGAGCAGTGGAACCCCAACTGGGTGACGTTCGTGGAGCGCAACGTCGGGGCGTGGATGCACGTCGAGCACGGGCTCGGCCTCTACCTGTTCGCGAACGCCCAGCGGCGCGCACCCACCAACATGCACAACAACGCGATCTCCGTGAACAGCATGCACCGGATCCGGTTCGCCCAGGACCTGGCGCTCTACAACCTCACGCTGAGCGAGGAGATCGAGTCGTTCGACGGGACCGCCCACGTCGAGACGTGGAACGAGGACCCGGCCTGGCAGGGCGTGCGCGGGGTCGCCGAGGAGCTCACCGCGATCGACGACTGGGCCGAGGCGATCTTCGCGGCCAACATCGTGTTCGAGCCGCTCATCGGCGAGCTGTTCCGCAGCCAGCTGGTGCAGCAGGCCTCGCCCGGCAACGGCGACTTCGTGACACCCACCGTGGTGGGCGCCGGTGAGTGGGACTACGCCTCGCGCGACCTCCGCTACACCAAGGCCATGTTCGAGCTGCTGACCAACGACAAGGAGTTCGCGGACTACAACAAGGGCATCATCGACGGCTGGCTCTCCAACTGGGTGCCCAAGGCCCTCACGGCCGCCCGTCAGCTGCAGCCGCTGTGGTCCCAGCCCGACGCCAAGCCGCCCCGGTTCGAGGACGGTCTCGACCGGGCCAAGAGCCGCTTCAGCGGCATCCTCTCCGACCTCAGCCTGGACAACCCGAAGGAGCTGACCCAGTGACCGGCTACCAGTCGACGAAGACGTCGTACGCAACGACGGAAAGTGCCTTCAAGGCCGACAACACCGCCTCGAACAAGTGCGGCGTCACCTTGATGAACAACCAGGTGGGCGCCGTGGTGGCGGAGGTGATGAGCCACAAGGAGGGCGTCACCATCACGCGGCTGCCCTCCATGATCCGCGTGGACGGAGTCAACCGGATGGACTTCGACTACGACGAGATCTCCGAGGCCCTCGGCGAGGAGGAGGGCTTCTACGACGCGGCGCAGTTCGAGGAGAACATGTCGACCCACTACGGCCGGATGATCCACGAGGACGACCGGACGATCATGTTCGCCAACCCCGAGGACGCCGCCGAGTACATCGGGTTCGACCTGCCGACCTTCGAGAAGAAGTGAGGGAGAGATGTACGAGAAGGACGGGGAGAAGTACTTCATCGTCGACAGCCACATGCACTTCTGGGACGCGAGTCCCGAGAACTGGGTGAAGGGCGCCGAGAACTACGCGGAGGGCTGGATCGACTGCTTCCAGGCCTACCAGGGCCTCGGACCGCCCGAGACGCACCAGACGAAGGAGGCCTTCAGGAAGGTCTCCGAGGACCAGCTGATGAAGGAGGTCTTCGAGGACGGGTACGTCGACAAGGCGATCTTCCAGCCGACCTACCTCAAGGAGTGGTACGCCGACGGGTTCAACACGACCGAGCGCAACGGCGCGCTGGCCGAGAAGCATCCGGACAAGTTCATCGTGAACACGCGCTTCGACCCGCGTGACGGCGACGCCGGCATGAAGGAGTTCGAGGACAACGTCGCGAAGTGGGGCTCGAAGGGCGTCAAGCTCTACACCGCCGAGTGGAACAACGGCTCGCGCGGCTACAAGCTCAGCGACCCGGAGGCCTACCGCTTCCTGGCGAGGGCGCAGGAGCTGGGGATCAAGAACATCCACGTCCACAAGGGCCCGACCATCTGGCCCCTGGACAAGGACGCGTTCGACGTCTCCGACGTGGACCACGCGGCGACGGACTTCCCGGAGCTGAACTTCATCGTTGAGCACGTGGGCCTGCCCCGGATCGAGGACTTCTGCTTCATGGCGACGCAGGAGCCCAACGTCTACGCGGGTCTCTCGGTGGTGATCGGCGGCCTGATGTACGCCCGGCCGAAGTTCTTCGCCAAGGTGATGGGTGAGCTGCTGTTCTGGGTCGGCGAGGACAAGATGACCTTCGGCAGCGACTACAACATCTGGGAGCCCAAGTGGCAGATCGAGGGGTTCGTCGACTGGGACTACCCGGACGACACCTACTCCGACTACCCGCGGGTCAACGTCGACACCAAGAAGAAGATCCTCGGCCTCAACGCGGCCAAGCTCTACGGGATCGCGGTGCCGGTCGAGCTCCAGCTCAAGGGTGAGGGCCAGCCCGCCGCCCAGGACGACGCCCAGCTGGTGGAGCACGGAGCCAACGTGTGACTCCATCGGCAGCGACCTACAGGGAACAGGTGCTCACCGCGTTGGCCACGGTGCGCGACCCGGAGCTGGACGAGCCGGTCACCGACCTCGGCTTCGTCTCCTCGTGCACCGTGTCCGACGAAGGTGACGTCCAGGTGCACCTACGGCTGCCGACGTTCTTCTGCGCGCCCAACTTCGCCTTCCTGATGGTGGCGGACGCCTACGACGCAGCCAGCGCCGTCGAGGGTGTACGCCGGACCGAGGTGGTCCTCGACGACCACTTCGCCTCGGACGCCATCAACCGCGGGATCGCGGCGAGGTCGGGGTTCGCCGACTCCTTCGGCGACCTCGCTGCCGGGGAGCTCGACGAGCTCCGCGCCGACTTCGTCCGCAAGGCCGTGCTCGCCGGCACCGACCGGGTCTGCCGCCCGCTCCTCGCCGAGGGACGGACGACGGACGACCTGGCGCTGATGACCTTGGGCGACGTACCTCCCTCGGCCGAGCTGGAGCGGCTGCGCGCCAGGCGGGCCGAGCTCGGCCTGCCGGCGGGCGACTCCTCGGCGCTGCTGGTGGACGCGACGACGGGTGAGGCGGTCGGCGTCCAGGCGCTGCCGCTCCACCTGCGCAAGGCCCGGTTGACCCGGGTCAACACCGAAGCGAACGGCAGCGTGTGCCGCGGCATGCTGTCCCACCGCTACAGCACCCGCGGCGAGGGACAGCTGGAGGAGAGCAGATGAAGGCCGTTCGGTTGCACGCGTACAACGAGAAGCCCACCGTCGACGAGGTGCCGGAGCCCACCGTCACGGGACCGTTCGACGTGGTGGTCAAGATCGGGGGAGCCGGCGTCTGCCGGACCGACCTGCACATCATCCTGGGCCAGTGGGACGCGGCGATGAGCCCGACCCTGCCCTACACGATCGGCCACGAGAACGCCGGCTGGGTGCACGAGGTCGGCTCCGCGGTCACCAACGTGACGGTGGGGGACACCGTGATCCTGCACCCGACCCCGACCTGCGGCCTGTGCCGCGCCTGTCGCGCCGGCCAGGACATGCACTGCACCGAGAGCGTGTTCCCCGGACTGGACGGCACCGACGGCGGGATGGCGGAGTACCTCCTCACCTCCGCGCGGGCGTGCGTGAAGCTCGACCCCTCCACCCAGCCGAAGGACGTGGCTGCCCTGGCCGACGCCGGCATCACGGCGTACCACGCGGTGCGCAAGGCGCTGCCGCTCCTCTACCCGGGGACGACGGCGGTGGTGATCGGGGCCGGGGGCCTGGGCCACATCGGCATCCAGTGCCTGGCCGCGCTCACCGCCGCGAACATCGTCGTGGTCGACCGCAACGCCGCCGCCCTGGAGCTTGCCGGGCAGCTGGGCGCGACCCAGACCGTGGTCGCCGACGGCAAGCAGGTCGACGCGGTCAAGGACCTCACCGGCGGTGAGGGGGCCGACGTCGTCTTCGACTTCGTGGCCGAGGAGGGGGCCGAGAACGAGGGCTTCGCGATGACCCGTCCGGGCGGGTCCTACTACGTCATCGGGTACGGCGGGACGCTGGTCGTGCCGACCCTCGACGTGATCTCCACCGAGCGCAACATCGTCGGCAACATCGTCGGCACCTACAACGAGCTGGCCGAGCTGATGGTGCTCGCCCAGGCCGGCAGGGTCACCCTGCACACGAAGGCCTACCCGCTGGACGCCGCCCAGCAGGCGCTCAGCGATCTCGACGCGGGCATGGTCCGCGGCCGGGCGATTCTCGTTCCCTAGCCCCACCCAACACACAGAGGAGACACCATGGCCAAGGACCTGAGGTTCGGCGAGGAAGCACGTCGCCTGCTGCTGTCGGGGGTCGACCAGCTCGCCGAGGCGGTGAAGTCGACACTCGGGCCCAAGGGACGCAACGTGATCCTGGAGAAGATCACCGGCTCGCCGGTGGTGACCAACGACGGCGTCACCATCGCCCGGGAGATCCATCTCAGCGACCAGTTCGAGAACATGGGCGCCCAGCTGGTCAAGGAAGCGGCGATCAAGACCAACGACATCGTCGGCGACGGCACCACGACCGCGACCGTGATCGCCCAGGCGATCATCCGCGAGGGGATGCAGGCGATCGGGCAGGGCGGCAACCCGGTCCTGGTCAAGCGCGGCGTCGACCTCGCCGTCGGCACCCTGGTCGAGCACCTGCGCAAGGTCGCCCATCCCGTGGTGACCCTCGAGGACTACGCCCGCGTGGCGGGCATCTCGGCCAACAACGACGAGACGGTCGGCAACGTGCTGGCCCAGGCGCTGCACTCCGTGGGGGACTCCGGCATCGTCACCGTCGAGGAGTCCGCCGTGCACGGGATGAGTGTCGACTTCGTGGAGGGCTTCGAGTACGACAACGGCTATCTCTCGCCCTACCTGGTGACGCACCCGGCCAGCCTCGAGGCGGTGCTCGACGATCCCTACATCCTGCTGTGCAGCGAGAAGATCACCAAGGTGCAGGAGCTGATGCCGCTGCTGGACAAGGTGATGCGCGACCCGCGGCCGCTGATGATCATCGCCGAGACGGTCGAGGGATCGGCGCTCAGCATGCTGGTGCACAACCACGTCAACGGCATCTTCCGCGCGGTGGCCACCAAGGCGCCCGGCTTCGGCGACCGGCGGCTGCGCAAGCTCGAGGACATCGCCACGATCACCGGCGGTGAGGTCTACAGCAAGCACTCCGGCTTCACCCTGGAGACCATGAAGCTCGAGCAGCTCGGCCGCGCGCGCCAGGTGCGCGTCACGGCCGACCGGACCGCGATCATCGACGGTGCGGGTTCCCAGGACAAGGTCGAGTTCCGCGTCGCCCAGCTGCGCGCCGAGCTCGAGCGGGCCACCTTCGGCATCGACGAGGAGGTGCTCAGCGAGCGGATCGGGTCGCTGTCGGGCAAGGTCGCGGTGATCAAGGTGGGCGCCCCGACGAACGCGGAGCTCGCCGAGCTGCAGCACCGAGTCGAGGACGCGCTGTCGGCGACGCGCGCCGCGATGGCCGAGGGGATCGTGGCCGGGGGAGGCGTCGCACTGATGCACGCCGCCCCGGTGCTGGACGAGCTCAACGTGCGTGACGACTACGCGACCGGCGTGGAGATCGTGCGTCGCGCGCTGACCGAGCCGACGTACCTCATCGCCACCAACGCGGGCTACCCCGGCCACGAGGTGGTGGCCGAGGTGGCCAAGCTCGGGATCGACGAGGGCTTCGACGCGCTGGAGGGCCGCTACGGCAACATGATCGACATGGGGATCATCGACCCCCTGCGAGTGTGCCGCTCGGCCCTGCAGAACGGTGCCTCGGTGGCCGGCCTCCTGCTGACGACGAACACCCTGATCGCCGAGGAGCAGACCCCGTGGGGTGGCAGCCGGGCGATGATGACGGAGTTCGGCGAGCTCGACGGAGGCCTGCGCCAGCCCTCGCCCGACGCCAGCACCCCGCAGTCCCTGGGCCTGGGCCCCTCGGTCGGATGACGGACCCGATGCCGACCGAGACCCCGGCCGTCGTACGCCGGCTGGAGGGTCCGAGCGCCCAGGTGCTCGGCGACCTGGTCGAGACCTTCGAGGAGCTGCAGAGCGTGCTGCTCTGCTGCGAGCGACTGATGGCCGAGCTCGCCCCGCCACGACCCGCGGACCCGATCGTCGTCGAGGGCGTGTGGACGATGGCGCTGCTCTCCTACGCCCGCTGCTTCGCCGCGGGGGAGCGCGGACCGACGCTCACCGAGGACGACCTCACCACGGCCCAGCCGGACACCGACGTGCTGACGTGGCACGGGGTGCTGCTCCAGCTGCGCGAGCAGCAGGCCGACCCGGTCACGAGCCCGCGCGAGCAGTTCACCATCGGGGTGACCCAGGACGACACCGGGGTCGCGAGCGGGGTGGCCGTCACCTCCGCCCGGATCCCGCTGGTGGACGAGCTGACGGTGCGCCAGACCGGCGCCATCGCCTACGCGCTCAGCTCGCTGGTCAACGAGCGCATCGAGGCCCAGCAGCTGGTCGTCTTCGAGGAGCTCGGGTCGGCGTCCCGGGAGGACCTCGAGAAGCTAGAGCCGGTCGACCTGGCCCCGGCCAGCAGCTGACGACATCCGATCATGTTCCAGCGCAGGGCCCGCTTCGCCAGTGTGGCGTTCGTGCGCGGCCCGCTGCCGCTGCTCGGCCCTGCGTTCGTGGCGGCCATCGCCTACATCGACCCCGGCAACTTCGCCACGAACATCACCGCCGGGTCGCGGTTCGGCTACCTCCTGGTGTGGGTCGTGGTCGTCAGCAACCTGATGGCGATGCTGATCCAGTACCTCTCCGCGAAGGCCGGCATCGCGACCGGCCGCAACCTGCCCGAGCTGTGTCGCGACCACTTCCCCCGGACGGTCACGCGAGGTCTGTGGGTACAGGCCGAGCTGGTCGCGATCGCCACCGACCTGGCCGAGGTCCTCGGTGGGGCGATCGCGCTGAACCTGCTGTTCGACCTGCCCCTGCTCGCCGGGGGCGTGATCACCGCCGTCGTCGCGTTCGGCCTGCTGGGGCTGCAGAGCCGGGGCGTGCGGCCCTTCGAGGTGGCCATCACCGGTCTGCTGTTCGTCGTGCTCGCGGGCTTCCTCTACAGCCTCGTGGCCGGTGGGGTCGACGGCTCGCAGGCGGTCGAGGGCCTGGTCCCGCGGTTCCAGGGCACCGACACGGTGCTGCTCGCCACCGGGATGCTGGGCGCGACCGTGATGCCGCACGTGATCTACCTGCACGGGGCCCTGACCCAGGGCCGGTTCCGGCGTACGACGGAGGAGGAGCGACTGGCCCTGCTGCGGCACCAGCGCATCGACGTCGTGACCGCGATGACCGTGGCGGGGGTGATCAACCTGTCGATGCTGTTCGTCGCCGCCCAGGTGCTCTCCGGGGGACCCACGCCCGTGGACACGATCGAGGGCGCCCACGCGGGCCTGGGGGAGGCCCTCGGGCCGACCGCGGCCCTGCTGTTCGCCCTCGCCCTGCTGGCGTCCGGCTTCGCCGCCTCGGGGGTCGGCACCTTCTCCGGCCAGGTCGTGATGCAGGGCTTCCTGCGCCGCCGCGTGCCCATCGTCGTACGGCGGCTGGTGACCCTCTCGCCGGCGCTGCTGGTGATCGGCTTCGGCGTCGACCCCACGCGGGCCCTGGTCGTCTCCCAGGTGGTGCTGTCCTTCGGGATCCCGTTCGCGCTGATCCCGCTCGTGCTGCTGACCAGCCGGCGCCGGGTGATGGGGGCGCTGGTGAACCGACGGGCCACCACGCTGGTGGCGGCGGGCGTGGCAGCGGTGATCTGTGGCCTCAACGTCACGCTGATCGCGCTGACGGTGGCCGGTTAGCTGCTAGACCGCGAGGTCCTCCCGCCCGCGGGCGCGGTCCTCGAGCATGTCCCGGACGCGGCAGATCGCCTCGCGCACCTCCTCGGCGATCAACGGGCCGGCTTCCGAGCCGTGCACGGGGAACGTCCGGTGCCACCGCCCCCACCACGTGCTCAAGCCGGGCTCCGGCTCCCGCACCGTGACCTCCCACTCGGTCTCGCAGTCGCCCGAGCCCTGGCTCGACAGCCGGACGACGAAGTCGGCCTCGGGGAAGGTGAATTCGAGCTCGTCCGGGGCGTGGGTCTGCTCGCTGGTCATCTGCCCGTCCTCACCTGGCTTCCGCGGCCGCGCGATGCGACGACCCCACGGTCATTGTGGGTCGGTGTCAAGGCAGCCCGGGTCTCACCTTGCGACAGGCGCGCCGGGGCTAGGATCGTCTGACACCTGGTTGAAGGAGACAAACAATGTCGTCTCACAGCAAGGTCGACTCTCCCGACCTCCCCGATCACATCGATGCCGCCGTCCTGAAGATCGCGGGTGTGGTCGTGCTCGGCGCCATCATGTCCATCCTGGACATCACCGTCGTCAACGTCGCGCTGCCCACCTTCCAGACGGTGTTCGGCACGCGCGGCGACCCGATCGCCTACTCGACGGTGGCGTGGTCGGTCACGGCGTACACCCTCGCGCTGGCCACGGTCATCCCGATGACCGGCTGGGCCGCCGACCGGTTCGGGACCAAGCGGCTCTACATCACCGCCATCGCGCTGTTCGTCACCGGCTCGGTGCTGTGCGCGACGGCGTGGAGCATCGGCGCCCTGATCGGCTTCCGCGTGCTGCAGGGGCTCGGCGGCGGCATGCTGATGCCGCTCGGCATGACGATCATGACCCGGGCTGCGGGACCGCACCGGATGGGACGGCTGATGGCCATCCTGGGCGTGCCGATGCTGCTCGGCCCGATCCTGGGCCCCATCATCGGCGGCTACCTGATCCAGGTCGCGAGCTGGCACTGGATCTTCCTGATCAACGCACCGATCGGGCTGATCGCGATCGTCTACGCCTGGCGGGTGCTGCCGAGCGACTCGCCCGAGCCGTCGGAGGCCTTCGACTTCCTCGGCATGGCCCTGATGTCGCCGGGACTGGCGCTGTTCCTCTTCGGCGTCTCCTCGATCCCCTCCGAGGGCACGGTGACCGCCCCACGGGTCTGGGTGTCGATGCTGCTCGGCGTGGTGCTGATGGTGGCGTTCGTGTTCCACTCCTTCCGCCCGGAGCACCCGCTGCTGGACCTGCGGCTGTTCAAGAACCGCAACCTCACGGTCTCGATCATCACCATGTTCCTGTTCGCCGCGGCGTTCTTCGGCGGCCTGCTGCTCGTGCCGACGTACTTCCAGGAGGTGCGCGGGGAGTCGACCCTGCAGGCCGGCCTGCTCGTCGCGCCGCAGGGCATCGGCGCGATGATCACGATGCCGATCGCGGGGTCCCAGGTCGACAAGCGGCCGATCGGCCAGATCGTGCCGTTCGGCCTCGTCCTCATCCTGATCGGCATGTTCGGGCTGACGCAGCTGACCGCCACCACGGCGTACCCCGTGATCATCGGGTTCCTGTTCGTGATGGGCCTCGGGATGGGCGCCACGATGATGCCGCTGTTCACCTCGGCGCTCAAGACGCTGACGGCCCACGAGGTCGCCCGGGGCTCCACGCTGCTGAACATCACCCAGCAGATCGCCAGCTCGTGTGGCGTGGCGGTCATGTCGGTGCTGCTGACCAACCACCTGCAGGCCTCGAAGCTCGCAGGCCCGGCGATGGCCACGCTGCACATCCCGTCCCTGGCCGACAAGATCCCGCACGCCGCGATCGTCCAGGGACTCGAGGACGCCGCCCACGCCTTCGCCGACACCTACTGGGTGGCCTGGGCGATGATCCTGCTCACCGTGGTCCCGGCGCTGTTCCTGCCGCGCAAGGTCGAGGAGACCCACCTCCTCGACGACCAGGGGGTCCCCCCGGTGATCGTGCACTGACCCGTCGTCGACGTACTTCGTAGCGGGGGTGGGGCCTCCTGACCGGCAACCACCCGCGCTTCGAGAGGAACCACCATGTCGACCGTCACCGCCCCGTCCCGGGGCCCCGAAACCCGCCAGCCACCCGGACCGCGCACGGTCGTGGACACCGTGCTCGACCGGCTCGCCGAGGTCCTGGCCGCGCACAGCATCACCGTGCTGCGGATCAGCCTCGGCCTCGTGTTCCTGGTCTTCGCCGTGTTCAAGTTCGTCCCCGGGGCCAGCCCCGCGGAGGACCTCGCCGTCGGCACCGTCACCACGCTGACCTTCGGCGTCGTCAGCGGTGGCGCGGCCCTGCTGCTCACCGCCGTCACCGAGACCGTCATCGGCCTGACCCTGCTCACCGGTCGCTTCGTCAAGGTCGGCCTGGTCGTCCTGGCCGGCGCCCTCGTCGGGATCATGTCGCCCCTCGTCCTGTTCCCCGACCAGATGTGGGGTGACCACGGACCGACCCTCACCGGGCAGTACGTGTTCAAGGACATCGTCCTGGCGGCCGCGGGCCTGGTCGTGGCCGCACACGCCCTGGGGGCACGGTTGCGGCGTACGCCCAGCAGGTGAGGAAGGCCGTGCACGCGGTGGTTGAATCACCGGAGGGCCGAGACACCTCGTCCGGCCCCTAGTGAGAGGCCACCTCGTGCACCTGGGCGTCGACAGCTTCGTCTCGACCGTGACCGACCCGACCACCGGCCACGTGGTCGGTGCGGCGGAGCGGATGGAGCATCTGCTGGAGGAGATCGCCCTTGCCGACCAGGTGGGGCTGCACTCCTTCGGGATCGGCGAGCTCCACCGCAGCGAGTACTACGACTCCGCGCCGACGATCATCCTGGCGGCCGCCGCGGCCAGGACCGAGCGGATCCGGCTCGGTAGCGCGGTGAAGGTGCTCAGCGCGGACGACCCGGTCCGGGTGTTCCAGCAGTTCGCGACGCTCGACCTGATCTCCAAGGGCCGGGTCGACCTGGTCGTCGGCCGCGGCTCGTTCACCGAGGCGTTCCCGCTCTTCGGCCTGGACCTCGCCGACTACGACTCGCTGTTCAGCGAGAAGCTCGAGCTGCTGCTGCAGATCCGCGACCAGGTCGAGGTGACCTGGTCCGGGCAGCACCGACCGCCGCTGGTCCGGCAGAGCGTCTACCCGCGGCCGTTGCAGGACCCGCTGCCGATCTGGGTCGGGGTCGGCGGGACCCCCGAGTCCTTCGCCCGCGCCGGGCTGCTGGGGCTGCCGCTGATGGTGGCGATCATCGGCGGCGAGCCACGCCAGTTCGCTCCGCTCGTCGACCTCTACCGGCGGGCGGGCGCCCAGGCCGGCCATCCGCCGGAGAAGCTGCAGGTCGGGCTGCACGTCTTCGGCTTCGTCGCGGAGAGCACCCAGGCCGCCGCCGACACGATCTACCCGGGCTGGGAGGAGATGTTCACCAAGGTCTCCCGCGAGCGCGGCTTCCCGCGCCCGACCCGGCAGCAGTTCGACGCGACCTCCGGTCCGAACGGCGCCTTCTTCATGGGTGACCCGCAGACCGTGGCCGACAAGATCCGCCGGGTGTCCGACCAGCTGGGCGGGGTTGACCGGTTGTCCCTACAGATGACCAACCCGCGACTGGCCCACACCGACCTGCTGCGTGGCATCGAGCTGCTCGGCACCGAGGTCGTCCCACTGGTATCGACCAGCTAGCAACGCGTCGCGGGTTTCCGTCGCGACCGGTAGCGTGACGACCATCGTTGTCTGGTGCGCTGCGGAGCGCAGTCGCGCCGTCTGGCCGGCCGGCGTACGGGGGGAGGGCACGGTCTTGCTTCCCTGGTTCGCCGCGCTAACGACGTTGGCCGCCGTCCTGCTGGCGGCCCTGGCGGCGTACGTCGGCTGGAGGCGTGGTTCACCGGCGGGGGCCGCCCTGGCGGCCCTGCTGGCTACCGGCGCCTGGTGGGGCGTGGCCTACGCGCTCGAGCTGTCCGCCAGCGAGA
The DNA here is from genome assembly GCA_025964795.1 of Marmoricola sp. GTDB lineage: Bacteria > Actinomycetota > Actinomycetes > Propionibacteriales > Nocardioidaceae > Marmoricola. The sequence continues at coordinate 15,627 of JAOPYC010000081.1, forward strand.
TCAGCACGAAGAGCCACTGGGGCGACCTGAAGTACGTCGGCATCAGCCTGCTGGCCCCGGCCTGGCTGGTGTTCGTGCTGCAGTACACCAACCGCCGGCACCTGGTCTCCCGCAAGCTCCTGGCCGTCCTCGCCATCGAGCCGGTGGCCGTGCTGCTGTGCCTCTTCCTGCCCTTCTCGCACGACCTGGTGCGCTACTACCCGCCGGAGGCCGCGGGGGATGACACCCCGGTCGTCAGCGCCGGCCCGGTGTTCTGGTTCCACCTGGCCTACTCGAACGTGATGATCCTGGTGGCCACGGTGCTGTTCGTGGTGACCATGGTGCGGCTGTCCACGACGTACCGGCTGATGGCCCTGGTGCTGGTGGCCGCGGCCCTGCTGCCGTGGGTGTTCAACCTGCTCTACAACTTCGCCGTCGGACCGTTCGAGAGCATCGACCTGACCCCGTTCGCGTTCATCGTGACCGGGGGCGTGCTGGTCTGGGGGCTGTTCCGGGAGCGACTGGTGCGGCTGTCGCCGCTCGCGCGCGGCGTGATCGTGGAGAACATGAGCGACGGGGTGTTCGTGCTCGACGCCTTCGAGCGGGTCACCGACGCCAACCCGGCCGGCGCGCGGCTCGTCCAGACGACTCGCGCGCAGCTGATCGGCCTCGCCCTGGCGGACGTCCTCGCCCGCGCGTCGCCGTCCGGCCGGCACACCTCGTTCTCGTTCGACTCCTCCGACAACCAGGTGCGCATCCCGGACGACCAGGACGTCGAGCGCACCTACGAGGTGCGCCGCGAGTCGCTGACCGACGCGAGCGGTCGTCCGGCCGGCCACCTGGTGATCCTGCGCGACGTCACGGAGCGGGCCCGCGCCGAGGAGGCGCTGGAGCTGCTCCTGGCCGAGCAGTCGCGGGTGGCGGCGGCCCTCCAGCAGAGCCTGATCCCCGGCGTGCTGCCCCGGATCCCCGGTACGCAGGTCGTGGGCCGCTACGAGCCCGCCGGGGACGGCCACGAGATCGGCGGGGACTTCTTCGACATCTTCCCGCTCGAGGGCGGCGTCTGGGGCATGGTCCTCGGGGACGTCAGCGGCAAGGGCGCGGAGGCGGCCACCGTGACGGCTCTGGCGCGGTACACGCTGCGCGCCCTGGCCGATCCGCACCAGGCGCCCAGTCGTACGCTGCGCGACCTGAACGACCGCTTGCTCGCCGCCACCGAGTCGGAGCGGCACTGCACCCTGGTCTACGGGCTGGTCCGTCCCCGCGCGGACCTCGGCGTCGTGGAGATCACCCTCAGCCTGGCCGGCCACCATCCTCCGCTGGTCGCCCGTCGTGCCGGCGAGGTCGAGTCGGTCGGCGTGCTCGGCACGGCGCTGGGCCTGCTGGAGCAGGTGGAGCTCCACGACACCCAGATCGTGCTGGAGCCCGGTGACATGGTCTGCCTGTTCACCGACGGCCTGGTCGAGGCCATGCACGAGCGCGACCTGTTCGGCTCGGAGCGAGTCGCCACCATCCTGCACGGCCTCAACGGCCACCCCCTCGAGGAGATCGCCGGCGAGCTCGTCGACGCCCCCCGCCGCTTCCACGGCCCCGAGCTGGCCGACGATCTCGCCGTACTCCTCCTCCTGGCCGAGGCTCCCCAAGTCGGCTGAGCAACGCCGGGCGTTCGAGACCGTTCGCCTGCGCGCCACCACGGTGGTTGAGGAGCGAGCGAAGCGAGCGTCTCGAAACCACGGTGAGACAGCAGCGCGTCTGGCCCAGGCACGCCGGCAGCCCCGCCGAGGTGCTGCTACGGCGGGATCCGGGGCGATGGGTCAGTAGAAGTGCCGTGGGTGGTCCGGCTTCGGTGGTGGCCGTCTCGAGGTCACGTCGACGGTGCCCTGGTGGTCACGCAGGAGTTGATACCCGTGCGGGCTCGTCCAGAGAAAGCTTCCGGGCTCGAGGGTGGTGTACCGCCACGTCGAATGTGTCTTCACCCGGTGATGTCGTCGACAGAGTGGTCCGATGTTGCACGAACAGGTCGTCCCGCCCTCGTCGTAGGGGACGCAGTGCTCGGAGTCGCATCTCTTCGCGGGCCGGTTGCACCAGGGGAAGATGCAGGTGTCGTCGCGGAGGTTGGTCTGCTCCTCCAGCCGCTTGGGGACTTGGTAGGCGCCTGTGTGGAGGTGCTCGTTGAGGTCGATGACCGGCTTCACGAGAACCTCGGTGTCCGGGTTGGCACACCAGGTCCTGACCTGGTCGGCCGTGACGCCGGTGCGGGTGTTCTCGACGCGGGCGAGGTGGTAGCCGGGTTCGCCGCGCAGGGCTGCGTCGGCGAGGTGGACATAGAGGACGACCTGCCGTGGCTTCCGGATGTTCACGCTGGTTGAGCTTGTCGAAACCCCGTCACCATCGCCGGTTGAGCCTGTCGAAACCCCATGTGCCGAGAGGTCCAGGGCGAGCTGCTGGCGGGTGATCTCCCCGACCGCCATGGCCCGGCGTACGTCGAGCGACTCGGTCGACCCGGCCGCGGCGAGCTGCTCCGCTTCGGCGGACAGCGCGGCGTCGAAGTCGAGAGCGTCGGCGAGGTCGAGCTCACCCTCGATCCGGGTGGTGCCGTTGAAGGAGACCTGGTCGTGGTGGAACTTCACGTGCCGTCCGTCGGCCGCCTTCTCGGCTTTCTCCTGGGCGAGGTCGGGCATGAACCGGTCGATGGCCTCCTGGACCAGCCGGTCGAGCTGGGCGAGGCCGATCTTGTGCGTAAAGGGTGCGACCTGGGTGTCGACGTAGGCAGCGGCCTCGGGAGAGAGCAACAGGGTGGCCTCCGCGATGCGCCGGGCCCGCCAGGTCTGGAGGTGGCCGGACATGACACGGTCCCAGGTCTTGGGGAGGCGGTACTTCAGCTCGACGCCGTGGGCGATGAGGAGTTTGCCGGAGTCGGTGGTGCGCCCGAGGGCGGCGGCGAACTCCGCGATGCAGAACTCCGCGACCAGCGGCGCGCCTTGGCCGGCGAGGGTGAGGCCGGTCTCGCCGCCGCCGATCCAGAAGGCGGCTTCGTGGATCGACTCGGGTGGGTGCTGTTCGGCCCAGGTGACTCCGGCGACCAGGACGTCGGCCTCGGCACGGTCGGCGTCGGCCTTGCGTCGGCGGGCGAAGACCAGCACATCAGCGGGGCTGTCGAGCTCCGCTATCGTGGTGTGACTGGTCGTCGCCATGAGGTAATTCAAGCACCGAGCACTGACAAGGAATTGACTCAGAAGCCCTTGTGCACAGGGGATTCCGAACTTTCTCGAGGTTTCTTCTGGCGCTTCGCGGTAGTCCGATTCGGCTGTCGGCACACCGGGTCTCGAGACGCTCGCTGTGAACCGGCGGGGACGGAGGGGCGTGGTGCCCGGTGTGGGGACGGGCTAGGTTCGGGGTGGCAAGGGAGTTGCCCCAGTGAACCGAGGAGAGGCGCGATGAGCGACACGAGCACAGCGGGACCGGCGTACCAGACGATCAACCCGGCCACTGGCGAGGTCGTCCAGACCTTCGACCACGCGACGGACCAGGAGATCGAAGGCACGCTGACCGCCGTGCACGCGGCCTACGACGTCTGGCGGAAGGTGCCGATCGCGGAGCGTGCCAAGACTGTCAAGCGGATCGGTGAGCTGTTCGTCGAGCGTCAGGGAGAGCTGGCCAAGCTCGCGACCGAGGAGATGGGCAAGCCGCTGGGGGAGTCGGCCGAGGAAGCGGAGTTCTGTGGGGAGATCTTCGACTACTTCGCGACCGAGGGGCCCAACCTCGCCGCCGACCAGCGGATCAAGACCTTCTCCGGCGGCCAGGCGATGGTGCAGAAACTGCCCATCGGGCCGCTGCTCGGGATCATGCCGTGGAACTACCCCTTCTACCAGATCGCTCGCTTCGCGGCGCCCAACCTGATGCTGGGCAACACCATCGTGCTCAAGCACGCGGAGTCGGTGCCGCAGTGCGCGCTCGCGGTGGAGCAGATCATGAAGGACGCGGGACTGCCCGAGGGTGCTTACGTCAACGTCTTCGCCTCCTTCGAGCAGATCGAGACGATCATCGGTGACCCGCGCATCGCGGGGGTCTCCTTGACGGGTTCCGAGCGCGCCGGCAAGGTGGTCGCCGCGCTGGCCGGCCAGAACCTGAAGAAGTGCGTGCTCGAGCTGGGCGGCTCCGACCCCTACGTCGTCCTCGACACCGACGACGCCGCCGCGGCCGCCGACCTCGCGTGGGACACCCGGATCGGCAACACCGGCCAGGCCTGCAACTCCAACAAGCGGATGATCGTCATGGACGACGTCTTCGACGGCTTCGTCGCCCAGCTCACCGAGCGAGCCAAGGACCTCCGCCCCGGAGACCCGGCCGAGGGTGCCGACGGCACCTTCGCGCCGCTCTCCTCACGTGCCGCGGCCGAGCGGCTGGCCGAGCAGGTCGAGGACGCGGTCAGCAAGGGCGCCACCCTGCACGCGGGCGGCGTTCTCGGCGACGCCCCGGCGGCCTACTACTCGCCCGCGGTGCTCACCGGCATCACCGAGGACATGCGCGCCTACCGGGAGGAGCTGTTCGGCCCGGTCGCGGTCGTCTACTCGGTCTCGAGCGACGAGGAGGCGCTGACCCTCGCCAACGACAGCGACTACGGGCTCGGCGGTGCGGTGTTCAGCACGGACACCGAACGGGCGACCAAGGTCGCACAGGGTCTCGAGGTCGGGATGTCCAACGTGAACACCCCTGCGGGCGAGGGCGCCGAGGTGCCCTTCGGCGGCGTGAAGCGCAGCGGCTTCGGGCGCGAGCTCGGCCCGCTCGGCATGGACGAGTTCGTCAACAAGCGGATGTTCTACGTGGCCGACTAGCCGGGGAGCCCGTCCCGTACGGTTTCCCCGTGCCCACCACCGAGCCAGCGTCCGTTGCCCAGAGGCTGCTCGACGCGCAGGTGGCCCACCACCTCGACCGGCTGGCCGGCGCGCACCTGGAGCCCACGGTGTCCCGACTGGCCGACGGTGTCTTCGCGGCGGCGGGTGAGCACCAGCTCGCCGACCTCGTCGACCGGGACGCCATCAAGGCCATCGTGGCGCGCGGACTGGGCACGGTGCCGAACAGCGCGGCCGTCAGCGGCTTCGTCGAGCTCGCCACCACCATCCTGTACGACGGACCCGCCGAGCCCTACCCGCTCTCGGACCTCGTCGACCGTGAGCGCGTGGAGGTGCTGCTCGACGAGCTGCTGGCCCTGAAACCGGTGCTCGAGCGGGCCCTGGACCGGCTCACCGAGAGCCCCTTGGTCAGCACGATCGCGTCGCGGTTCATGGGCCGCATCGTCGGCGAGGTGCTCCAGGCCAACAAGGCCGTCGCCGACAAGGTGCCCGGCCTGGGATCCCTGATGTCCTTCGGGACGAACGCGGCCTCGAAG
>JAOPYC010000120.1 GCA_025964795.1 Marmoricola sp.
TGATGCCGGCGCAGAGCAACGGGGCGGCCTGGTCCAGGCCGATGCCCTCGGGGATGCCGACCACGAAGTCCTGGTCGACCACGATGTGGGTGCTGTAGCCGCCCTCGGTCGGGCGGCCGTCCTTGCCGATGGCGTTGTAGGTGCCGACGTTGCCCTCGAGGCAGTACTGCTCCTCGCCGGCCAGGCAGCTGGTGCACTTGCGGCAGGAGTCGACCATGCAGCCGACGCCGGCGCGGTCGCCCACCGCGTGCTTGTCGACGCCGGTGCCGATCTCCTCGATGGTGCCGGCGATCTCGTGACCGGGCACGAGCGGGAAGATCGCGTCGCCCCACTCCTCGCGGCCGGTGTGGATGTCGGAGTGGCAGATGCCCGCGAACGCGACCTTGATCAGCACGTCACGCGGACCGAGGTCGCGGCGCTGGATCGTGGTCTTCTCGAACGGGGCCTTGGCGGACGGGGTGGCGTAGGCAGTCACTGAACGCATGGGTACTAGAACCTGCCGGGCGGGGTCGGTCATTCCGCGCAAAGGGGTGGCACGCGTTGCACGGGTGCGCCGCCCGGCGGCTGCCCCGCTCCAGTGAGGACTCGCTCAGCCCAGGTCGGGGCGGATCACCGTCACGCCGCCCGTCCCGGCTCCCGGCTCGCCGAGGGCCGCGAGCCGCGAGCCGGCCTCGGCGAGCCCGATCCGGTCCCGCAGCAGCCTCTTGGGCGACAGGGTGCCGTCGGCCACGAGCGCAAGCATCTCGGGGTAGTCCGCCGCCGCCATGCCGTGGCTGCCGAGCAGCTGCAGCTCCTGTCCGACCACGCGGCCCATGTCGACCGCGGGACGCACGTCCTCGCCGCCGAGCAGGCCCACCTGGACGTGGCGACCGCGCGGGCGCAGACAGGCCACGGACGCGGCGAGCGTCGTACGACTTCCGAAGGCGTCGAGGGAGACGTCCGCTCCGCCGTCGGTCAGGTCGGGCAGCGCGGCGACGTCGGGCACCGCCACGGCTCCGAGCCGGGCTGCCAGCTCGAGCGAGGCCGGGGAGACGTCGACGGCGAGCACCCGGGCACCCAGCGCGACGGCCACCATCACCGCCGAGAGGCCCACGCCGCCGCAGCCGTGCACCACCACCGTCTCGCCGGCGCGGACGCGGGCCACGTGCGTGACGGCGCGGTACGCCGTCGCGAACCGGCAGCCCAGTCCTGCGGCGACGTCGGCGCCGACCGCGTCGGGCACGCGCACCAGGTTGACCTCGGCGCGGGGCAGCGCGACCAGCTCGGCGAACGAGCCCCACTGCGTGAACCCCGGCTGCAGCTGCTGCTCGCAGACCTGCCCGTCCCCTCGCTCACACGCGCGACAGCGTCCGCAGGCGAGCACGAACGGCGTGGTGACCCGGTCCCCGACCGCCCACGACGTCACGTCGGGACCGACCGCGACGACCGCCCCGGCGAGCTCGTGGCCCGGCACGTGCGGCAGCGCGATCCCGTCGTCGTGCCCCATCCAGCCGTGCCAGTCGCTGCGGCACAGCCCGGTCGCCTCCACCGCGACGACGACCCCGTCCCCGGGGCAGGCCGGGTCGGCCACCTGCACCAGCTCGGGCGGCCGGGCGAACTCGCTGACCAGGACTGCACGCACGTCGACGACCCTAGCGACGGGCGGGTGCCGCGCAGGCTTCGCCGCCCCCACCGTCGAGGCGACCACCTGGCGCGGTGCCGGGGACGGCCCGGCCCACAGCAGCCGCCCAGGAACGGCACCGCGCCCCCACAGCCCGGCGACCCACGGTGAAGGAACACCCCACCTCAGGAGACCCGCGATGAAGCAGCAGACCCGCCCCGTCCACGACGTCCGGAGCGCGGGAGCCCCCGGCCGCGGCGTACCCACGCTTCCCGCCGTTCCCCGACTCGTCCTGGCCGCTCTCCTCGCGTCCCCGGTCCTCGCGGTCGTGCTCTGCGTGGCCGTCCTCGGCCTCGGCACCACGCTGCAGGTCGCGGGCGTGCTGGCGCTGCTGGTGATCGCGTTCGGCGCAGCCGCCCTCGGCACCCTGGCGCTGGTGCTCCGCCGCCGGCTCGCCGAGCTGAAGCACCTGCCCGACCTGGGCCAGGGGTTCGTCACGCACCACCAGCCCGCGGTCGTCACGTCCGTGGGACGCGCTGACTCGGGCGACGTGATGATCGAGATCTCGAGCACCTCGCAGGAGACCATGCTGCTCGACGAGACCGGCGCGCCCGACCAGGTCCGGCAGCAGGACGGCGGTCGCTCGGCCTGGCGCATCATGGGCTCGGCCGGCATGGTGCCCGACGACCTGGAGCGGTTGCGGAGCCTGCAGCAGGACCAGGTCCCGGTCCGCGTCGTGAGCAGGGGCATGGTGGCGCTGACCGGCCCGGTCGCGACGTCGTGGCGCCTTCAGGCCGACAACGGCGTGGTGGTGGAGAGCCGCTGCTGAGACCCGCGTCAGTGCGTCAGGACGGCCTTGGCCACGACCGCCACCAGCGCGACGAGCCCCAGCCCGAGCCCCGACCAGAGGACCGCGCCGCGCGAGCGCTCGCCCGAGGACCGCTGCGCGATCACGCCGGCGCTCGCGAGCCGCGCGACGAGGACGAGCCCCGCGACCACGAACGGCCACGGCTGCGGGATCACGTCGAGAGCCCCCAACGTGAGGATCAGCGCCGGGCCCGTGCCGGCGCTGAGGATCGGGACGGCGTCGCGCAGGTCCTGCTGGAGGTGCGGCGAGACCTCGTCCTGCGCCCGCCCGATCCGACCGCCGATCGCGTGCGCGGCGACATGGGCGAGGTACGTCGTCAGCGGCGTCACGACCACCACGATGACGGCGTTCCAGGAGTCGTCACCCGGTGCCACCGGGGCGACGAGCGCCGCCAGCACCAGGATGTTGCCGTAGACCGCGGCCGAGAACCGGGTCCGGATCCGCTCGACGGGCAGGTGCCGGACGGCGGCGGCCCGGTTGCTCACGCGCCGCCCTCCTCGGGCTCCTCGGGCGATCCGTGCAGCAGCGCGTCCGGGTCGAGCCGCAGCGGCACGTGTGCGAGGGCGAGCAGCACCAGCGCCGTGCGCGTCTTGACAAGCACGGCACGCTTCAGCCGACCCACGTCGTCGCCCACGAGCCCGGCCACGACCTGGCTCACCTCGCTCTCGGAGTACGCCGGCCGCGCGCCGGCCGCGACCTCCACGTCGGGCAGGGCGACCAGGACGGGCAGCACCTGGCCACCGATCGCGTCGAGCATCTTGAACCGCTCGTAGCGGTCCATCGCCTCCCAGACCTCGGCCGCGTCCTGGCCCTTGCGGACCTTCCCCCGCTGACGGGCCAGCACCGACGTGGCCGCCCCGGTCAGGGCTGCGGTCAACTCGTGCTCGGAGAATCGCATGCGTCCAGTAGACAGGAGGGATGACGCCGACGGACACCACCGACGCCCCCGCGAACGACGGGGCCGACGGGTCCGACGGGTTCGTGCACGTGCGGGGCGCCTCCGAGCACAACCTTCGCGACGTCGACGTCGACCTGCCCCGGGACGCGATGGTCGCGTTCACCGGCGTCTCCGGGTCCGGGAAGTCGTCGCTCGCGTTCGGCACGTTGTACGCCGAGGCGCAGCGCCGCTACTTCGAGTCGGTGGCGCCGTACGCCCGGCGGCTGCTGCAGCAGGTCGGTGCTCCGCAGGTGCAGGAGATCACCGGGCTGCCCCCGGCCGTCGCCCTGCAGCAACGTCGCGGCGCGCCCAGCTCGCGCTCCACGGTGGGCACGATCACCACGCTGTCCAACCTGCTGCGGATGCTCTACTCCCGCGCCGGGACCTACCCCACCGGCGCGGACCGGCTCGAGGCGGAGGCTTTCTCGCCGAACACCGTGGCCGGCGCCTGCCCGCGCTGCCACGGCCTCGGTGTCGTCCACGACGTGACCGAGGAGCTGATGGTGCCGGACACCTCGCTGAGCATCCGCGAGGGCGCGATCGCGGCCTGGCCCGGAGCCTGGCAGGGCGCCAACCTGCGCAGCATCGTCAGCGGCCTGGGGATCGACGTCGACCAGCCCTGGCGTCGCCTGAGGAAGAAGGACCGTGACTGGCTGCTCTGGACCGACGAGCAGCCGTCCGTGCTGATCAAGCCGGAGCGGGACCGCATCGACTACGGCTACTACGGCAAGTTCTGGAGCGCCCGCAAGCACGTGATGCACGTGCTCGCCGACTCCAAGAGCCAGCAGATGCGCGACCGCGCGCTGCGGTTCGTCCGGGATGCTCCGTGCCCGGACTGCCACGGCACCGGGCTGCGGCCCGAGGCACTGGCGGTCACGGTGAGAGGCCGCAGCATCGCCGAGGTGAACGCCCTCCCGCTCGCGGAGGTGGTGGCGCTGCTGCGGCCGATCGCGGAGCTCGCCGAGGCGGGAGCGGCCATCTCGTCCGCCGAGTCCGGCGAGACCACCGAGGTCGCCGTACGGATCAGCACCGACCTGGTGGCCCGCGTGAACGTGCTGCTCGACCTCGGCCTGGGCTACCTCAGCCTTGGGCGCTCGTCGACCACCCTCTCCCCCGGGGAGGCCCAGCGCCTGCGGATCGCCACCCAGCTGCGCTCGGGCCTGTTCGGTGTCGTCTACGTGCTCGACGAGCCCTCCGCCGGCCTGCACCCGGCCGACGCGGAGCCGCTGCTCGAGGTGCTCGACCGGCTCAAGGCGGCCGGGAACTCCCTGTTCGTCGTGGAGCACGACATGGAGGTCGTACGACGGGCCGACTGGGTCGTCGACATCGGTCCGGGCGCCGGCGAGGGCGGCGGTCACGTGCTCTACTCCGGCCCGGTCGCCGGCCTCGAGGCGATCGAGGAGTCGGCCACCAGCCAGCACCTCTTCGGCCGGGCGCAACGGCTGGAGCACGCACCGCGCGAGCCGCACGGCTGGCTGCACCTGCGCGGCGTCACCCGCCACAACCTCGACGACACGTCCGTCGAGATCCCGCTCTGCGTGCTCACCGCGGTGACCGGCGTGTCCGGCTCCGGCAAGTCGACCCTGGTCACGCAGGTCCTCTCCGAGGTCGTACGCCGCCACCTCGGCCAGGCCCAGGAGGACCCCGACGGGGCCGAGCTCGAGGTCGACGTGGACGACGTCACCGGCCTGGAGGCGTTCGACCGGCTGGTGCTGGTCGACCAACGCCCGATCGGCCGCACCCCCCGCTCCAACCTGGCGACGTACACCGGGATGTTCGACGTCGTCCGCAAGCTCTTCGCCGCCACCGACGAGGCGAGGTCGCGTGGCTACGCCGCGGGACGGTTCTCCTTCAACGTCGCCCAGGGACGGTGCGAGACCTGCCAGGGCGAGGGGTTCGTCGCGGTGGAGCTGCTGTTCCTGCCCGGCACCTACGCGCCCTGCCCCACGTGCGACGGGGCGCGCTACAACGCCGAGACGCTCGAGGTCGACTACCGCGGGAAGAACGTCGCGGAGGTGCTGGCGATGACCGTCGACGAGGCCGCCAAGTTCCTCGCCGACGTCCCGGCCGCGTCGCGGAGCCTCGAGACGCTGCGCGACGTGGGGTTGGGCTACCTGCGGCTCGGTCAGCCCGCAACCGAGCTGAGCGGCGGCGAGGCGCAGCGGATCAAGCTGGCGACGGAGCTGCAACGGGCGCGGCGCGGCCATGCGCTCTACCTGCTCGACGAGCCCACGGCCGGGCTGCACCCGGCGGACATCGCGCTGCTGCTGCAGCAGCTGCACCGCCTGGTCGACGCCGGCAACACCGTCGTCCTGGTCGAGCACGACCTCGACACGATCGCCACCGCCGACTGGGTCATCGACCTCGGGCCCGGCGGCGGGGACGCCGGAGGCCACGTGGTCGCGACCGGGACGCCGGCCGAGGTGGCCGCGGCCGAGGGCAGCGCCACCGCGCCGTACCTCGCGCGGCGGCTGGCCCGCTCCTAGACCAGGTAGCGCTCGAGGAAGCCGTTGCCGAACTTCCGGTCCGGATCGAGGTCGTCGCGAAGGGTGGCGAAGTCGACCAGCCGCGGGTAGACCTCGCGCAGCTCGGGAGCCTCCACCGTGAAGCACTTGCCCCAGTGAGGACGGCCGCCGAACGGTCGCAGGGCCGCCTCGATGACCGGCAGCACGGCGTACACCGCCGGGGGGTCGAGCAGCCAGGTGAAGTGGAAGGCGACGGTGTCCTCGCCGTACGCCCCGCTGAGCCAGAGCTGGTCACCCGCGATCGTCCGGATCTCGCCGACCTGGAGCTGGTCCGCGAAGCCGGGACCGGCCTCGTGCAGCGCGGCGACGGCCGCGGCGGCGTGCCGTCGTGGGACGAAGTACTCGCTCTGCAGCTCGGCTCCCCTGCTGGGCGTGAACTCCATCCTGAAGTGCGGCAGCCGCTCGTGCCACGGGCCCGGCTCGCCGAGCTGGGCCGTCAGCGCCTCCTCCGGCGCACCGCGGAGCATGTGCGTCATCGCGACCGCGGGCGACAGGCCGGACAGGTCGAGCGCACCGAGCGGGTCGACGAACGTCCCGCCGTCGGGCTGCACCCGGGACTTCACCCACACCTGGTTGCGCTCGGACCGCACCCAGTCGGTGAAGACGCTGACGCTGTAGGCGCTGCCCATGATCGCGTCGAACTTCTCGACGAGGTCGTCCCAGCCCAGCGCGAGGTGCACGTCCTGGCGGACCTGGAAGGTCGGCTCGACGTCCAGCGTCAGGTGGGTGACCACCCCGAGCGCCCCGAGCGAGACCACCTGCCCGTCGAAGCCGGACTCCCCCCGCCCGATCGTGCGCGGCCTCCCGTCGGCCCCGAGCGTCTCGACGGCGCGTACGGCGCTCGCGAGCGAGCCGACGCGGTCGCCCGAGCCGTGCGTCCCGGTCGCGACCGCCCCGGCCACCGTGATGTGCGGCAGCGAGGCCATCCCGCCGAGCGCCCACCCGGCGCGGTAGAGCTCGGTCGACAGGTGCGCGTAGGTGACCCCCGCGGAGACGCGTACGACGCCCGCCTCGCCGTCGATCTCGACGTCCTGCGGCAGGTCGCCCAGCGACACCAGGGTGCCCGGGCTGTCGGCGAGATCGGTGAAGGAGTGCCGCGACCCCAGTGCGCGGACCTGCTCGGCGTCGACCACGATCTCGGCGAGCTCCGCGAGGCTGCGCGGACGCAGGAGCTCGAGGGCCTCGTAAACGTAGTTCCCGGACCAGTTGGTTTCTCGCGTCTGCACCAGCCGATCCTAGGTCAGGGTCCGGAGGGCGCCGGGCCGCCGGGGCGTCGTGTAGAACGGGAGGATGACTGCGCGACGTCGGCCTCGCTGGTCCGAGCTGCAGCCGCTGCTCCGTCCGCGCCGGGTGCCGCTCAGCCACACCGAGCGACGGCTGGCCGCCGCGGCTTCCGTGCGGGACCTGCGCCTGCTGGCCCAGCGACGAGCACCGCGCGCCGTCTTCGACTACACCGACGGTGCCGCCGGCGAGGAGCTCAGCCTGCGCCGGTCGCGAGAGGCCTACTCCCGGGTCGAGTTCCGGCCGACCCTGCTCCAGGACGTCTCCGAGGTGGACACCTCGACCACGGTCCTCGGTCGGCCGGCGGCGCTGCCGCTGATGTTCGGCCCGACCGGGTTCACGCGGATGATGCACACGGAGGGAGAGCCGGCGGTGGCCAGGGTGGCGGCGCGAGCCGGCATCCCCTACTCGCTGTCGACGATGGGCACGACCTCCATCGAGCGGCTCGCCGACGCCGCACCCGGTGGGCGACGGTGGTTCCAGCTCTACCTGTGGCGTGACCGGGAGGCGAGCCTCGACTTCGTCGTACGGGCTCGGGAGGCGGGGTACGAGGCTCTCGTGCTGACCGTCGACACCCCTGTCCCCGGGGCCCGGCTGCGCGACGTGCGCAACGGGTTGACCATCCCTCCGACGCTGTCGCTGCGCACGTTCACCGAAGGAGCGCTGCACCCGGCGTGGTGGATCGACCTGCTGACCACGGAGCCGCTCGAGTTCGCCTCCCTCAACCACTTCGACGGCACGGTCGCCGAGCTGGCGGGCAGGATGTTCGACCCGACGGCGACCATCCACGACCTGGCCTGGTTGAGGTCGGTCTGGACGGGCCCGTTGATCGTCAAGGGGGTGCAGAGCGCAGCGGACGCCCGTGTGGTCGTCGACGCCGGGGCCGACGGGGTCATCGTGTCCAACCACGGTGGTCGCCAGCTGGACCGCTCGCCCACGACCCTCGAGGTGCTGCCCGAGGT
>JAOPYC010000138.1 GCA_025964795.1 Marmoricola sp.
ACCTCGGCGGCCCGCTCGGCCGCCGAGGTCTGGTCACCGAGGAGTGGTACCGGGCGGTTCCAGGTCATGGGGCGCGAGTCTAGGCAGGCTCCTCGACGTAGATCGATGAGCCCAGTTCCAGGAACTGGGTGGACTTCTCCTCCATGCCCGCGGCCAAGTAGTCGCGGACGTCCTGGCTGATCCGCATGGAGCAGAACTTCGGCCCGCACATCGAGCTACTTGTTCTATTGCTCTATGACCGAGCTGTGCGTACGCCTGGGCGCACACGAGCCCGAAGCATCCAGCCAGCGCCCAGGCGCGTCTGGAGCGCAGCATCGAGGTCACCGGGAGGTGTACCTGGCCCGTGGCGACTCCACGGTCGCGCCGGAGCGCGGGTGCCCACAACAGCAACCCGACCACGGGAACCGCCGCGGTGGCGAGAAGGGCAGCCCGCCACCCTGGTCCCGAGCTGAGGACCCCGGCGGCCAGTGCGCCGAGGCTTGAGCCTCCGATGACCGCTGCGCCGTACAGGGAGCTGACACTGGCGAGGCGGTGGGGGTAGTGGCGCTTGGCCAGCGCCGGGAGCAGGACGTTGCCGACGGCGATGGCGGCCAGCAGGAGCGCAGTCGCGGCGATGAGCACGACTGGGCGGCCGGTGGTGGCCCGGAGCAGGGATGCGGTCGTCATGACCAGGAGGACAGCGATGGTGGCGCGGTGCAGCCCGACCCGGCTGATGGCGCGGGCTGCGCCGAGGCCAACGGCGGCGAAGAACAGCACCGGCAGTGTGGTGAGCAGACCGGCGGTCGCGGCGCTCAGATTCAGGGTGTCTTGCACCTCGGAGAGCACCCCACCGAGGCTGCTGATGGGAGCCCGCAACGATAGCGCGAGAACGACCAGCGCGAGGAGGGGAAGCCAGCGCGGGGCTGGTCGGGCGGGGGGCGAGGTCACCATCAAAGGCTGCTGCCCCCGAGGCTTTGGCGACGACTTCAGGGTTCCGGTGAGCGGGACCCACTCTGCCCACTCTGCGTGGCAACCCTGGGCCACGTGGCTGGCCGCCGGGTCGGTGGCTCAGTCGGCGCGCGCAGAGGGGCGCCGGCGAGCCAGTGTGGCCGCCACCCCGGCTGCTGCGGCCTTGACGGCTGTCGCGTGCCGGTCGGGGGCGAACCTACTGATCGGGCCGGTCACACTGACCGCAGCCAGGATGTGGTCGTTGACGTCCAGGACGGGGGCGGCCACGCAGACGATGCCGGGGGCGGACTCCTCGTACTCGTAGGCGATCCCGGACGCGATCACCGACTCGAGCTGCGCCCGGAGGACTGCCGCGGAGGTCACGGTGCGGGCGGAGCGGCGCTCCAGTGGCTGTCCCAGCACCCGCTCACGGACACTGTCGGGGGCGTAGGCGAGCAGAACCTTGCCGATCGCGGTCGCATGCAACGGCATACGGCCACCGATCCGCGACGGAGACTTCGCCTGCTGGTGCCCTCCCACCTTGGCGATATAGAGCACCTCGTCCCGCTCGCGGACACCGAGGTGCACGATCTCGTGAGTTCCTTCGTAGAGGTCCTCGAGGAACGGCAGCGCCACCTCGAACAGGGACCGCTCCACCGAGGCTCGCATGCCGAGCTCGAAGACGAGCTTGGAGAGCCGGTACCTGCCCTCGACCCGGTCCAGCAGCCGTGCCCCGAACAGGTCACCGAGCAGCCGGTGCAAGGTGGCCTTGGACAGCCCGGTGGCCTGTTGCAGGTCGGCGAAGGTGAGCGCGGCCCGGTCCAGGGTGAAGCTGTTCAGGATCGCCATCGTCTTGCCCAGGACGGTGTCGAGGCCGGGTGGCTGGCGTGGCGCGCCGGTCTCCTCAGGCGGTGTTGTCGAGGTCATCGCCGAAGAGCCCAACCGTCTCTACGATGTGCGACTGCATGGCGACCCGTGCGACCTCGGCGCTGCGGGACCGGATCGAACTTCGGATCACGTCGTGGTCGTGGTTGCGGTCGGTGAGCGCCTCGGAGAGGTGCTCAGCGCCGCCGATGGTGTTGATGAAGAAGTCGCTCATGTCCCACATGCGTTCGCTGAGCTCGGCCATCACCCGGGAGTGCGCCATCTGGTGGATGACCAGATGGAACTCGCGGTTGAGGAACCGGTAGCCGCGGGACCGGGCCGTGGTGTCGTGGCTGGTCTCGAGGTCGGCGATGCGTTGCCACACCTGGTCGAGCTCGACGAGCTGCGTGTCGGTGCGCCGCAACGCTGCGGCGGCGGCGATCTCGCCCTCGAAGCGTCCGAACAGGTTGAAGAAGTCGAGGATCTCCTGGGTGGTGTACGCGGCCACGCGGCAACCGCTCTGCGGCACGATCTGCACGAGTCCTGTCGCCTCGAGGCGGCGCATGGCGTCCATCACGGGCTGCTTGCTGACCCCGAACTCCGCCTTGACGTCCTCGATGGAGATGCGGGACCCCGCCGGGTAGCGGCCGCTGAGCAGGCGCTCCTTCAGCTCGTCGAGAAGCACTTGCCCCAGGCGCTGACCGGTGCGGTGCACGGGCGGTTCGACCACGGTGACTCCTTCGCTCACGAGGACACCAACTCTACGGAGGGTGGACCCGCTAGGGCCTCAGGCCAGCTGCGGGCAGGCGCGCCACGTCGACGCGGGTCCGCAGGGCATCTGCTGGTGGTCATGGTGATCCTGTCTGTGGACTGGTCAGTCCAGGGTCACGGTGGTCATCGCGAACCCGGCGATGAGCTCGCGGATGGGCCGGTAGTAGCTGTCCTGGACGGTGTAGGAGCCGGCTGCCGCCATGGCGGCGTATCCGGCGATCCAGGTGCGGACCTCGTGGGAGGAGTTGCCGGCGATACGGGTCATCTCGTCGGGGTCGAACGCGTCGACCTCGGTGAGGTCCCCGGAGGCGAAGATGCGCAGCAGGTTGCGGTCCCACTCCGGGGCCAGGTCCTGGATGTCGGCAGTGCCGGCCGCGAAGTCGCGTGCGGCGTCGATGACCCGCTGCTGACGTGTCGCGCGTGCCTCGGGGGGCAAGGGCTGGTTCTCACCCATGAGCATCGCCCGCTGACCAGGTGTGGCGGTCGCGAGCCGCGGCACCGGCGGGTCATGGGACAGGCCGCCTGAGGAGATGAGCAGGACACGTTCGTCCCAGGTGGCCAGGTGCCGGCCGATGGCCTCCCCGAGCTGTCGGACCCGCTTGACTGGGGTGAAGGGCGGTGCGACGGAGTTGATGAACACCGGGATGAACGGCTTGGCGGTGATGTCGCCGTACACAATCTCCATTGGTTGGACGGTGCCGTGGTCGACCTCCATCTGCAGCGAGACCGTGAGGTCGATGCCTTCCCCGATGACGGCCTCGGCCAGACTGCGAGCCTTCTCGGCCGGCACGTCCAGCGGCCCGGCCTGGCTGCCGTAGTCGCCGATGCTGGTGGCGGCATAGCCCAGGCAGTAGGGCGGCATCAGGTTGTAGAAGAAGCCGTTGTAGTGGTCGGGGGCGAAGTTCACGACGATGTCGGGGTCGTAGTCGTGCACGAAGTCCCGTGCGGTCGCGAAGGTCTGGTCGAGCTCCGCGGAGACGTCGGGGGCGAGGTCTGCGAACTCCAGCAGCGGGCTGTGGCTCATCGCCAGCAGAGCCAGCGTCACGAGGTCTCACGACCCGCGCCGGCGCCGTTGCGGCCGAGGAGGAAGTCCAGCTGGATGCGGTTGAAGGTGGCGGTGTCCTCGTACTGGGGCCAGTGGCCGCAGTTCTCGATGACCTCGAGGCGACCGTTCGGGATCAGGGAGGCGATGCGCTCGCCCTCGTCGACGGGTCCGGAGGGGTCCTTGGTTGTCCAAATGACCAGGGCCTCGGCGTCAATGGAGCGCAGGTCGTCGTCGGTGATCATGTTGCGTTTGCGGGTCTCGAGGTCCTGGAGCGCCATGTTCGCCTCGCACGCCTTGAGCCACTCGGGCTGCTCGAAGATGGCCTGCCGGGTGCGGATGAGGTCGTCGGTGACCATGGCCGGGTCGGCCATCAGCCACTCCAGTCGGGCCTTGACGCGCTCCCAGGAGGGGTCCTTGGCCGCTTCCATGGACAGCGTGTAGAGGCGTTCCATGACCTTCGGGTTGGCCATGGTGCCGCCCATCGTGTTCAGCACGATCTTCTCGACGCGCTCGGGGTGGTCCACGGCGTAGCGGGCGGTGACCCAGCCACCGAGGGACTCGCCGCTGAAGTTGGCCTTCTCGACACCGAGGGTGTCCAGGACGTGGTTGACCTGGTCGATGTAGTGCGGGATCTCCAACGGGTGGTCGGGCTTGGTGGAGTAGCCGTGGCCGATGAAGTCGATGGCCCACACCGAGAAGTGCTCGGCATGCGCGGCGAGGTTGCGGACGTAGGCCTCGGCGTGCCCAGTGATGCCGTGCAACATCAACAGGACGGGCATGGACTCGTCCCCGGCGTGCAGGTAGCGGGTGCGGTACGGGCCGGCCTGCAGGAAGCCCTGGCTGAACTCGACCTGGTTCAGGTCGTTCCAGACACTGGTGTAGGGGCGCTCACTCATGGTTCTCCTCGAGGTCGGGGTGGTCTGCGGTCTGGTCGGTGGGCTGGTCGGCGGGGCTGGCTTGGGGGACCGGGATCTGCACGGCCCGGGTGCTGTACTGCGGCGACGTGCTGGTGGCGGACTCGTCGCGGTTCCGACGGTCGAGGACCGCGCCGAGCGCGTCCTGAAGCTGGTGCAAGGCGTCGGTGTCGTTCCAGACCGCGTCGGGTTGGCGCCAGGCGATGTAGCCGTCAGGGCGCACCAGCAGGGCGCCGGCTTCGTGGATCTCGCGCTTGGTCTGCCAGTAGCCGTACGGGTCCAGGGCACCCTCGGTGCCGACGACGACGGTGCGCAGGAACGGCAGGTCGAGCTTGGCTGCGGCGGTGGCCCAGGCTTGTCCGCCGATGCCGGTGAGCAGGGTCATCTGTCCCTTGCCGGTGACATCGAGGGTCGAGACGCGTCGCCCGTCGGTGCCGACGAGCCAGGCGTGCGGGATCTTCGCGCCCGGGCGGGTGGTGGCGTGGTGGTAGACCTCGCGGTGCCGGGCGAACTCCTCCTCGCCGGCGGTGGGGTCGGGGATGACGGCGGTGGAGGTGTAGCGCTGGTCGAGCTCGACGCCGTGGGCGTTGAACTCGGTGTTCTTGTGGTCCAGCGCCTTGTAGAGCCGTTCGCGCAGCTCGACGCCCTCGGGGCTGGGTTCGTTGAGCTTGACCAGACCGTGCTTGACCGGGTCGTCGGAGTCGTGGTCGAACCACTCCCGTAGGGCGGCGTAGTCCTTTCGGGACTGATTGGCTCGCGCGACGACCTGCTTGCCGACCGGGACGCGTTCGTCGGTGTAGGACTCCAGCAGTGCCTCGCCGGCGTAGCCCTTGATGCAGTAGGCGATCTTCCAGGCGAGGTTGAACGCGTCCTGCATCGAGGTGTTCGATCCCAGGCCGCTGCTGGGCGGGTGCCGGTGGACGGCGTCGCCGCCGCAGAAGACGCGGCTACGGGAGTAGTTGGTGGCGTATTGCTGGTTCACGAACCACAGGGACTTCGTGACGATCTCGATCTCGAGGTTGGGGTCGCCGACCAGGGTGCGGATCTGGGCGGTGACCTTCTCGTCGCCGAGGTCGGGTTCACCGGCGGCCATGTCGAAGCCCCAGCCGGCGATCCATTGGTGCCAGGGCTTGATGGCGCGCAGGAGCCCCATCCCGATCTCGCCGAAGCCGGCCTTGGAGTTGAAGATCCAGTGCAGGATGCTCGGCCGGTGCTCGACGTAGCGCGACAAGTCGGCGTTGAACAGGATGTAGGCGGTGCCGGCGCGGGCGAGCTCTCCCTCGAAGGGCAGGTCGAGCTGCTCTGCGATGCGGGACCGGGCACCGTCGAAGCCGAGCAGGTAGCGGGCGCGCTGGGTGAAGATCTCGCCAGTGCGGACGTCGCGGAACCGCACGGTGACCCCCAACTCGTCCTGGTCGTGGTCGAGGTACTCGGTGTTGAAGCTGACAATGGCTCCGCGAGCGGCGGCCTTGTTGATGAGGATGGGCTCCATCAGCGGCTGGGGCAGGTCGAGCATCGCGCACGGGCTGCCTTGGAGATAGTCGCCCATGCGGTGCTCACCGGTGCCCCACGTCTGCAGGCGGAGGATCTCCTCGCCGGCGAGGCTGGTGGTGAACATGGTGTCGCCCATCTGGTCCCAGGGCGTGGCCTGCTTGCGGGCGTCGCTCTCCAGGCCCAGGTCGCGCAGCACCTCGGCCGCGCGCTGGTTGGTGATGTGTGCCCGGGGTGAGTTCGCGACCCAGGGGAACATCGTGACCGCGTGCACGCGGACGCCGTAGGTGGCCAGCGCCACCGCCGCGATGCCACCGGCAGGACCGAGACCCACGACGACGACGTCGGTGTCGTAGCCGCTGCCGTCGTCGGGGAACGGCACGAACGCGGGCGCTGGGTGTGAGTTCGACATGTGCGCTCCAGATGGTCGAGGTGGTCACCCGAAGGCTGGCGACGGGGTGGCGGGGGGCACGGTGGAACATTTCTAGCATGCTAGTTGGAAGCCCCGCAAGGGGTCAAACTCGGCCAGCCAGGCTCAGCTAGCACATCGTTCTGCACGGACACTTGCGGTCGTTCACGCCTGAAATCGTGTGGGCTAGTCTCTTCCAACTAAGAAATGGAGCGACGAGGGGTTGTGGTCGCGGTCACAGTGGCCTACGGTCACTGGCACGCTAGTAGGTCAGTTGACCTGGCGTGGCTCACCCGGAGCTCACTTCAAGGAGAGACATGGACTTCTGTATCGGCACTTGCGCCAAGATCGATCAGGTCGGCATGGCCCGACAGGCTGAGGACGTCGGGGTGACTCACTTCGGCGTGGGTGAAGGCCCCCTGCTGTTCAGCGACCCGTACCAGTTCATGGCGATCGCGGCGACGCAGACCTCGAGCATCAACCTCGGCACGATGGTGACCAACCCGCTGACCCGCATCTCACCGGTCACGGCGAACTCGGTCGCCACCTTGAATGCCCTGGCACCCGGTCGCACCTTCATGGGCATCGGCACCGCGAACAATGCGCTGCGCTCCATGGGGCACCGCCCCGCCAGCATCAAGGAGCTCGAGGACCACATCCGTGTGACCAAGGCGCTGCTGAACAAGGAGCGGGTCTGGCACGAGTGGCGCGGGGAGAACCGCGAGAAGGAGTTCCTCGACACCGATAGCGGCTTCTACAACCCCCACGACGTCCCCATCTGGGTCGCGTGCGGCGGGCCGAAGGGCATCAAGATGGCCGCGAAGTACGCCGACGCCATCATCTACTGCCTGGGCCCGAACCCGGACATGATCAAGCTCATCAAGTCCGAGATCGAGAAGGCCGTGGCCGAGGCGGGCCGCCCCGAGGGGTCGGTCAAGCTGATCTCACTCTCGTGGTTCTACAAGTACCAGGGAGCCGGCGAGACGTGGGAGGACGGGATCGACAAGGGCTTCGGCTCCGGCCCGATCAGCTCCTGCCTCACCAACGTCGGCTTGATGAACGAACACGTCGACGAGCTCGGCGCCGGGATCGTCGAGACCTCCACCAAGGCCGCCATGGCCTACCTGGGCGACCCCAACGCCGCCGACCAGCCGCACTACCTGGAGACCTGGGCCAAGTACCTGCGCGGCCTGGACCCCAAGCACCGCCCGATCATCACCCAGGAGCTCGTCGACTACTGGTGCCTGTACGGCTCCGCTGAGGACCTGCAGGAGAAGTCGCAGCTGATGCTCGACGCCGGCGTGGACATGCTCAGCGTGTTCCTCTCCAACCCGTTCACCGCCGAGCGCGACATCGCCGACATCGGTTCGACCATCCTCGCCAACGCCTGACTCTCGCCGAACCACCAGCCCACAGGAGACACCCATCATGGAGCTCAACAAGTCCGCCACCGCGTTCCTCGCCTGCCACTTCGAGAACGACGTCGTCGGTGCCGAGGGCGCGTTCGCGCCCTTCTTCCGCGCCGAGATCGAACGCCGCGGCGTCCTCGACGTGGCCCGCCGCCTCATCGACGGCGCCCACGAGAAGGGCGTTCAGGTCGCCTACACCCGCGTCGCGTTCAAGGAAGGTCACAGCGACCTCGTCACGAACATCCCACTGCTGGGTGTCGTCGGACAGCAGGGCAGCCTGCTCGACGGCACCAGCGCCACCGAGATCATCGACGAGCTCAAGCCCACGGGCGGCGACTGGATCATCACCAACCCGAAGGTGAGCGCGTTCGCTGCCACCGACCTGCACGAGAAACTACAGGCCGCAGGCGTCGACACCGTGGTGATCTTCGGCGTCGCCACGAACATCTCGGTGGAGAGCACCGGCCGCTCGGCCGGCGACCTGGGCTACCGGGTCGTGGTCGTCGAAGACGCCTGCTCGGCTGCTGCGGACGAGGCTCACCAGGCCACCATCGGCAGCTTCGGGCTGCTTGGCGAAGTCGCCACCGCCGACGACGTCCTCGCTGCCCTGTGACCGACGCTCCAACCGTGGTCCCCCGCCCAGGCGGGGGACCACGCTCGGCCGGTATGCCGACACCGCAGCAGGTACGCCGTGCGCTCGCGCGCGCCGAACGCGGTGCCGCGCTAGACCTCGACGAAGCGACCGTGCTGCTCTCCGCCCACGGCGGAGACCTCGAGCGGCTGTGCGCGGTCGCTGCCCGGGTCCGGGACGCCGGGCTCACCGGTGCGGGCCGGCCCGGTGTGGTGACCTACTCACCGAAGGTGTTCATCCCGGTCACCAAGCTGTGCCGCGACCGCTGCCACTACTGCACCTTCGTAGAGACTCCGGGCCATGCTGACCGTGAGGGGCGTGCGCCGTACCTCTCTCCAGACAAGATCCTCGACATCGCCCGCCGGGGTGCGGAGCTCGGCTGCACCGAGGCTCTCTTCACCCTGGGCGACCGCCCGGAGAACCGGTGGCCCGAGGCCCGCGCGTGGCTCGACGCGGAGGGCTACGACTCCACGCTCGCCTACCTCCGCGCGATGGCGATCCGGGTGCTCGAGGAGACCGGCCTGCTGCCGCACCTCAACCCCGGCGTCATGTCCTGGGAGGAGATGAACCGGCTCAAGCCGATCTCGCTCTCGATGGGGATGATGCTCGAGACCACCTCGCGGCGCCTGTTCGAGACCAAGGGCGAGGCGCACTACGGTTCGCCCGACAAGGATCCCGAGGTCCGGGTGCGGGTGCTCGAGGACGCCGGGCGACTCTCGGTACCGTTCACAACCGGCCTGCTGATCGGCATCGGCGAGAACCTGACCGAGCGCGCGGAGTCGATCTTCGAGCTGCGCCGAGTCGCCCGCCAGTACGGCCACGTTCAGGAAGTCATCATCCAGAACTTCCGCGCTAAGCCCGACACCGCGATGCGCCACGTCGACGACCTCGGACTCGAGGAGTACGTCGCCGCGATCGCCGTCTCCCGCATCGTGCTCGGCCCCAAGGTGCGTCTCCAGGCACCGCCCAACCTGATCGACCTCGAAGAGTGCCAGGCCCTGCTCGGCGCCGGCATCGACGACTGGGGCGGCGTCTCCCCACTGACCCCCGACCACGTGAACCCCGAGCGCCCGTGGCCCTCCCTGCAGCGGCTGCGCTCGATCACCGAGCAGTCTGGCTTCGAGCTCCGCGCCCGGCTGACGGTGCACCCGGAGTACGTCGTCGCCGGCGAGCCGTGGATCGACCCCCGCGTCTCGGGCCACGTGGCCGCCCTCGCGAACGACGACGGGCTCGTGCGTGAGGCCATCACGAACGGGCAGAGTCGACCGATCGGCTTGCCGTGGCAGGAGCCCGACGGCGGCTTCGCATCGGTCGGCCGCACCGACCTCTACGCCGCGGTCGACACCGAGGGCCGTACCGACGACCGCCGTTCCGATTTCAACAACGTCTACGGCGACTGGGACTCCCTCAAGGAAGGGATAGTCCGAGGCCAAAAGCACCACTCAGCGCCCTCGGCTGGTGCTTCCAGCCTCGGACTATCCGGAGCGGAGGCCATGAGAGC
>JAOPYC010000141.1 GCA_025964795.1 Marmoricola sp.
CGCTGGACACGGGATGACCTTAAATGGGGTGCTGGAGGACGGCGCCTGTGCCCCACTGCGAGGGACTGAAACGCCAGAGGAGTGGGCGCAGAGGGGATCGAACCCCCGACCACCTCGTTGTAAGCGAGGGGCTCTACCGCTGAGCTATACGCCCGGGACCGGTGACCCGGAGAAACCACGGACCACATGGAAGCACAAAGTCGCGCCGCTGGCGTCTCGGGTCACCAGCGGCGCGACACAGGCAAGAGTGCCTCACGTCTCGTCCGCTTCCAAGCCAGTTGCCCAAAGATGATCCGAAAGAACTAGACCAGGGAGGCAAGGACGATGGCGTGCTCGTCCAAATTGCGAGGTTCGCCGGTAGCGTTGTGCACCGACCAGGCCACCCGGCCGTCGCGGTCCACGATGAACGAGGACCGCTTCGCTGCGCCGGAGATCTCGTCGAAGACGCCGTAGTCCTGCGCCGTCACCCCGTGGGGCCAGAAGTCGCTGAGCAGCGGGAAGAAGATGCCGTCGCGGTCGGCCACCGCACGCTGGGCGTACATCGGGTCGCAGCTCAGGGCGACCAGCGTGGAGCGCTCGGTCTCGAAGTCACCCAGCCGGTCCCGCAGCCCGGTGAGCTCACCGGTGCAGACGCCACTGAAGGCGAACGGGTAGAACACGATCAGCGCAGCCCTCCCCTGGGCATGGGTGGAGAGCGTGACCTCCTGCCCGTGCTGGTCCCGGAGGGTGAAGTCAGGGGCCTCGTCCCCGATCGCCAGTGTCATGGCGACATGGTGCCAGCCGCGGCCGACCCCCCGGACATCAGTCCCCCGATGCGGGCTTGACGTCCTCGTCGTAGTCCTTCAGGTCCTTCTTGAGCACCTTGCCGGTCGCGTTGCGCGGCAGCTCGTCGAGGAAGACGATCTCGCGCGGCACCTTGTAGCGCGCCAGGTTCTCCTTGACGTGGTCCTTGAGGGTCTTCTCGTCGACGTCACCGCTCTTCACCACGAACGCCCGTAGCCGTTTGCCGTAGTCGTCGTCGTCGACACCGATGGCGGCCACGTCCTCCACGGATCCGTGGCGGGAGAGGCAGTCCTCGACCTCCTTGGGGAAGACGTTATCGCCGCCGGAGACGATCATCTCGTCGTCGCGGCCCTCGACGAACAGCCGACCCTTCTCGTCGATCCGGCCCACGTCGCCGCTGGACATCAGGCCGTCGACCATCTCCTTGCCCTCGTCCTCGTCGCCGGTGTAGCCACCGAAGAGCATGGTGTTGCCCACGAAGATGCGGCCCGATTCGCCCTGCTCGACCTCGTGGCCCTTCTCGTCGTAGATCTTCACCACCGTGTTGTACGGCGCCTTGCCGGCCGTGCCGGGTGCCTCGCGCATGTCCTGGGGCTGGGCGATGGTGGCCCAGGCGACCTCGGTCGACCCGTAGGTGTTGTAGAGGTTGTCGCCGAAGGCGTCCATCCAGTCCGTGGCCAGGTCACCGGGCAGCGCCGAGCCGGAGGCCGCGACCACGCGCAGCTTCGACCAGTCGCCGGAGCGCTCGTCCTCGCTGAGCTTCATGATCCGCTGCATCATCACGGGGATCACGATCAGGCTGTCCACGTCGTACTTCTGGATGGTCTCGAGGCAGTCGGCGGGGTCGAACTTGCGGCGCAGCACCATCGTCGAGCCGAGCAGCATCGCCATGTTGAGGTGCGCCCAGCCCCACGTGTGGAAGAGCGGCGCCACGATGTAGGTGGTCCCACCGGTCTTGAACGGCATCTTGGAGAGCAGCGCGACAGCGCCGTCGAGGCCCGACTCCCCGCGCGGAGCGCCCTTCGGGGTGCCGGTCGTGCCCGAGGTGAGGATGACCGGCCGGCTGGTGTGGTCGGGGACCCGGTGCTTCTCCGTGGAGCCCTTCTCGATGAGGTCCTCCACCCGGGGCAGGTCGCCGACCTCGCCGTCGTGCCAGGCGATCACCCGGGTCACGTCGATCCCCGATTTGTCGATCATCTCGGTGAACTCGTCGTCGTAGATGATCGCGGCGGGCTGCTCGCGCTTGCACACCTCACCCAACTGCGGCGCCGAGAAGGCCGTGTTCAGGTAGAGGATGTCGGCCCCGAGCTTGGACAGGGCGGTCGAGGCGTCCACGAAGTAGCGGTGGTTGCGGCACAGCAGGGCCACGCTGTCACCCTCGGAGACGCCGACCTCCTTCAGCTCGTGGGCGAGCCTGGTGGAGCGCTCGTCGAGCTCGGCCCAGGTCAGCTCGCCGAGCTCGTCGATCAGACCGGTCTCCTGCGGCGACCGGATCGCCAGGGCACCGATGCCCCCCGCGAAGCCGATCCCCCAGTCGAAGATGGTCTTGCCGATCCCCGCGAGGGTGAGCGGGCCGTAGGGCCGGATCACGCCGGAGGTCGCCATCACCTTGACCATCCGGGCGTGACGAAGGGCCTGCTGCTGCAGCTGCGGGAACATGCGGTGAGTGCCTCCTGTGCGGCGGGATCAGTTCTTGGGAGCGACGAGACGTGTCCCCGTCCACTCCTTACCCACAGCAACGGTCGTCGTCGTGGAAAGTCCCGCAATTGGAGCCGCCTCGGCGACATCCGCGGCGTCCACGGCTCCCGGACGACCCACCTTCGGGGTCAGCAGCCAGATGTCACCGCCGCGCACCAGGTCGGTCAGGCTGTCGACCAGGGCGTCGACGAGATCCCCGTCGTCGTCACGCCACCACAGGAGCACGACGTCGACGACGTCGCCGAAGTCCCCGTCGACGAGGTCGGAGTCGATCGCGTCCGCGATCGCGGCACGGATCGAGTCGTCGACGTCCTCGTCCCAGCCGAGCTCCTGCACAACCGTGCCGGGCTTCAACCCCAGCCGTTCCCCCAGCTGGACGTCCGCGCGGTCTGCGCTCGGGCTCACCTGTTTGCCTCCAGTCGATCTCTTCGGTCGGGAGCACCCGTGGTTCAAAAGGGGTCCCGGTGCCCGTAGTCCACTAGACCTCCCGGTCAGGCGCAACCCCACACGCCCCGCGTCCACCATGCCACGTACGCCGGTGACCTCCGACCGGGCCGTCGCAGGTCACCTCCGGACCGTACCCATCGGTAGATTTTGTCTGTCCGTGAGAAGTGACACGATGAACGGGTGAGCGAGAGCGAAGAGAGCACCCAGAAGCCGGAGTCCAGGGCTCGGACGTCCGTCATCCACGAGGGCCTGCCCACCCAGCTGCCCGACATCGACCCCGACGAGACCGAGGACTGGCTCGCCTCGTTCGACGCGCTCGTCGGCGACCGCGGGCGCGACCGGGCCCGCTACCTGATGCTCCGCCTGCTCGAGCGGGCGCGCGAGCAGCAGGTCGGCGTGCCGGCCCTGCGCAGCACCGACTACATCAACAGCATCCCGCCCGAGCGGGAGCCGTGGTTCCCCGGCGACGAGGAGACCGAGCGGCGCATCCGCGCCTTCATCCGCTGGAACGCCGCGGTGATGGTCTCCGACGCCAACCGCCCCGGGCTCGAGGTCGGCGGCCACATCGCGACCTACCAGTCCGCCGCGAGCCTCTACGAGGTCGGCTTCAACCACTTCTTCAAGGGCAAGGACGCGCCCGGCGGCGGCGACCAGGTCTACATCCAGGGTCACGCATCCCCCGGCATCTACGCCCGCGCCTACCTGGAGGGTCGGCTGACCGAGGAGCAGCTGCTCAGGTTCCGCCAGGAGGTGCAGCACGGTGTCGGCAAGGGCCTGCCGTCGTACCCCCACCCCCGGCTGATGCCGGAGTTCTGGGAGTTCCCCACGGTCTCGATGGGCCTGACCGCCATCAACTCGATCTACCAGGCGCGGTTCAACCGCTACCTGCAGAACCGCGAGATCAAGGACACCTCGGCCCAGCACGTGTGGGCGTTCCTGGGCGACGGCGAGATGGCCGAGCCCGAGTCGCTGGGCGCGCTCCGGGTCGCCGCCCGCGAGGAGCTGGACAACCTGACCTGGGTGATCAACTGCAACCTGCAGCAGCTCGCCGGGCCGGTGACCGGGAACGGCAAGATCATCCAGGAGCTCGAGGCCAACTTCCGCGGCGCCGGCTGGAACGTGATCAAGGTGATCTGGGGACGTGAGTGGGACGACCTGCTCGCCCGTGACGTCGACGGCGTGCTCGTCAACGCGATGAACAGCACCCCCGACGGACAGTTCCAGACCTACTCCGTCGAGGACGGCG
>JAOPYC010000086.1 GCA_025964795.1 Marmoricola sp.
TGCGAGGCGGACGTTAGAGTCTCGTCGGCTCTCAGCAGAACGAAGCAGGCCCCCGTTGTGTAGTGGCCTAGCACGCCGCCCTCTCAAGGCGGTAGCGCGGGTTCGAATCCCGTCGGGGGTACAGATCGGAGAAGGGGTCCCGACCAGCGGAAACGCTGGGCGGGGCCCCTTCGGCATCTGCGGCTTCTTGAGCAGTTGGCAACAGATTGGCAACAGCAGTAGGAGCGCTGCCAGCGGCAGTAGCCACCGAGCTCGGGCCGCTGATGGAGGTGCTCGTCGGACGCAGCCGGTTCCGCTTGTGGAACCGAAGTGGACATCATCGTGCGCTCCTGTGGAGAGGCGAGCGGTCATGTCGAGTTGTCGCCCGGGAATCCGGTTGGGTGGGGACACTCGTCGAGTGGCCCTCGACGGGATCCGGGTGGGTCTCGCGGGTCAACTCATCTGCGGGTCATGCTTCACCCCGAGGTTGCGCCACCAGGCGGGGGCGACCAAGAACGCCTCGGCGCGCAGGGCGGCCAGGGAGACGCTGGGGAGGTCGACGGCGGAGCGGAAGCAGGCGAACCGGGGCACCCACTCGGGTTGGAACTTGGCGTTCGCGCGGTAGAGGGACTCGATCTGCCAGAAGCGCGAGGCCTGGAGCAGGATGGCGCGCCACAGTCGGAGCACCGGACCGGCGCCCAGCCGCTCGCCGCGGGCGAAGACGCTGCGGAACACCGCGAAGTTCAAGGAGACGCGCGCAACCCCCAGGGCGGGTGCTTGGGCCAGCAGATCGGTGACCATCAGCTCGATGATGCCGTTCTCGGCTGCCCGGTCGCGTCGCATGACGTCGAGGGAGAGACCGTCGCATCCCCAGGGCACCAGTTGCAGCAGGCCGTGCAGCTCGCCGGAGGAGTCACGACAGGTGACCAGGACGGCCTCGGTGTCCTGCGGGTCCGCGAGCCGGCCCAGGGCCATGGAGAACCCTCGCTCGACCTCTCCGTCGCGCCAGGCCTCGGCGCTGTTCACCATCTCGCCGCGGGTCACCTCGTCCAGGTCGCGGACTCGGTGGCAGGTGGTGCTCAGTCCGGCACGTCGACACCGTGACACGGCCTGGCGCACCACCCGCATCCGTCGTCCCTCGGTGGTGAAGTCCGCGGTCGTCAGGATGGCTTCGTCGCCGAGCTCGAGCGCGTCGAGCCCGGAGCGGTGGTAGGCCTCGGCCCCTTGCTCACTGGCTCCCAGGACGCCGGGAACCCATCCGTGTGCGTCGGCCTCCTCGAGCCAGGCCGTGATCGCACCGGGCCACGCCTCGGGGTCACCCAGGGGATCACCCGCGGCCAGCGAGACCCCGCCGACGATGCGGTAGCTGACGGCTGCCTTGCGACTCGGAGAGAAGATCACGGCTCGGTCCTCACGCAGGGCGAACCAGGACAGTGAGTCGACTGCACCCCACTGGTCCAGCAGGTCTCTCACGTCGCCGCGTTCAGTGTCGTCCAGGCGGTGCGGACCGGCGGCCGGTTGCAGGGCCACGAGCACGACCAACAGGAGGAGTGCTGCCCCGAGCACGGCGAGTGCGATCGAGGTCCGTGCTGCAGCGCCGGAGTTGACGAACGTAAGGGGTCCCGGGATCCCCGCCAGTCCGAAGAAGGACTCGGTCAGTCGGGTCAGGGGGGTGCTTCCAGGCGCCAGGTCGTCGAGATCAATGCTCACCCAGAGGAAGCCGAGCAAGGTGGCCAGGGGCACGCCGAGGACGATCAGGGTCAGGAGGCGTCGCGGTGAACGCGGGTCAGGCAGGGCCCGGAACCCTTGGCGTGCGGTGAGGAGCAGGAGGAACACGGTTGCGGTGAGGGTCGCCTCCTCCACGTCGAGGCCCTTGACCAGGTGGGCTGCGGTGGCGAACGCCGTGAGGAGCGTGGCGAGCAGCCACGCGCGGTACTTGCCGCGCCGCAGGCCGTTGGCCAGCAGCATGAGGATCACACCGGCGGCCAGGGTGCCGGTGGTGGCGGCAGCGGGGAACACCGGCGGGACGATCTCGGCGAGGATGCGTGCGCGGGCGTGGATGGCGGGTGACGCTGCGCTGACCAGGGAGATGGCCCCGACCAGCCACACCAGACGGGCGATCATCGTGGGGGTGGTGACCTTGTCGACCCAACGCTGGGCTCGGCTCCACCGCAACGGCTTCCCATCGGGTCGGGTGCCGGGCCCTGGAGGTTGATGTGTCCGTTTCTGGCTCACCGACCTTCGATCCCCCTCAGGCCCGGAGGCATGCGGGCGGGAGAGACGGGTGGTGCGGAGGGGGACCAGCTCGGCGTGGACGGATGATGATTCGGATCGGCCTCTCAACCCGTTCGATCGTGCGCCGCGATGGTGCGCGACGGGCTGTCTCGACGTGGTGTTCACCCCAGCACGGTGCGCCTTTCTACCTGTCTGCTGCCTGACTGTGACCCGACGCGGGCACGGCACCGAGATGGCCTAGGGGTGCTCGTGGGTGCGGCGGTCGTCGGGTGGGTACGGTCGACCATGCTCGTGGGACTGGTGTGCGCGGTGGGGGCGTCCCTGTGTTACGGGATCGGATCGGTCCTGCAGGCCGTGGCGGCGAGGGATGCGGACTCGGTCGCGCGCCTGGATCCTCGCCTGGTGCTTCGGTTGCTGCGGGCGTGGCGCTACCTGCTGGGTCTGAGCCTGGACGGTGTCGGGTTCGTGCTGTCCCTGGTCGCTCTGCGGTCGCTGCCGCTGTACGTCGTCCAGTCGGTGGTCGCGAGCTTCCTCGCGGTCACCGCGGTGACCGGTGCGGTTCTGCTCGGAACCCGCATGCGCAAGGCCGAACAGGTTGCCCTGGTGGTGGTCGTCCTGGGCGTGGCCCTGGTCGGCCTCTCGGCGGCACCCGAGTCCGCGGCAGTACCGGGTCCCCGGGTGGAGTGGCTGCCCCTCGCGTCCGCGGTCCTCCTGGTCCTGGTTGCGCTTCCTTTGGGGCGGCTGGGCGGCAGGCAGGGGGCTTGGGTGCTGGGTGGTGTCGCGGGGCTGGGGTTCGGTGTCGTCGCTGTCAGCGCGCGGCTGCTTTCGTCGCTGACGGGCCGCAGCAGTGTGGTTGCCTCGGTTCAGCAGATGCTGGAGTCGCCGGCGGCGTACGCCCTGCTGGTGGCGGCACCGTTGGCGTTGGTGAGCTATGCGACCGCGCTCCAGCGTGGCAGCGTCGTCCAGGCGACGGCCCCATTGGTGGTGGGGGAGACGGTGCTGCCCGCGCTCGTTGGCCTGATCCTCCTGGGGGACCACGCCAGGCCCGGCTGGGGCGTGGCCGCCGGCGCGGGGTTTTTCCTGGCTGTGGGCGCTGCCCTGCTGCTCTCTCGTTTCGGAGAGGTGTCGGCCCCTCCGCCGGTCGCGTAGGTCCCGACGTACGTGGCGGTGTCTCTGTGCTGCTGGACGGGCAATCAGGCTGCGGACAGGCGAACAGGGTTGTGATACCGAGGTCAGCCATCCACGGGAGTGGCGCAACGCCTCTCCCGACCAAGGGGTCACCGTGTCACTCACCGGATCGTTCTTCCTCGACGGGGTCGTCGTGCTGACCGTCGCAGCGTTCCTCGGACTGGTGTGGGTGTGGCCGCGGTTGACCTCGCGTACGCCGTGGCACGTCGTGGGCCGGATGGCGTCTCTGGTTCTGGTCAACGTGTTGGTCCTGCTCACAGCAGCGACTCAGCTGAACTCGGCATATCTGTTCTTCGCCTCGTGGGCCGATCTCCAGGGGGCCATCAGTGGTCACATCGTCCAGACCGGTCTCGACCGGGGCGGCGCCGCGGCACTGGCGCCGAACGTCGCCGTGCGCGGGGAAGCCGCGAAGGTTGCGGCGCACGTGCCGGTCCTGCTCCAACGGGTCGGGGCCAATGGTCTCCTCAGCTACACCGTCCACGGCGCTCTCAGTGGTCTGAGTGGGACTGTGCTGGTCCAGCTGCCCCGTGACTACACCTCAGCAGCGACGTCGACACAGCGCTATCCCGTGCTGGAGGCCTTCCACGGCTACCCCAGTGTGCCCTTGAACTGGGTCAAGGTGTTCGACATCGGGCACGCGATCGACCAGCAGGTGCAGGCGCACACCCTGCATCCCACGTTGGTGGTGATGCCCCAGATCGAGATGCCGCGGGGTCTCGACACGGAGGGGGTCAACGGCGGGCCCGGACAGCCGCAGGTGGAGACCTGGCTGACGCGCGACGTCCCTGATTGGGTGGCCCAACACTTCCGGGTGATCGCGAATCGCAATGCGTGGGCCGCGGTCGGGTACTCGACCGGCGGGTTCGATGCCGCCATGTCCACCATCCTGCACCTGGCGCAGTACGGCGCTGGAATCATCCTGGGTGGGTACTTTCGGCCGGAGTTCGGGCCGTTCTACGAGCCGTTCTCGGCCACCAGCCCCGCGGGACGTCGATATGACCTTCCCCGCGTCGTGGCCCACCACGCGCCGCCCGTCTCCTTGTGGGTCGAGACCTCACACGCCGACGCAGTCTCCTACAGCTCCAGCGCGCGGTTCCTGCGTTCCACGAAGTCCCCGATGGCCGTGCATGGGGTCGTGCTGCAGAACGCCGGACACCGCGACTGGGTGTGGATCGCGCTGCTCCCGCAGGCGCTGCGCTGGTTGGGAACCAACGTCCACGGGTTTCAACCCGCACCGGTCTCGGCTTCGTCATGACACGGCCTACGCCGGTCAGCGCCACACCGCCGACGTGCGTGTGCGGTCAGCCCCTGGAACTCTGGCACACCCAACGCTGTCCTCGGTGCGGCGTCGAGCTGACGCCTGTAGCTGCCCACGACCCACCGCCCGATGGTGATTGCTGACCCGGCCCGACGGGATCCAACGCCGCCGAGCCCCAGGTCGAGCCTGGGCCGCGGACGCTCGGGTGTGGGCTGGTGCCGACCAGCGCGAAGGCCCGCCCATGTCCAGGTCGCGAGCGCTTCCTTGGTCGACCAGAAGATGGCTTCGAGAGAGACGACCAGGGTCAGCGTTGGCTGTCGGGGCGTGGCCGTACCAGCCGCAGCTCGACCAGAGAGGTGGTGGTTTCAAGGCCGGCTGGTGTTCCAGGGCTGGCTCGGCTGGTCCAGGAGGTGACGGTAATCATGTGACTGGCAGACGTCCGGATCTATGTTGGGCACACGAGTTCGACGACGGGCTAGGCAGACCCGGAGGTACGTCATGAGGACCATCCGCATCAGCGCCAGGGTGCAGGGAGCCACGCACGGTCGGATGACCGGATCCGTCCTCAACCCGCGTGACCTCACCCTGACGCGAGGCCGGTTGCACTCCACCGACGCCGGGCACACCACGGTTCACCCAGCCCCCGACAACGAGATCTCGTGCGTGCCGCTGGGCGGTTGGCCCCACTCAGAGCCTGGGCAGGAGGTGGGCATCGTCCGTGCGACTCAACATCCACCCACGCACGTTCTCACAAGTGGCCCACAAGCACGGACTACGCGAGGTGGCCTCGTGAAACTCCCCGCGCGATGGCTATCGAGCGCGAGCTCCGAGCAACGGCACGACCGGTCGCCTCCGTTCAGCTAACGGCAGCGCGTTTCCTTCCGACGTCCTTGCGGTCCACCCCTCAGAAGCCCTTCCCCGAGACTCACGGAGTCGCACCATGCTGGATCTCACGAGCAGGTCCCTCTTCGTCCTGGTTGTCCTCGTCGCGGTGATGTCCTCGGTCGCGGTCGTATGGCTCGCCCTTCGAGGCCACACCGGGTCTGCACGTCGGTTGGTGGTGCGCCGTGCGGTCCCGGTGGTGCTCCTGGTGCTCGGTGGCCAGCTCTTCGCGATGGCGGCCCTGGGCTTGAAGGTCAACGACGAGTACCTCTTCTACACCAGCTGGTCGGACCTCACCGGGCACGTGTCCCAGAAGTCCCCGATCCAGGTCGGGGGGCTGGTGTCGCAGGGCCAGGGGACGCTCAAGGTGATGACGGTGCCCTCGCACGACACGGGCAGCCAGCACCAGGTCTTGGTCTGGTTGCCGCCGCAGTACGACCTTCCTGCCTACCGGGAGCACCGTTTTCCGGTCGTGATGTTCCTGACCGGCCAGCCGAGCACGCCGCAGACAGCCTTCGCGAGGTTCCAGTTCGCCCGTACGGCGATGCAGGAGATCGACTCCCATCGTGTCCAACCGTTCATCGGGGTGTTCCCCACCTTGATGATCAGCCCACCCCGCGACACCGAATGCACGAATGTCCCGGGGGGACCCAAGGCCGAGACCTGGCTCGCCAAGGACGTCCCCGCCTTCACCCAGCAGCGCTTCCGCGTCGCTGGGCCGGGAAAGGCCTGGACCACCATCGGATGGAGCACCGGCGGGTTCTGCGCGGCCAAGCTGGTCGCCTCCGACCCGGCCACCTTCGGCTCGGCTGTCAGCCTCGGTGGCTACTACCGGCCGCTGCAGGACAGGTCGACTGGCAGCCTGTTCGGCGACCGGAAGCGCCTGGCGCTGCAGAACTCCCCGGAGTGGCTCTACCTCCATCACGGTGGGCTTCGCGGGTCGCGCCTCCTCCTGGTCGCCGGCCAGCAGGACAAGGAGACGTGGGCCTCGGCGGCGCGGATGATCCGAGCCACCTCAGGTGACCCCGCCGTCGCTCACATCTCCTTTCCCCAAGGGGGTCACAACTACCGCAACTACGCGTCCTACCTCGCCCCTGCACTGGCATGGAGCGCAGCCGGGTGGCCCGCCGAGCCCCAGCGGTAGCGCTTCCAGACCTCGACCGGGGATCAGCTCTGCGCTCACGCGCACGTGGTAGGTGGCCGAGCGTGGGTTCAGGGCATGCGCGGCAGGCTGGCCGCCAGCAGTGTCTTGGCGATCAGCTGGTGGCCGGCGGTGTCGGGATGGTCCCCGTCGGCGGCCAGGAGTGAGCTGATGTGGCCTCCGCGGCTCTGGAACGGTTCGAACAGGTCGACGTAGTGCGCACCGGAGGTGGACGCAACAGCGGAGATCGCCGCGTTGACCCGCAGGGTCAGCCGGATCGATGCCTTGAGCCCGGAGGCCCCGGACGCCTGCTGCGCCACGTACCCGTCCTCGAAGACGTTCCAGTAGCCGGTGACCAGCACCGTGGTGGGCCTCCCTTGGCGCAGCGTGCCGATCTCGGCCAGCGCCTTGGCCAGGTTCGCGCGCATGGAGCCCATCTCGTCGCTCACGCAGTCAGCGGCCTGCCTCGTGCAGGCACCCTCGACGACCTGGTCGTGGTTGTCCTCGAAGTCGTTGGCCCCGATGGTCACCAAGAGGACATCGGCCCGTCGTACGGATTCGACGACCCTCGCCTGACGGAACTGGGCCAGCAGACCAGCGGTGTCCAGCCCGCTGACTGCGAAGTTCTCGACCTTGACCGGTCCACCGGTGCGCTGGCCGAGGAGCGCACCGTAGAGCGAGGGGAACGGGCTGCACGGGCACGCCGCGCCCGAGGGAACAGAGTCCCCGAGGGCAACGACCAGGTGAGCCGCGGGAGCACGCTCCTGCGTGGGCGCAGTCCGCCGTGTGGCGGCTTCGGAGTCGAGGATTGGCGCGGCACCCACGACGGCCAGCAGGGCCGCCGCCACCAACACGGACATGACCAGCCGCCCTGCACCACGGCTCAACCTCATGCCGCCGGGCCAGCCAGAACGGCTCGAGTCTCGAGGGCGGACATCGATCAAGACTGTACGCGCCCATCCAAGCCCTTGCTCCCCACCCAGGGCCAACCACGGCAGTGTCTGATTCCCGCTAGCACCTGTCCGTGCCGGCCCGCAGACTAGGGGCATGGATCTCGACCAGGACGCCTGCTACCGCGCGGTGAAGGGACGTGACCGTCGCTTCGACGGCATGTTCTACACCGCAGTGCGGACCACCGGCATCTACTGCCGGCCGTCCTGCCCGGCCATCACGCCGCGGCGCCGCAACGTGTCGTTCTTCCGCACCGCGGCCGGTGCCCAGGGGGCCGGGTTCCGGGCCTGCCGCCGGTGCCTTCCCGACGCCACCCCGGGGTCCCCGGAGTGGGACGTCGCCGCCGACGTGGCCTCACGGGCGATGCGCCTGGTCTCCGACGGCCTCGTGGAGCGGGAAGGCGTCGAGGGCCTCGCCAGTGCGCTCGGCTACTCGTCCCGGCAGCTCAACCGCGTCGTCACCCAGGAGTACGGCGCCGGCCCGCTCGCGCTGGCCCGTTCCCGCCGCGCGCAGACCGCCCGGGTGCTGATCGAGACCACCGGGCTGACCTTCGCCGATGTCGCCTTCGCGGCCGGGTTCGCGAGTGTGCGGCAGTTCAACGACACCGTGCGCGAGGTCTACGCCGCCACGCCCACCCAGCTGCGGCACGGCGCCGGCTCCCGGCGTACGACGGGAAGGCCGGGCACCATCCACACCCGGATCGCCGTGCGGGAGCCGTTCGCGGCCGCCGACCTGCACTCCTTCCTCGTCATCCACGCCGTGCGCGGCATCGAGGCCTTCGGCCCTGGCTGGTACGAGCGCTCCCTGCGACTCCCGCACGGTCCCGCGATCGTCCGGGTGGACCTGGACCAACGCCCGCCGGGACAGGTGCCCTGCGTGTTCACGCTCACCGACGCCCGCGACCTGGCGCCCGCCATGGAGCGCACCCGCCGGCTGCTCGACGCGGACTGCGACCCAGTCACGGTGGACGAGGCGCTCGCGGAGGACCCGGTGCTGTCCGGACTGGTCGTGGACCGCCCCGGGCTGCGGGTCCCGGGTCAGCTCGATGGCGTCGAGGTCGCGGTGCAGACCGTTCTCGGGCAGCAGGTCAGCCTCGCCTCCGCGCGCACCGCGGCGGGACGGCTGGTCGAGGAGCACGGCGAGCCCCTGGGGCTCGAGGGGGACCACCAGGTGACCCGGCTGTTCCCGACCGCGGCGCGGCTCGCGGCGGTGGACCCCGAGTCCCTGCCGATGCCCCGCTCGCGGGCCCGTGCCCTGACCGGTCTGGCCGACGCCCTGGCCACCGGTGCCGTGCGGCTGGACCGCAGCGCCGACCGGGCCGAGACGCGGGCCGCGCTGCTGGCGCTGCCCGGGATCGGCCCGTGGACGGCCGACTACGTGGCCATGCGGGCGCTCGGAGACCCCGACGTGTTCCTGCCGACCGACATCGGGGTGCGCAACGCCGCGACCCGGCTCCGCCTCGAGGACGTCGTCGGCCGCAGCGAGGCCTGGCGGCCGTGGCGCTCCTACGCGCTGCTGCGGCTCTGGTCGGTGGTGCTCGACGAGATGCGCCCCGGCCCACGATTCTCGACGAGCTCGACCGACGAAGGAGACCTAGGATGACGACGACGAGGGCGATGGAGATGACGACGATGTGGACCGTGGTGGAGACCCCGATCGACGACCTGCGCGTGGTGGCCCGCGACGGCATGATCGCGGCCATCGAGTTCAGCCCGTTCCGGGAGTCGCCGAGCGGCGCCCCGATCGGTGAGCGTGACGACGACGACCCGTTGCTGCGCGAGGCGGTGGCCCAGCTGTCGGCGTACTTCGCCCGTGACCTGAAGGAGTTCGACCTGCCGCTCGCGCCGCGCGGCTCCGAGTTCCAGCAGCGCGTGTGGGAGCAGCTGCGGCTGATCGGCTACGGCGAGACGGCGTCGTACGGCGAGATCGCGCGCCGGCTGGGGAAGTCCAACGCCGCGTCGCGGGCCGTGGGACTGGCCAACGGGCGCAACCCGATCCCGATCGTGATCCCGTGCCACCGCGTGATCGGCGCCAACGGCACGCTCACCGGTTTCGCCGGAGGGCTGCCCCGCAAGCAGACCCTGCTTGAACTGGAGCAGGACGCCCTGTTCTGAGGAGGCTTCGCTCACCTGCTTGGCTGTGCGTATGGCAGACGAGAAGAGTGGCGACGACGAGTCCACCGCCACTGTCCTGCTGGCGGGTGCCGCGAACCTCGGGATCGCGGTCGCCAAGCTGGTCGGCGGGCTGATCTCCGGCTCCACCGCGATGCTGGCGGAGGCCGCGCACTCGTTCGCGGACACGCTCAACCAGGTCTTCTTGATGACCGCGCTGAAGCGCAGCAAGAAGCCGGCGGACGCGATGCACCCGTTCGGCTACGGCATGGAGCGCTACTTCTGGTCGCTGATCGCCGCGGTCGGGATCTTCGTGCTCGGGGCGGGCTACTCGATCTACGAGGGCATCCGCGCGGTGCTGCAGCCCGAGGAGCTCGGCAGCCTGCTGGTCTCCTACGTCGTGCTCGCCGTGGGGTTCGTCCTCGAGGGGTCCTCGTGGCTCAAGGCCGTGCGCCAGCTGCGCGGCGAGGCGATCGACGAGGACCGCGGCTTCTTCGAGCACCTCTGGATCACCCCCGACCCCACCGCCAAGACCGTCGCCTTCGAGGACACCGCCGCGCTCATCGGCCTGGTCCTGGCTGCCGCCGGCATCACCTTGCACCACTTCACCGGCCAGGGGTTCTGGGACGGTGGCGCCTCCATCCTGATCGGCCTGGTGCTGGTCGCGGTGGCCTACGCCCTGGGCAAGCAGAACATGCGGGCGCTGATCGGCGAGGCCCTCCCGCAGGAGGAGCAGGACGCCATCCGGCGGACCATCGTCGACTCACCCGGCATCGACAGCCTGGTCGAGCTGCTGACTATGCGGATGTCGCCGGAGGAGGTGCTCGTCGCGGCCCGGGTGGACCTCGACGACGCGGCGACCGTCGACGAGCTGGAGAAGGCCTCCGAGGGGGTCGAGCGCCGGGTCCGGGAGGCGCACCCGATCGTGCGGCACGTCTTCCTCGACCCGACCGACGACCCGGACGAGGCCGACCCGCCGGGCGAGAAGCAGGCCTAGGGGGCCAGCGTCGTGCGCCGGTAGGCCTCGAGGAGCTCCTGCACCTTGGCCTCGTCGCGATCCGCGACGGGGATCAGCAGCTCGGTGACCACGTCGGTGAGCTCGGCGATGCGCCGGTTGAGCCGGCGGTTCTCGTGCACCGCGTCCTTGAGGTCGCGGGCCAGCTCCGGTAGGGAGAGGGCCGTGCGGAAGAACCCTCGGGGTGTCTCGATCGACTCGCTCATGGCTGCTCCTGGACGGTGGGTGGGGGTGGCGGGAACGGGGGACCAGCGGACCTCGAGGCGGGCGGTGCGTGGGTCGGGAGCGTCGAAGAAGTCCTGGCCAGGACCCTCCTCGCGATGCGTGACGCGGCCGCCGGCGGCCTCGATCTCGCGGACCAGGTCGTCGGTGTCGACCCGCTGGACGAGGCCGTCCGTCGTGCTCTGCGGCAGGCCGCGGGCCGCGGCGGCGTACTCCAGGAAGAGGGCGCCGCCGCGCCGCAGCGCCATCGACCCCAGCCGCCACAGGTTGCGGCGGGCCTCCTCGTCGAGGCAACCCACCAGCCCGCGCGCGTAGAGGTAGGGCGCCTCGGTCTCCCGGGCCAGCTCGGCGCCGGCCAGGAGTGCGGTGCGGGTGTCGTTGAGCACCAGCACGCGTACGTCGGGGTCGACCTCACCGTGGCGGGTCAGCTTGCGCCGGGTCTGCCGCAGCGCGGCACCGGCGAAGTCGAAGGACACGACCGGGTGCTCCTGGCCGGCGAACCAGACCGAGTCGCGGCCGTTGCCGCAGCCCAGGTCGATGACGCGGGCTCCGGCCGGCATCCGGGCCGCCGCCCACGTCGCGAACGTGGAGCTGCCGTTGGGGATGTCACCGCGTCGGTAGCGGAACATCTCGTTCCAGGTCACGACGTGGGTCCGGAAGCCCCGGAGCCAGCCGTCGATGCGGCGCAGGCCGGGCAGCGGGTCGACCGGCTGGAAGGCGGGGTCGGGGACGCGCCAGCTCGGGCCGTAGAGGAACTCGAGCACCGCCTCGGGATCTGCGGGGGCGGCGAGCTCGATGCCCTCCAGGACCACGGTCGACGCGGGCGTCAGCGCCTCGCGCGGGAGGTGCCCGCTGCGCCCACCCAGCTGGTAGAAGACGTCGCCGACGTGGAACGCCCCGAACACGTCGACGTGCACGGTGCGGCCGTCGGGGAGCGGCAGGAACAGCTTGAGGTCGGCACCCGACATCCGGACGACCCTCCAACCGAGCTCGCGCAGCTCGCGCTCCATCCGGTAGGACTCCAGGATGATGTCGGCCGGCTCGGTGTGGGCGCTGAGGTAGGCGAGGTCGGAGTCGGAGTCGTGGCCGATCATCCGTCCCTCGCGCACGGCACCGAGCAGGCAGCCGTAGCTGACGTGTGCGTCGATCCCGATCCGGTCGCGCAGGTCCGCGATGGCCCGGGCGGTGCCCTCGACGATGTGGCGGCGTACGTCGTCGCCGGTCTCGGAGAAGGCCCGCGTGAGGTGCCCGGCCGAGTCGACGGACAGCGGGTGGCCGTGCGCGTCGTTGAGCTCGAGCCGCGCGGAGCTCCCGTGGAACGACACCGGGTCGTCGAAGTGCACGTCGGCCCCGGTCGGGTCGGCGAGCCGGACCTGCGTGGTGCCGTCCAGCTTCGGCACCAGCACCTCGGGCCAGGCGACCTGCCAGCCGGCGCGGGTGCGGACCCCGTCGCGCGGCGGGGAGAACGACCAGACGAACCGTTCGTCGAAGGACACCACGACCGGACCGACCACGTCCGCGGGCACGACGACGTGCGCGTCGGTGACGGTGGTGGGCGCGACGGTCGCAGCCATGCGCCCTCCGATCTGGGACATCCGGTTAAGTCCAGCGGGAGACTACACTTAAGCCGGCCCGGTGTACCCGCCACGCTACGACGTGACGGACCTGCGGGAGGTCCCCAAGGGAGGCGCGGGGTGAAGTTTCACTGGGTCTTCACTGGGGACCCAGTGAAGACCCAGTGAAGACCCAGTGAAACTGCGGCCGACCGGCCTACTCGGCCGCGGCGCGGCGCAGTGACTCGGAGAGGCGCTCGGCAGCAGCGAGCACTGCGGGGGCGTGCATGCGGCCGGGCTGGCGTGAGAGCCGCTCGAGCGGACCGGAGACCGACACGGCGGCGATGATCTTGCCGCTGGGGGAGCGGACCGGCGCGGAGACCGAGGCGACGCCCTGCTCGCGCTCGCCGACCGACTGCGCCCAGCCGCGGCGGCGGATGCCGGCGAGAGCGGTGGCGGAGTAGGCGGCGTTCTGCAGCCCGCGGTGCATGCGCTCCGGGTCCTCCCAGGCGAGCAGCACCTGGGCGGCGGAACCCGCACGCATCGTCAGCTGGG
The DNA here is from genome assembly GCA_025964795.1 of Marmoricola sp. Taxonomy (GTDB): domain Bacteria; phylum Actinomycetota; class Actinomycetes; order Propionibacteriales; family Nocardioidaceae; genus Marmoricola. Next base: position 13,091 of record JAOPYC010000086.1, read on the forward strand.
AACCGATCGGGATCGTGTCGCGCAGTCCGCTGGGACGCTCGGCCGCGGCGACGCACACGCGGTGCTCGCCCTGGCGACGCCACAGCTGGGCCGACTCCCCGGTGATGTCGCGCAACCGCGCGAGCACCGGGCCGGCGGTGGCCAGGAGGCGGTCCTCGCCGGCGGCGGCCGAGAGCTCGGCGAGCCGGGGGCCGAGGACGAAGCGTCCCTGCATGTCGCGAGCCACCAGGCGGTGGTGCTCGAGGGCCACGGCCAGGCGGTGCGCCGTGGGGCGCGCCAGGCCGGTTCCGGCCACCAGTCCGGCCAGCGTGGCAGGACCTGACTCCAGTGCAGCGAGCACCAGAGCGGCTTTGTCGAGTACGCCGACTCCGCTTGTATTGTCCATATCGTAATACTGCCGTCTCGTCTAGTGGGATGCAAAGTAAGGTGGTCCACGCCCCACTCGCTTGAGGCGTTCAGTATGTGAAACGAAGCAGAAAGGATTCGGATATGGGTAAAACACTGTCGGAAAAAGTGTGGGACGAACATGTCGTGCGCAGTGCCGAGGGTGAGCCGGATCTTCTCTTCATCGATCTCCACCTCATTCACGAGGTGACCTCGCCCCAGGCCTTCGACGGTCTGCGGCTCGCCGGTCGCTCCGTACGCCGCCCCGACCTGACCCTGGCGACCGAGGACCACAACGTCCCCACGGTCGACTGGGACAAGCCGATCGCCGACCCGGTCTCGCGCACGCAGGTCGAGACGCTGCGCAAGAACACCGAGGAGTTCGGTGTTCGCTCCCACCCGCTCGGTGACGTCGAGCAGGGCATCGTGCACATCATCGGCCCACAGCTCGGCCTGACCCAGCCGGGCATGACGATCGTGTGCGGTGACTCGCACACCTCCACCCACGGCGCCTTCGGCGCGATCGCCTTCGGCATCGGCACCTCCGAGGTCGAGCACGTGCTCGCCACCCAGACGCTGATGCAGGCCCGGCCCAAGACGATGGCGGTCACCGTCACGGGAGACCTGCCCGACGGCGTCACCGCCAAGGACCTCGTGCTCACGCTGATCACGCAGACCGGCACCGGCGGCGGCCAGGGCTACATCGTGGAGTACCGCGGCCCGGCCATCGAGGCGCTCTCCATGGAGGGCCGGATGACCGTGTGCAACATGAGCATCGAGTGGGGCGCGAAGGCCGGCCTGATCGCTCCCGACAAGACCACCTTCGACTACATCGAGGGACGGCCCGAAGCGCCGAAGGGCGCCGACTGGGACGCCGCGGTCGAGCACTGGAAGTCGCTGGTCACCGACGACGACGCCCGCTTCGACAAGGAGATCGTGCTCGACGCCTCGACGATGACGCCCTTCGTCACGTGGGGGACCAACCCCGGTCAGGGCGTGCAGCTCGGCGGCACGGTGCCCGACCCCGCGCAGTTCGAGGACGCCGACGAGCGCGTCGGCGCGGAGAAGGCGCTGGAGTACATGGCGCTCGAGGCCGGCACCCCGATGCGCGAGGTCAAGGTCGACACCGTCTTCGTCGGCTCGTGCACCAACGGCCGCATCGAGGACCTGCGCCTGGCCGCCGAGATCATCAAGGGCCGCACCGTCGACAAGGACACCCGGCTGCTCGTCGTACCCGGGTCGGTGCGCGTGCGCATGCAGGCCGAGGACGAGGGCCTCGACATCATCTTCAAGGAGGCCGGCGCCGAGTGGCGGGGTGCTGGTTGCTCCATGTGTCTCGGCATGAACCCCGACCAGCTCACTCCGGGGGAGCGCAGCGCCTCGACGTCGAACCGCAACTTCGAAGGGCGCCAGGGCAAGGGCGGACGTACGCACCTCGTCTCGGTCCCGGTCGCTGCTGCCACCGCGGTCCGGGGCACGCTGAGCTCGCCCGCCGACCTGCCCGAGCTGGTTTCGACCGGCGCGACCGACGGAAGGGCCTGACCATGGAGAAGTTCTCGACCCACACCGGCGTCGGCGTGCCGCTGCGCCGCAGCAACGTCGACACCGACCAGATCATCCCCGCGGTCTACCTCAAGCGGGTCACCCGCACCGGCTTCGAGGACGGACTTTTCGCAGCCTGGCGGGGGGATCCGTCGTTCGTGCTCAACAAGCCGGAGTACGCCGCGGGCTCGGTGCTCGTCGCCGGACCCGACTTCGGCACCGGCTCGTCGCGCGAGCACGCCGTGTGGGCCCTGCAGAACTACGGGTTCCGCGCCGTGATCAGCCCACGCTTCGCCGACATCTTCCGCGGCAACTCCGGCAAGTCCGGGCTCGTGGCCGCACAGGTCGACGAGAAGGTCGTGCAGCGACTCTGGGACCACCTCGAGGAGTTCCCCGGGGCCACGGTCACCGTCGACCTGGAGACACGAACCGTCAAGGCTGGTGAGGGTCCCGACGCGATCGAGGACTCCTTCGACATCGACGACTACACCCGCTGGCGGCTGCTCGAAGGACTCGACGACGTGGGCATCACGCTCTCGCACGAAGAAGACATCGAAGCCTTCGAAAAAACGCGCCCGACGTGGAAACCGGTCACAATTCACTGATCTGCTGGGGTTTTCGGCATATCAACGGCGCGACACGCGTCTTTCCCATTGTGGTCCGTGTCACTTTTCCCTAGCGTGCAAGGGATTAGTCGGGCATGGAGCTCGGCCGACGTTCACGAAAGGGAAGCTTGTGAACAAGAGTCAGTTGATCGACGCGCTCGCCGCACGCTACGAAGGCAACCGCAAGCAGGCTGCGCACGCGCTCGAGTCCGTACTCGACACCATCACCCGAGAGGTCGCGAAGGGCGAGAAGGTCGCCATCACCGGCTTCGGGTCGTTCGAGAAGCGGATTCGCGACGCGCGGTGGGTTCGCAACCCGTCGACAGGTGCGCGGATCAAGGCCAAGAAGAAGGCCGTTCCGGCCTTCAAGCCCGGCGCACAGCTCAAGGACGTCGTCTCAGGTGCGAAGAAGCTGCCGAAGCTGACCTTCGCGGCGGTCGAGAAGGCAGCCCCTGCTGCCGCCAAGCCGGCGGTGCGCAAGACGGCCGCCGCTGTCACCGGCAGCTCGACCACCAAGAAGGCCGCCGCCAAGAAGGCTCCGGCCAAGAAGGCGTCGACCGCTAAGAAGGCGGCTCCGGCCAAGAAGGCAGCCGCCAAGAAGTCGGCTCCGGCGAAGAAGGCGAGCCCGGCCAAGAAGTCCACGGCCACGACTACGACCGCCAAGAAGGCGTCGCCGGCGAAGAAGTCGACCAGCACCACCACGGCCAAGAAGGCGTCGCCGGCGAAGAAGGCGGCTCCGGCCAAGAAGACGGCGGCTGCCAAGAAGGCCCCGGCCAAGAAGACGGCTGCCAAGAAGGCCCCGGCCAAGAAGGCCGCGGCCAAGAAGGCCGCGGCCAAGAAGTCCTGACCCACGCAGCAGACGGAGCGGCGGTCACCCGGGAGGGTGGCCGCCGCTCCGGCTTGTAACGCGGAGTTGTTGACGCCGAGCAAGGCGCCGGACGGGCACTCAGCGACCAGAACCCCGCGTTACAAGGGGAGCTGGTGGGCGTGGGTGAGTGCTTGCGCCGTATGACGGCCCACCCCCAGCTCCCTGGCCTTTGTCAGGTCGGCCCCGGTGTCGACGTCCATCCGCAGGCTGGTCACCTCGGCCCGGACGGGGCGGGCCCCGGACCGCTCATGGCGGCGGGCCGACTCCGGGCCGAAGTGCGGGTCGAGGTCGACGCCGGGGGCGGCGGCCAGCAGCGTCGTACCCGAGCCGGACGCATCGGCGACGAACCAGCGCGGGGTCATCCCGGCGGCCAGTGCCGCGTCGAGGTCGCCGGTCTGCAGGGCCGGCAGGTCGGCGCACATCGCGGCCACACCGAGGGTCGGGTCGAGCAGGCGGGCGCGGACGGACGCGTGGTGCAGCGCCCGGTTGAGGTCGCCGTCACCCTCGTCGGGGAGGCGGATCGCCCCGCCGGTCTCGAAGCCGGACTCGTCGGTGACGACGTACACCTGCCCCACTGCGGGGCTATGGATCGCCGCCTCGATCGCGTCGAGGGCGAAGGCCCGCATCAGCGGTTCTCGCTGCTCGGGGCCGGGTGCGTCGAGCCGCGACTTGGCCAGGCTCAAGGTCTTGACCGGCATCAGGAGGGCGAACGTGTGCGGCATCGCTCCCGATCCTCTCAGCCTGCGCGGTGTCTCCACGGGGCGGGCTGGAATGCGGCGCGTGCACAGCCCGGCGACGGCCGGTCGGGGCAGTAGGCTCGCTGCGACGTGTGACCGGGAGACCGAGGGGGTCAGGGTGGCGAAGGTTCGGCGGCTGCAGCAGAAGCGCGGCTGGGCGTGGACGACCGTCGTCGCCATCGTCAAGCCCACGTTGCTGGCCTTCACCAAGCGGGACTGGGTCGACGGGGAGAAGGTCCCCGCCACGGGCGGCTGCGTCGTCGCGGTGAACCACATCTCGCACCTCGATCCGATGACCCTGGGGTTCTTCCTCTACGAGAACGGGCGGCTGGTCCGCTACCTGACGAAGGACGCGCTGTTCCGCACGCCGGTGGTGAAGCACATCGTCACCGACGCCGGCCAGATCCCCGTACGACGGCTGACCGAGGGGGCGGCGAGCGCGTTCGCCGCCGCGGTCGAGGCGGTCCAGCAGGGCGAGTGCATCGGGGTCTACCCCGAGGGCACGATCACCAAGGACCCCGACGGCTGGCCGATGCGTGGCAAGACCGGAGCGGCCCGGATCGCGCTGACGACCGGGTGCCCCGTGATCCCGATCGGGCAGTGGGGAGCGCAGGACATCCTCCCGGCGTACACGCTTCGGCCGCACGTGTTCCCTCGTCGTACGGCGCACTACATGGCCGGCGACCCCGTCGACCTCAGCGACCTGATGGGGCGACCGATCACCAACGCCGTGCTCCACGAGGCGACCGACCGGATCATGGGCGCGATCACCGAACTCGTCGAGGAGCTGCGCGGCGAGAAGGCCCCCGCCGTACGCTTCGACCCGAGGAGTTCCGGGGTCACCGAGATCGGCAACCCTCGCAAGAAGAAGCGGGGGTAGGGCGATGAGCAAGGTCGCGGTGTTCGGTGCCGGCTCCTGGGGTACGGCGTTCAGCCTGGTGCTCGCCGACGCGGGCAACGACGTCACCATCTGGGGACGCCGGCCCGAGGTGTGCAAGGCGATCAACGAGCGTCACGAGAACACCGACTACTTCCCGGGGATCGAGCTGCCGGAGACGATCCGGGCCACCGCCGACCCGGCCGAGGCCGCGGCCGACGCGGAGTTCGTCGTGCTCTCCGTGCCGTCGCAGAAGCTGCGCGAGAACCTCGGCCAGTGGGCCGAGGTGATGCCGAGCGACGCGGTCTTCGTGTCCGTGATGAAGGGCATCGAGCTCGGCACCACGAAGCGGATGAGCGAGGTGATCTCCGAGGTCACCGGCGCCGGGCCCGAGCGCATCGCCGTGGTCAGCGGACCCAACCTGGCTCGCGAGATCGCGCTGCGCGAGCCGGCGGCCAGCGTGATCGCGTGCGCCGACGAGGCCGTCGCCCAGCGGCTGCAGGACCTCTGCCACTCCCAGGCGTTCCGCCCCTACCGCAGCACCGACGTGCTCGGCTGCGAGCTCGGCGGCGCCTACAAGAACGTGGTCGCGCTGTGCGTCGGGATGGCCGTCGGCCTCGGCTTCGGCGACAACACCACCGCGTCGCTGATCACCCGCGGCCTCGCGGAGACCGCGCGCCTGGCGATGAAGCTCGGCGCCGACCCGCTCACCCTGATGGGCCTGGCCGGCCTCGGTGACCTGGTCGCGACCTGCTCCTCACCGCTCTCGCGCAACCGCACCTTCGGCGAGAAGCTCGGCCAGGGCATGACCACCGAGGAGATCGTCGCCTCCACCCGCCAGGTCGCCGAGGGCGCCAAGTCGTGCGCCTCGATCTTCGACCTCGCCGACCGCAACGGCGTCGACGCCCCGGTGGCCCAGCACGTCGCCGCGGTGGTCGCGGGCGAGATGAGCGCCCGGGACATGATGTACGCCTTCATCGCGAGGGACACGAAGCACGAGCGCGACTGAGCCGCGCCTCGCCGCCGTCACAAGGGGCGGCGGACGCGGCGGACCAGCTCCACTCTCGCCGGCACGGTCACGATCGGGTCGGCCAGCAGCTCGATCTCGGTGATCCGGCCGTCGGCGACAGTGAACGCGAACGCCACCTTGGTCTCCTTCGCGTGCACCCATGCAGCACCTGGGGCGCCGTCGACGATGGCCGGGCGCAGGGCCACGGCCCGCCCGGTGTAGGCCTCGGCGATGGCACGAGCCCCGGTGATCAGCTCCTCCGAGCCCATCGCCGTCGCGGCCGCGTCGGAGCGTACGACGGCGTCGGGGTCCAGCAGCGACAGCAGCCTCTCGAAGTCCCCGGAGCGCGAGGCCAGCAGGAACGCGTCGACGATCTCCCGGTCTCCGGTGCCGCTCACCTGGTCCGGCTGCTGCACCCGCCGCCGACCGCGGCTCGCGAGCTGACGGGTCGCGGCGGGGGAGCGGCCGACGATCGTGGCGATCTCCTCGAACGGCACCGCGAACATGTCGTGCAGCACGAACGCCAGCCGTTCGGCCGGCGCCAGGGTCTGGAGTACGACGAGCATGGCGCTGCCCACCGAGTCGGCCAGCTCGGCCTCGAACTCCGGGTGACCGGGCTCGTCCCCGGCGACGGTCGCGGCGTCGGCTACCTCGGCGTACGGGTCCTCACGGCGGCTCTGCCGCGACCGCAGCATGTCCAGGCACACGCGGCTCACCACGGTGGTCAGCCAGCCGCCGAGGTTGTCGATGCCCTCGGTGCGCTGCAGGCGCAGCCACGCCTCCTGGACGGCGTCGTCGGCCTCGTTCGCCGACCCGAGGATCCGGTAGGCCACCGACCGGAGCCGGTTGCGCTCCCCCTCGAAGGCCTCTGCCAGCTGGTCGTCGTCGCTCACGGTCACATCCTCGCGGAAGAGCGAATCCGGCGCCGGGCTAGCGAGTCACCTCGAAGGTCTTCTCCAGGGTCGCCTGCGACGAGTCGCCGGCGTAGAGCTCGATCGTCCCGGGCTCGACGACGAACCTGCCGTGGTTGTCGTAGAAGCCGAAGTCGTCGCGGTCGATCGTGAAGCTGACCTTGCGGGACTCGCCCGGCTTCAGGGTGACGCGCTCGAAGCCGCGCAGCCGGCGTACGGGCTGGGACAGGCTGGCGACCGGGTCGTGCAGGTAGAGCTGTACGACGTCGTCACCCGCCCGGTTGCCCGTGTTCCGCACCGTCACGCTGGCGCGCACCTGGCCGCGACCGCTGACCCGGGTCTTGTCCAGGGTGAGGTCGGAGGTGGCGAAGGTGGTGTAGCTGAGGCCGAACCCGAAGGAGTAGAGCGGGTCGCAGGTGGTCAGGTCGCGGTAGCGCGAGGTGTACTTCTGTGTCACGTCGCACGGCCGTCCCGTCGGCTCGTGGTTGTAGTAGATCGGCACCTGCCCGATGTTCTGCGGGAAGGAGACCGGCAGCTTGCCGCCGGGGTCGACCTTGCCGAAGAGGACGTCGGCGACGGCGTTGCCGGCCTCGATCCCCGGGAACCATGCCTCGAGGATCGCGGGCGAGGTGGCGGCCACCTTGGACAGCGTGAGCGGCCGGCCGTTGAACAGGACCACCACGAACGGCTTGCCGGTCGCGGCGACGGCGTCGATCAGCTCCTGCTGCTTTCCCGGGAGGTCGATGGTCGACCGGGAGGTGGCCTCGCCGCTCATCTCGCGCGACTCGCCGAGGGCCAGCACCACCTGGTCGGCGGCCTTGGCCTTCGCGAGAGCATCCGCGAAGCCGGTGGTCGTCCCGCACTCGCTGGCCGGTGTGTTCGCGGGCGGCTCGAGGGGCTCGAGCGTGCAGCCGGGGCTGTACGTCGCACCGGGCGACTGGGCCTTGACGCCGGTCCACACGCTCACCGCGTCGGTGTCGACGCCCTTGCCCCACCAGGGGCCGAGCATCGCGTGCTGGTTGTCGCCCAGCGGCCCGATCACGGCGGTCTTCTTCCGCGGGTCGAGCGGCAGCGCGCTGGCCGTGTTCTTGAGCAGCACCATCGAGCGCGAGGCGGCGGTGCGCGCGGCCGTGCGATCGGGCGCGGTCACGAAGGACTTCGGGTCGACGGCCTTGGCCTGGTCGACGTAGGGGTGCTCGAACAGGCCCGCCCGGAACTTCACCCGCAGGATGCGGCGTACGGCGTCGTCGAGGCGGCTCATCGAGATCCGCTTCTGCGCGAGCAGCTGCACCCCGTTGTCGCGAAGGTTGGTGCTGACCATCTCGGAGTCGGTGCCCGCCATCAGCGCGTCGGCGCCGGCCTCGGCCCCGTCGGCAGCGGTGCCGTGCCCGCAGGGGTAGTCGAGCGGCTTGACCGCCGGGCAGGCGCGCAGCTCGGAGACGGCGGTGTAGTCGCTCTCGACGAACCCGTCGAAGCCCCACTCCTTCTTCAAGATGCCGGTCTCGGTGTCGTGGTTGGCGCAGCCCGGTACGCCGTTGAGCGAGTTGAACGAGCACATCACCGTGTCCGACCCGGCGTCGATGGCGGCCTGGAACGGCGGCAGGTAGAGGTTGCGCAGCCGCGACTCGGACACGTCGGTGGTGTTGTAGTCACGACCGCCCTCCGGCGCGCCGTACGCCACGAAGTGCTTGACGCTGGTCACGGCCTTGTCGGGGGCGGCGTAGTCGCTGCCCTGGGCGCCCTTGACGCGGGCCGCGGCCATCGCGGAGCCGAGGAACGGGTCCTCGCCATTGCCCTCGACGATGCGGCCCCAGCGCGGCTCGTGGGAGACGTCGACCATCGGGCTGTAGACCTGCTTGATGCCGACGGTGGCTGACTCGCGAGCGCCGATGCTCGCGTCGGTCCGCGCCACCGCGGGGTCGAAGGAGCTCGCTGCGCCGAGCGGGACCGGGAAGATCGTCCGGTAGCCGTGGATGGTGTCGTAGGCGAACAGGATCGGGATGTGCAGCCGGGACTGCTCGACCGCGATCCGCTGGAAGCGCTCGATCTTCGCCGGGTCGGTCAGTGAGAACACCCCACCGACACCCGCTTTGGCGTCCGCGTCGGTGATCTGGCCGTCGGAGAGCAGCTGGACCTGCTGCAGCTTCTCCTTCACCGTCATCCGCGCGAGCAGCGCGCCGACGCGTCGTTCGGTCCCGCGGTCCGGGGTGGTGCGGGTGACGGCGAGCGCCGCCCCCTTCTGGGCCACGTCCTCCGTCGACCCGACCCCGGCGACCCGGGTGCCGACGAAGACGACGGCGAGCGCGATCACGGCGCTCGCGATGATCCGTGTGACTCGCTTCATGGACTGCCTCCCGCGTGCGTCCCGAGCCGCGCCGCCAGACGGAGCGCGGCGGCTCGTGATGTGACCGGAGTCACACCGAGCCTGGAAGGAGTCAAGTCGACCGGAGGCGTGGAACCGGGGAGCACACGCCGGGCCGGGCTCACAAGCAGTGGAGGGGCGCTACTCCCGGGCGCTGTCCAGCGCATGCGCCAGGTCGTCCCACAGGTCCTCTACGTCTTCGATGCCCACCGAGAGGCGGATCAGGCCGTCGGGGATGGTGCTGGCCTCGGCCTTCCAGCGACGGCGGCGCTCGAGGGTGGACTCGACGCCGCCGAGCGAGGTCGCGTAGACCCACAGCTCGGTGGCGTGCTGGACGAGGTCGGCGAGGCCGCCGTTCGGCAGCACGATCGCGATCATCCCGCCGAAGCCCGGGTAGCGGACCTCCTCGAGGTCGGGGCGCTCCCGGAGGCGGCGGACGAGCTCCTGGGCGTTGGCCTGGGCCTTCTCCACGCGCAGCTGCAGGGTCCGCAGCCCGCGCAGGGCGAGCCACGCCTCGAAGGTGCCGGGGATCGCCCCGAACAGGTCCCGCCGGGCCTTGAGCACGTCGTAGAGCTGGTCGTCGCGGGTGAGGACCGCTCCCATCAGCAGGTCGGAGTGGCCGGCGATGTACTTCGTGGCCGAGTGCACCACCAGGTCGACGCCCCACTCGAGCGGCCGCTGCAGGATCGGGGTGGCGAAGGTGTTGTCGACCACGACGTAGGCCCCGGCGTCGTGGGCCGCCGCCGTGATGGTCGGCACGTCCGCGACCTCCATCGCCGGGTTGGTCGGTGACTCCAGCCACACCAGGGACGCGTCCTCGCAGGCGGCCACGACCGCGTCGGTGTCGGTGATGTCCACGAGCACGGGCGTGACCCGCCCCCGCAGCTCGAGGTCGCCGAGCTGCAGGACCGACCCGGTGTAGGAGTGCCGGGGCGCCACCACCTTCTCGCCCTGGCCGACCAGGTCGAAGAGGGTCCCCACGGCAGCGAGCCCGCTCGCGAAGGCCAGGCAGCGGCCTCCCTCGAGCCCGCCGAGCGCGTCCTCGAAGGCGGTCCAGGTGGGGTTGGTGTAGCGGCCGTACTCCAGGTCCCCGCCCGCGACGTACGTCGAGGCCATCGTGATCGGGGCGTTGAGGGGCTGGTCCGCCTCGTGGGGCGGGCGACCGAGGTGGACAGCTTGGGTGGCGGGGCGCATGTCGCCAGCGTATTTGCCGCCAGTGCCGCCTATAGGGTCGGGACCGTGAGCAAGCCACGGGTCGCCGTCGTCTTCGGGGGCCGCTCCAGCGAGCACTCCATCTCCTGCATCTCCGCCGGGAGCGTGATCGCGGCGCTGGATCCCGAGAAGTACGACGTGGTGCCGGTCGGCATCGCCCCTGATGGCCGTTGGGTGCTCGAGTCCGCGGAGCCGGGCCACCTCGCCCTCGGGCCCGGGGGCGAGCTGCCCTCGGTCACGGGCGACCGTGAGATCTCGTTGACGCCCGGTCAGGGCCTGGTCGTCACCGAGCCGGGCGACGTGCCGACGGTCCTCGGCGAGGTCGACGTGGTTTTCCCGGTGATGCACGGCCCCTGGGGCCAGGACGGCACCCTGCAGGGGCTCCTGGAGATGTCCGGGGTGCGGTACGTCGGAGCAGGGGTCCTCTCCAGCGCGGTGGGCACCGACAAGCACTTCATGAAGCAGCTCTTCCTCGCGGCCGGCCTGCCGGTGCTGCCCTACGTGCTGGTGCGCCAGCGCCAGTGGGAGCACGACCCGGCGGCGATCCGCGAGGCCGTCGAGGCGCTCGACTACCCCGTCTTCGTGAAACCGGCCCGCGCCGGGTCGAGCTTCGGGATCACCCGGGTGGACTCGGCCGACGCCCTCGACGCGGCGATCGAGGAGGCACGGCGGTTCGACCCGAAGGTGCTGGTCGAGACGGCCGCGGTGAACGCCCGCGAGGTGGAGATCGGCGTGCTCCAGGGCCTCGACGGGGGCGAGCCGGAGACCAGCGAGCTCGCGGAGATCAAGGTCGGCGCCGAGCACGCGTTCTACGACTTCGAGGCGAAGTACCTCGAGGAGAGCTTCCAGATCCCCGCGTCCCTCAACGAGGACGTCGCGGACACGGTCCGTGAGCTGGCCGTGCGCGCCTTCGAGGCGCTCGACGTCGAGGGCCTGGCCCGGGTGGACTTCTTCGTCCTCAAGGACGGTCGCGTGGTCGTCAACGAGGTGGAGACGATGCCCGGCTTCACCGCGACCTCGATGTTCCCGCTGCTCTGGCAGGCCTCCGGCCTGACCTACCCCGAGCTGGTCGAGCGGCTCGTCCGCCTGGCGAGCGAGCGCAGCACCGGGCTGCGCTGACCACCGCGGTCACGAGCAGCTCTTGACCACCTTGGTGTGCTTGGCGATCGTGGCCGCCAGGTCGACCATCGCGGCCACGGGCGGGCGGTACTCCGCCGGCAGCCGGACCTCGACCGCGGGCACCCGCCCGTAGGTCGTCATCACCACGTCGACCTGCTGGTCGTTCATCCCCGCCTCGGGGATGAACCAGTCCATGCCGTTGACGGTCTGGCAGCCCACGAGGGGGTCATAGCCGGCCGGCGTCCCGACGCCGCAGCGCAGCACGATGGCCGGGTCGCCCCACGCCGCCCCGAGCGGGTTGCCCGTGGTCCCGCGCCGATCCTGGTCCGAGACGTGGTCGGGCAGCGCAGTGACCAGGGAGCGGCACGCCTGGCGCTGGGAGGTGGGGACGTCGGTGTCGGGCACGTCGACCTTGCACCCGGTGAGCAGCAGGGCCAGGAGCGCGAGGACGCCCGCCACCCCGAGGGGTGACGGGCGTCGCGCCGACGTTCGCAGCGGGGTGGCCGACGGGTGCGTCAGATGTGGACGACGGGACACGTGAGCGTGCGGGTGATGCCGTCGAGGGTCTGCACCTTGGCGACGACCAGCTTGCCCAGCTCGTCGACGTTGCGCGCCTCGGCGCGCACGATCACGTCGTAGGGACCCGTGACGTCCTCCGCGAGGATGACGCCCTTGATGTCGGTGATCCGTTGAGCTACCTCAGCGGCCTTGCCGACATCGGTCTGGATCAGGATGTAGGCCTGGACGACCATGTGGACTCCCTCGATGGATCGAAAAGATCTGAACCGTCTCGCAACCTACCGGACGACCGACCCCGGTGGAACCGACGGCCCCGGCGGAACCGGCCCGACGATCTGGTGGGATGGCGCCATGAGTCCCTCCCAGCCGTTCCCTCCCGACGCCACGCTGGCCGACGTGGGGGAGTTCGGCCTGATCTCCGCGCTGTCCGGCCGGTTCGACCAGGGATCCCAGGTCTTCGTCGGCCCGGGTGACGACGCGGCCGTCCTGCGAACACCCCGGGGCCACGTGGTCGTCTCGACGGACCTGCTGGTGGAGGGCCGGCACTTCCGGCGCGAGTGGGCGCCGGCCCGTGACATCGGTCGCAAGGCCGCCGCCTCCAACCTCTCCGACATCAACGCGATGGGCGGCACCGCGCACTCGCTCACCGTGGGGCTCGGCGCTCCCGCCGACCTGCCCGTGGCGTGGGCGATCGACCTGGCCGACGGCATCGCCGAGGAGGCCGCCCTGGTGGGTGCCAGCGTCGTCGGCGGCGACCTGACCACCGCGAAGGAGGTCGTGATCGCGGTCACGGTGCTCGGCACCTGCGACATCGCCCCGGTCCTGCGCAGCGGTGCGCGGGCCGGGGACGTGGTCGCGATGGCCGGTCGCCAGGGCTGGGCCGCCGCGGGGCTGGCCGTGCTGGCCCGCGGGTTCCGGTCGCCGCGCGCCCTCGTCGAGGCCTACCAGCGCCCGCAGCCGCCGTACGCCGCGGGCCCGCTCGCCGCCCAGGCCGGGGCCACGTCGATGATCGACGTCTCCGACGGCCTGCTCGCCGACCTCGGTCATGTGGCCCACGACTCGGGCGTGGCCGTCGACGTCCGCCGCGACGCCTTCGAGCTCGCCGACCCGATGCACGCGGTGGGGTCGGCCCTCGGCGTCGACCCGATGCAGTTCGTCCTCGGCGGCGGTGACGACCACGCCATCGTGGCGACCTTCCCGGCCGGCACGGCCCTGCCCGAGGGCTTCACCGCGATCGGGTCGGTCGGTGAGGCGGGGGAGGCCGGGCCGGTGGTCACGGTCGACGGCGCGGCGTACGACGGACCGACCGGCTGGTCCCACTTCCAGTAGCCCGGGAAAGCCAAGACGCCGCCTCCGAGGTCTCGGAGGCGGCGTCCCGGTGGATGTTCAGGGGGTCAGCGGGAGACCTTGCCGGCCTTGAGGCAGCCGGTGCACACGTTGAGGCGCTTCGGCGTTCCGTTGACGGTGGCGCGGACGCGCTGGATGTTCGGGTCGAAGCGACGCTTCGTGATCTTGCGCGACCAGGGTCGGTTGTTGCCGAAACCAGGCTTCTTGGCGCAGATGTCGCAGACGGCGGCCACCGGGCACTCCTCGGGTATTACTAGGGATTCGAATGGGGGTCCGACACCCATCATGAAAGATGGTCCGGACAACCGCACGAGAATAACTCAGAGCCATGGCCGGACGCGAATCGAGCGGGACCGAGGCGCGAACAACTACGGTGATCCCTCACCACGCACGCCCCGGGAGAGTACGACGCATGCCAGCACGCGAGGAGGTCGCCACCTTCGACCTCGACGTCGTACGCCGATTCGCCGAGCTCGCGGTGGACGGGCTGTCGGCGGCGCGCGAGGAGATCGACGCCCTCAACGTCTACCCGGTCCCGGACGGCGACACCGGCACCAACATGTTCCTGACCGTCGAGGCCGCGCGGGACACGATGCTGGCCGCCCTGGAGGAGGACCCGGGTGACCTGCGGGCCGCGATGCAGGCCTACTCACGGGGCGCCCTGCTGGGCGCGCGGGGCAACTCCGGGGTGATCCTCAGCCAGCTGGTCGGGGCGCTGCTGCGCCGCATCGGCCGGGCCGGGCCGGAGGACCGGTCGGCGGAGGTGTTCGCCGAGGGGATGGCGCTGGCCACCGACGCGGCGTACTCCGCGGTCGGCAAGCCGGTCGAGGGCACGATCCTGTCCGTGGCCCGGGCCGCCTCCGAGGCGGCGTCGCTGGCCGCGAAGGATCCTGAGAACCGGCTCGGCGCCGTGGTCCACGCGGCCGCCAGCGCCGCCCGGGAGGCCCTGGCGCTCACCCCGGAGCAGCTGCCCCTGCTCAAGGACGCCGGTGTCGTCGACGCCGGGGGCCGCGGGCTGTGCGTTGTCCTGGACTCGGCCGAGTCGTCGATCACCGGGCAGCGCGCGACCACGACCGCGCCCCAGTTCGGCACGCCGGCGATCCCGGTGGCCCGGGTCCCCACGGGCGACCTGACCGAGGACGGCCCGGCCTACGAGGTGATGTACCTCCTCGAGGCGGGTGACGACGCCATCCCGTCCCTGCGCCAGGAGCTCGGCCCGCTGGGCGACTCGCTCGTCGTGGTCGGCGGCGAGGGCCTGTGGAACGTGCACATCCACGTCGACGACGTCGGCGCTGCGGTCGAGGCGGGCATCCGCGCCGGCTCGCCACGACGCATCTCGGTCACCCACTTCGCCGAGCAGATCGAGCGCGCCCGCGGCAAGCGCTCCGAGCGCCGCGGCCGCAAGCTGGTCATCGTCGCCGCCGGGCCCGGCCTGGTCGAGCTGTTCACCGAGGCCGGCGCCGAGGTCCTCGAGGGCGGCGCCGGCCGGCGGCCCAGCACCGGCGAGGTCCTCGCCGCGATCGAGGCCACGGGGGCCCAGGAGGTCATCGTGCTGCCCAACGACCCCGACTCGATCGGTGTGGCCGAGGCCGCCGCCCACGAGGCCGAGGCCAAGGGCATCCACGTCGTGGTGATCCCCACCCGCGCCCAGGTGCAGGGGATCGCCGCCCTGGCCGTGCACGAGCCCGGCCGCCCGCTGGACAGCGACGTCGTCCAGATGACCGCGGCCGCCCGCGGGGCCCGGCACGGGGCCGTGACGGTGGCCGCCAAGGACGCGATGACCTCGGCCGGGCCCTGCTCGGCGGGCGACATCCTCGGCGTGGTCCACGGCGACTTCGCGATCGTGGGCGAGGACGTCTTCGAGGTGGCCACGGGGGTGCTGGAGCGGCTGCTCGGTGGTGGTGGCGAGCTGGTCACGCTGGTGGCCGGCGCCGAGGCGGGCGACCTCGCCGAGGCCTGCGAGCACTGGGTCCAGCGGGCCCACCCGGGAGTCGACGTGGCGATCTACCGGGGTGGGCAGGAGCGCTACCCGTTGCTGATGGCGGTGGAGTAGTGGCGGTCTCGTGGAGCTCGCCCGTCTCGGTGGTGGGCGGCAAGAACTACTCCAAGATCATCAAGGCCACCGGCGTCGAGACGGTCGGCGACCTGCTCGGGATCTACCCGCGGCGCTACGTCCCCAAGGGGACGCTCAGCGAGCTCGAGGAGCTGAACGAGGGCGACCTGCTCTCGCTGGTGGGCGAGGTCGTCTCGTCGGTGCAGAAGACCTACCAGGACCGGCGTACGCACCGCACGGCGTACCGCCTCGAGGTCCGGGTCCGGGCCGAGGACGGCAGCCTGCTGCTCACCTACTTCGACAAGCACAAGTCCACCGCCGACTGGCGGGCCGAGAGCGAGCTGCCCCGGGGCGCCGTCGGGGTGTTCAGCGGTCGGCTGAAGTGGTTCAACAACCAGTGGCAGCTGACCAACCCCGCCTCCAGGATGTACGGCGCGGGTGACGACCTCGCCGAGATGCCCGACCTGATCCCGCTCTACGCCTCGGTGGCCGGCGTGACCACCTGGCAGTTCGAGGACACCATCCGGCTCGCCCTCGACCTCGTCCAGGAGATCCCCGAGGTGCTGCCCGCCGAGGTGCGCGAGGCCGAGGACCTGATCGAGGCGGGCCCGGCGCTGCGCTGGATCCACCGCCCCGACACCTGGGCGCAGAAGGTGAGCGCCGAGAAGCGGCTGAAGTACGACGAGGCCTTCGTCACCCAGACCGTCCTCGCCCGGCGCCGGGCCGCCATCGAGGGCACCCGCGCCAACCCCCGGCCCGGAGCCCCCGGCGGCCTCCTCGACCGCTTCGACGAGCGGCTGCCGTTCACCCTGACCGACGGGCAGCGCGCGGTCGCGGAAGAGATCTCCGGCGAGCTCGGCCTCGGGCACCCGATGCACCGGCTGCTGCAGGGGGAGGTCGGCTCGGGCAAGACCGTGGTCGCCCTGCGCGCCATGCTCCAGGTGGTCGACTCCGGCGGCCAGGCGGCCCTGCTGGCACCGACCGAGGTGCTCGCCCAGCAGCACCAGCGCTCGATCACCGCCATGCTCGGCGACCTCGCCTCCGGTGGCTTCCTGGGTGGCGCCGAGGGGGCCACTCGGGTGGCGCTGCTGACCGGCTCGCTCAACGCGGTGGCCCGCAGGCAGGCGCTCGCCGAGGCCGCGGGCGGGGAGGCGGGGATCGTGATCGGCACCCACGCGCTGCTGGAGGACAAGGTGCAGTTCGCCGACCTGGGGCTCGTCGTGGTCGACGAGCAGCACCGCTTCGGCGTGGAGCAGCGCGCCGCGCTGAGCACCAAGGCGGGCACCCCGCCGCACGTGCTGGTGATGACGGCGACCCCGATCCCACGGACGGTGGCGATGACCGTCTTCGGCGACCTGGACACCTCCACGCTCACCGAACTGCCGGCGGGGCGCGGCGAGGTGCAGACCACGGTGGTGCCGATCCTGGCCCGGCCCGAGTGGCTGGAGCGGGCCTGGGAGCGGGTCCGCGAGGAGGTCGCCCAGGGGCGGCAGGCCTACGTCGTGTGCGCCCGGATCGACCCCGACGAGCTCGACCCGGACAAGCCCGAGGCGCGGCCGCTGCGCGCCGTCGAGGAGGTCGCCCCGGACCTCTCCCACGGCGCCCTCCAGGGGCTGCGGATCGAGATGCTCCACGGCCGGCTGCCGCCCGACGAGAAGGACCGGGTGATGAAGTCCTTCGCCGCCGGCGAGGTCGATGTGCTGGTGTCCACGACCGTCATCGAGGTCGGGGTCGACGTCCCCAACGCCACCGTGATGGTGATCCTCGACGCCGACCGCTTCGGCGTCTCCCAGCTGCACCAGCTCCGCGGGCGCATCGGCCGCGGCGGCCACTCCGGGCTCTGCCTGCTGGTCAGCGGTGCCGACCCGGTGAGCGCGTCGATGGAGCGCCTGGTCGCCGTGGCCGGCACCCGCGACGGCTTCGAGCTCTCCCGGATCGACCTCGAGCAGCGCCGTGAGGGCAACGTGCTCGGCATCGAGCAGAGTGGCGGCCGTTCCGCCCTCAAGCTGCTCTCGGTGCTCCGCGACGAGGAGGTCATCGAGCGTGCTCGTGCCGCTGCCACGGCCCACCTCGCCACCGACCCGGGGCTGTCCGCCCTGCCCGCGCTCGCCGAGGCCGTCCGCTGGCTGGAGCAGTCCGAGCAGGCGGACTTCCTGGACATGACATGAACGGCACCCATTGCCTCTCGGGAGACAGCACATGACACGCATCATCGGCGGGTCCTCGGGCGGGCGCCGCCTCAAGACGCCCGGCGGTGAGGCGACCCGGCCGACGTCCGACCGGGTGCGTGAGGCGCTGTTCTCGACCCTGGAGGCCGACCTCGGCTCGCTCACCGGACTGCGGTTCCTCGACCTGTACGCCGGCTCGGGCGCTGTCGCCCTGGAGGCGATGTCCCGCGGCGCCGGGGTGGTGACCGCGGTCGAGTCGGACCGTCGTACGGCTCGGCTGGTGGGGGAGAACGCCGCCACGCTGCGCTTCCACAAGGTCGAGGTGCTCGCGCAGGCGGTGGCCAGGGTGCTCGCCCAGCACCCGCGGGCGCCGTACGACGTGGTGTTCGCCGACCCGCCGTACGCCCTGGACAACGCGGAGCTCCAGGCGGCGCTCACCCTCCTGGTCGAGCAGGAGTGGCTGGCCACCGGCTCGGTGCTGGTCGTGGAGCGGTCATCGCGCACTGCGGAACCGGCCTGGCCGGCGGGGCTGGTGCGCGACCGGGAGAAGAAGTACGGCGAGACGGTGCTCTGGTACGTTCGCGCGGATGTCCCACAACCCTGATCCGGAGCGCCAGGTGCGCCGAGCCGTGTGCCCGGGATCCTTCGACCCGGTGACCAACGGTCACATCGACATCATCTCGCGGGCGTCGCTGCTCTTCGACGAGGTCGTGGTCGCGGTCGGGATCAACAAGAGCAAGTCCCGGGCCAGGCTGTTCACCGCCGAGGAGCGCATGTCGATGCTGGAGAAGGTCTGTGCCGACTTCCCCAACGTGACCGTGGCGGGCTTCGAGGGTCTGCTGACCACGTTCTGCGAGGAGCGCGGCATCCGCGCCATCGTCAAGGGCCTGCGCGCGGTGAGCGACTTCGACTACGAGCTGCAGATGGCCCAGATGAACTCCTCGCTGGTCGACGTCGAGACCGTCTTCATCCCGACCAGCCCGGAGTACTCCTTCCTGGCCTCCTCGCTGGTCAAGGAGGTCGCCACCTTCGGCGGCGACGTCTCGGGCCTGATCCCCACCGACGTGCTCACCCGGCTGACCGAGCGGCTGGCCGAGCGGGCCCGCGAGGACCGGGCCTAGAGCCCTCGGATTGGTCGCACGGCGGATCGGCCGGTAGACTCCCGGAGTTCTGCATGTACCACGACGGAAGTGACACCTTGCGCAGTCTCGACCCGAGAGCGCCGCTCGTGCTCGACACCCGCGAGCTCGGCCGCCGCCCGGGGTCGCAACGCAAGATGTCGTTCTCCGCCGAGGCGCCTGCAGAGCTTGGCATCGAGATCCTGGGCGTTCCCGAGGGCAGCAAGATCGGCATCGATCTGCGGCTCGAGGCGGTCATGGAAGGGGTGCTCGTCACCGGCACGGCGCAAGCCGAGCTCGTGGGCGAGTGCGCACGGTGCCTGGAGGCGATCGAGGACACGATCTCGGTCGACATCCAGGAGCTGTTCGTCTACGACGACCCCGACCATGCTGCACGCGGTGACGACCTGGACGACGAGGTCAGCCGGCTCGAGGGAGACCTGATCGACCTCGAGCCACTGCTGCGGGACGCGGTGGTGCTTGCACTGCCGTTCCAGCCGCTGTGCCGGGACGACTGCCCGGGTCTGTGCATCGAGTGCGGTGCGCGGCTCGCGGACGACCCGGACCATCGGCACGACGCGCCGGTCGACCCCAGGTGGGCCGCCCTCGGCGAGGTCGTCGTGGACGAGAACCAAGCACCACCCCAAGCCTGACCCACACCGAGCACGATCCACCCGAAACCCCTAGGAGCAACCGTGGCTGTCCCGAAGCGGAAGATGTCGCGTAGCAACACGCGTCACCGTCGTTCTGCCTGGAAGGCCGTCGCGCCCTCGCTCGTGACCTGCACCAACCCGGCCTGCGGCGCCAAGCACCTGCCGCACCGCGCCTGCCCGACCTGTGGGCAGTACGGCGCCAAGGCCGACCGTCGTCAGGTCCTCTGACCGCGGGCCCTGGGTTGCCAGCAGCAGCGGGCTCGGCCGACAGCGACGACCTGCGTGAGGCGCTCGGAGATCCGACCCTGGATCCCGAGCTGCTTCAGCTTGCCCTGACGCACCGCTCCTACGCCTACGAGAACGGCAACCTGCCGACCAACGAGCGCCTGGAGTTCCTCGGCGACTCGGTGCTCGGCGTGATCATCACCGAGACCCTCTACGTCACCCACCCGACCCTCTCCGAGGGCCGGCTGGCCAAGCTCCGGGCGGCGGTCGTGAACGCCCGGGCCCTGGCGGAGGTCGCCCGCACCATCGGGCTCGGCGTGCACATCCACCTCGGCAAGGGCGAGGAGGCGACCGGCGGCCGCGACAAGGCCTCGATCCTCTCCGACACCGTCGAGGCCGTGATCGGGGCGGTCTACCTCTCCGGGGGCTTCGAGAACGCCGCCCGCCTGGTGCACCTGCTCTTCGACCCGATGCTCGAGGCCGCGGCCGCGATGGGCGCCGGCCTCGACTGGAAGACCAGCCTGCAGGAGCTCAGCGCCCTGCACGGCTTCGGCGTGCCGGAGTACGTCATCGAGGACGCCGGCCCCGACCACATGAAGACCTTCACCGCCCAGGTCCGGGTGGCCGAGCGGCTGCACGGCCACGGCGTCGGCCGGTCGAAGAAGGAGGCGGAGCAGCAGGCCGCCGAGTCGGCCTACCGCACGCTGAGCTCCGAGCTCCCCGTCGCGGAGGTAGCCACCCCGCACCTCGATGCCTGAGCTGCCCGAGGTCGAGGTCGTACGCCGCGGCCTGGAGGCGCGCGTGCTCGGGCACCCGATCCGTCGCGTCGAGGTGCTGCACCCCCGTCCGGTGCGTCGGCACGCCGGCGGCCCCGAGGACTTCGCGGCCCGGCTGACCGGCCGGACGTTCACGGCTGCCCGCCGGCGCGGCAAGTACCTCTGGCTCTCCCTCGACGACGGGGACGCGCTGCTCGGCCACCTGGGGATGAGCGGCCAGATGCTGGTGCAGCGGCCCGGCGCCCCCGACGAGCGGCACCTGCGGGTGCGGTTCAGCCTCACCGACGACCTCGAGCTCCGGTTCTGCGACCAGCGGATGTTCGGCGGCCTGGCCCTGTCCGACGGAGGGGCGGTGCTGCCGCCGGAGATCGCGCACATCGCGCGGGACCCCCTCGACGAGGAGTTCGACGATGCCACCTTCACGCGGCGGGTGCGCCGCAGCGAGTCGGGGATCAAGCGGCTGCTGCTCAACCAGGCCGTCGTCTCCGGGGTCGGCAACATCTACGCCGACGAGGGGCTGTGGATCGCCGAGGTGCACGGCGAGCGGCTCGGGTCCCGGCTGCGTCGTACGGACGTCGAGCGGGTGCTGGCCGGGTGCCGCGCGGTGATGCTCGAGGCGCTGGCCCAGGGCGGGACGTCCTTCGACGCCCTCTACGTCAACGTCAACGGGCAGAGCGGCTACTTCGACCGGTCCTTGAAGGCCTACGGCCGCGAGAACCAGCCCTGCCTGCGCTGCGGTACGCCGATCCGGCGGGTCACCTTCATGAACCGCTCGTCGTTCTTCTGCCCGGTCTGCCAGCCGGTGCCGAGGGCCCGTCGCGCGACTTGATGCACACCCGGGGGCGTGAGACTCTGGTAGACGGTCCGGGACGGGCCGTCCCCCTCGTTTCGTGGAAGGCACATTCATGGCCAAGGCACTACTCGGCTACTCGATCGAAGCAGACCCGCGGACGGCCAACCGTCTCGCCGGGGAGAACAGGGTCCTCCGTCAGCGTGTCGCTGACCTCGAAGGCATCGTGCTGCGCCTCCAGAAGGAGAACGACGCGCTCGCCGAGGTCGCCTCCGAGTCGGTCGACCACGCCGTCGCCCGCGACGGCTCGCTCGCCCACAGCTGAACCTGATCCACGGCTTGTCCGACGGCCACCGTCGGGGTGCTCCGCGAGCATCGAACGCGTGAGCAGATCCGTGATCGAGACCGTGGTCCCGGCTCGACTCGGCGCCTCGTTCCGGTGGTTGCTGGGATCGAGCTGGGTCAGCAACCTCGGTGACGGGGTCATCCTCTCGGCGGGACCGCTGCTGGTGGCCTCCGAGACCCGGCAGCCAGGCCTGGTCGCCGCGGCCTGGACCCTGGAGTTCCTCCCCGCCGTGCTGTTCGGGCTCTTCGCCGGAGCGGTCGCCGACCGGGTTGACCGGCGTCGGCTGATCGTCGTCGCCAACGCGGCCCGCGTCGGCGTGCTCGGCGCGCTCGTCACCACGATCGTGACCGGCGAGGTCAGCATCGCCGTGGTGCTCGTCGCGATCTTCGTGCTCGGCACCGTGGAGACGTTCGCCGACACCACGACCTCCACCGTGCTGCCGATGCTGGTCGCCAAGCGCGACCTCGGCGTCGCCAACGCCCGGCTCGTGGCCGGCACGGTGACGCTGAACCAGCTGGCCGGCCCGCCGTTCGGGGCGCTGCTGTTCAGCCTCGGGCGGTCCTACCCGTTCGTGGTCCAGGTCGTGTGCGTGTGCGTCAGCATCCTGCTGGTGCTGCGGATCCAGCTGCCCGAGCACGGGGTGTCGGAGGCCGGCGGGTTCCGGTCCGTCGGGCGGGACATGCGCGAGGGCCTGCTGTGGACCTGGCGGCACGCGGCGGTGCGCACGCTCGTGCTCACCATCGTCACCTTCAACGTCACCTTCGGCGCCGCCTGGTCGGTGCTGGTGCTCTACTCCCTGGAGCGGCTGCACCTCGGTGAGGTCGGGTTCGGCCTGGTCACCTCCGCGATGGCCTGCGGCGGGATCCTGGGCACGGTCTCCTACGGGTGGCTCGAGCGTCACGTCAGCCTGGGCAACATCATGCGGGTCGGGCTGGTCATCGAGACGCTCACGCACCTCGTGCTGGCGCTGACCACGACCCCGTGGGTGGCGCTGCTGGTGTTCTTCGTGTTCGGCGTGCACGCCTTCGTCTGGGGCACGACCTCCTCGACGGTGCGCCAGCGCGCCGTACCCACCCAGTTCCAGGGACGCGTCCAGGGCGTCTACATGATCGGGGTCACCGGGGGCATCGTGGTCGGGTCGGTCATCGGCGGCGCGGTCGCCGAGCGCTGGGGCGTCACCGGCCCGTTCTGGTTCGCCTTCGTCGGCTCCGGGATCTTCCTCGCGCTGATCTGGCGCCAGCTCGCGCACATCGCGCACGCCGACGAGGAGATCCGGGCGGCGGCCACCTAGCCCCGGCACGCCTCCCCGAAACCGGTGCCGGTCGTGGTTAGGGTCGGGGGGCTGACCTTCCCCGTCGCAGCTTCCTGACCTCCGGGTCTGAGAGGATGCCGCGTCCAGCGCATGTCGGACGCCTCGACGACGCCTCAGCAGGGAGCGCACGTTGTACCTCAAGAGCCTCACGCTCAAGGGCTTCAAGTCCTTCGCCTCCTCGACGACCCTCGAGCTCGAGCCGGGGATCACCTGCATCGTGGGCCCCAACGGCTCGGGCAAGTCCAACGTCGTCGACGCGCTCGCCTGGGTGATGGGGGAGCAGGGGGCCAAGACCCTGCGCGGCGGCAAGATGGAGGACGTCATCTTCGCGGGCACCTCGGGGCGTCCGCCCCTGGGTCGGGCCGAGGTGGCGCTGACCATCGACAACACCGACGGCGCCCTCCCGATCGAGTACGCCGAGGTCACGATCAGCCGGACGATGTTCCGCAACGGCGGGTCGGAGTACGCCATCAACGGCCAGCACTGCCGCCTGCTCGACGTGCAGGAGCTGCTCAGCGACTCCGGCATCGGCCGGGAGATGCACGTGATCGTGGGCCAGGGCCGGCTCGACTCGATCCTGCACGCGACCCCGGAGGACCGGCGCGGCTTCATCGAGGAGGCCGCCGGCGTCCTGAAGCACCGCAAGCGCAAGGAGAAGGCGCTGCGCAAGCTGGACGCCACCCAGGGCAACCTGACCCGCCTGGGTGACCTGCTCAGCGAGATCCGGCGCCAGCTCAAGCCCTTGGGCCGCCAGGCCGAGGTGGCCCGCCGGGCCCAGGTCGTGCAGGCCGACGTACGCGACGCCCGGGCCCGCCTGCTCGCCGACGACCTCGCGACCGCCCGCGCGGCGCTGGCCCAGGAGCTGGCCGACGAGGGCGTGCTGCTGGCGCGGCGCGGTGAGGTCGAGGCGGCCCTGGCCGCCACCCGCGAGACCGAGGCCGGCCTGGAGGCCGCCCTGCGCGAGGACCTGCCGGCGCTCGCCGCGGCCCAGGAGACCTGGTTCGCCCTGTCCGGTCTGCGCGAGCGGCTGCGCGGCACTGCCGGCCTCGCCGCCGAGCGCGTCCGCAACGCCTCCAGCCAGCCCGCGGCGCCGGTGGGTCGCGACCCCGAGGAGCTGGAGGACCAGGCCGAGCGCGTCCGCCTCCAGGAGGAGGAGTCCGCCGCCGCGGTCGCCGCGGGGCAGGCCGGTCTCGACGCCGCGGTCGCCGCGCGCCAGGGCGCCGAGCAGTCCCTGGCCGCCGAGGAGCGGGCCCTGGCCGCCCTCCAGC
>JAOPYC010000165.1 GCA_025964795.1 Marmoricola sp.
CGAGGAACATGTTGGCCTTGAAGAAGCCGTGCGTGATCAGGTGGAAGATCGCGAAGGCGTAACCCGCCGGGCCGAGGCCCGCGCCGAGCATCATGTAGCCGATCTGGCTAATCGTGGAGCCGGCCAGTGCCTTCTTGATGTCGTCCTTGGCGCACCCGATCACCGCACCCCACAGGATGCTGACCACGGCGACCACCACGACGGCGGTCTGGGCGCCGGGGGCGCGCTCGAAGACGAAGTTGGAGCGGGTGATCAGGTAGACGCCCGCGGTGACCATGGTCGCGGCGTGGATCAGGGCCGACACCGGGGTGGGACCCTCCATCGCGTCGAGCAGCCAGGACTGCAGCGGGAACTGCGCGGACTTGCCGCAGGCGGCGAGCAGCAGGAGCAGGCCGATCGCGGTCATCACGCCGTGCGAGGCGCCGCTGGTCAGCCCCGAGACCTTGTCGAACGAGGTGGTCCCGAAGGTGGTCAGGATCAGGCCGATGCCGAGCGAGAGCCCGATGTCACCGACGCGGTTGATCACGAAGGCCTTCTTCGCGGCGGCCGCGGCGGTGGGCTTGTACTGCCAGAACCCGATCAGCAGGTACGACGCCAGGCCGACGCCCTCCCAGCCGAGGAAGACCCCCACGTAGTCCGAGGCGAGGACGAGCACGAGCATCGCCGCGACGAACAGGTTCAGGTAGCCGAAGAAGCGGCGACGACGCTCGTCGTGCTCCATGTAGCCGATCGAGTAGACGTGGATCAGCGAGCTGACGCCGGTGATCAGCAGCAGGAACAGCGCCGACAGCGGGTCGTAGAGGAGCCCGAGCTGGACGGTCCAGTGCCCCGTCTCGAACCACGTCCACAGGTTCAGGCTGACCTGCCGGTCGGAGGCGTCGCGGCCCAGCAGCGAGAAGAACAGCACGAGGGCGCAGACGAAGGAGCCGACGACGGTGGCGGTGCCGAGCAGGTGCCCCCACCGGTCCGTACGACGCCCGCCGATCAGCAGGAGGGCGGCACCGAACGCGGGCAGCGCGATGACGAGCACCAGAGGCAGGGCCAGCGACCCGGCCGAGCCGGGGTCGACCACAGGGATGTGGTGCCCCTCCTCGGTGAGGAAGGTCAGGGCGGGTGTGATCACGTCTGTTACCTCAGTACTTCAGCAGGCTGGCGTCGTCGACCGAGGCCGACCGGCGGGTGCGGAAGATGGTCATGATGATCGCGAGTCCGACCACGACCTCGGCGGCGGCCACGACCATGACGAAGAACGCCGCGATCTGCCCGTCGAGGTTGCCGTTGACCCGGGCGAAGGTGATCAGCGCCAGGTTGCTCGCGTTCAGCATCAGCTCCACGCACATGAACACCACGATCGCGTTGCGCCGGGTGAGGACGCCGATCGCGCCGATCGTGAACAGGATCGCGGACAGCACGATGAAGGGAGTGGCGCTCATTCGGGGCCCCCGCTGAATCGGGAGCGAAGCGAGCGATTTCGTGGGGTGTTCATCGTCCTGCCTTCCCGGAGTCGTCACGCGGCGGCACGGACTGGTCGTCGCCGCCGACGCGCTCGACCTGGGCGGCCGAGCCCGGGGCCTGGTTGACCGAGCCACGGGCGAGCAGCACCCGCGAGATCGAGGTCTCGGCGACCGAGCCGTCGGGGAGCAGGGCCGGGGTGTCGACCGCGTTGTGGCGGGCGAAGACCCCGGGTGGGGGCAGCGGGCCGAGGTGCTTGCCGAACTCGGCGTAGTCGCGCATCCGCTGGGCGGCCAGGTCGGCCTGGCCGAGCTTGGGCACCAGCCGCTCGCGGTGGGCGAGCACCATCGCGCCCAGCGCCGCGGTGATCAGCAGTGCCGAGGTCACCTCGAAGGCGAAGACGTACTTCGTGAACAGCAGCTGCGCGATGGCCGGCACGTTGCCGGCCTCGTTGGCCGTGGTCAGGCCGGTGATGGTCCCGATCGAGACCTGCGCCACCCCGAGCACGAGCGTCAGCCCGAAGGCCAGCCCGACGAGCACGGCGAAGAGGCGCTGGCCGCGGATCGTCTCGACGACCGAGTCGGACGCGTCGACGCCGACCAGCATCAGCACGAACAGGAACAGCATCAGGATGGCACCGGTGTAGACGATGATCTGCACCGCGAAGAGGAAGGGCGCACCCTGCACGGCGTACAGCACGGCGAGGCTGATCATCACGACCGCGAGCAGCAGCGCACAGTGCACGGCCTTGCGCGCGAACAGCAGGCCGAGCGCGCACACCACCATCACGGGGGCGAGGATCCAGAAGGCGATCATGCGGTGCCCCCGTCCTGCCCGTCGTCCTGGCGGCGCAGCGTGCCGCGGTAGTAGTCACCCTCGTCCTCACCCAGGCGCATGGGGTGGGGCGGCTGCTCCATGCCTGGCAGCAGCGGCGCCAGCAGGTCGGACTTCTCGTAGATCAGGTCGGAGCGGTTGTTGTCGGCCAGCTCGTACTCGTTCGTCATCGTCAGCGCGCGCGTCGGGCAGGCCTCGATGCACAGGCCGCACAGGATGCAGCGCAGGTAGTTGATCTGGTAGACGCGGCCGTAGCGCTCGCCGGGGCTCATTCGTTCGTCCTCGGTGTTCGAGGCACCTTCGACGTAGATCGCGTCCGCCGGGCAGGCCCAGGCGCACAGCTCGCAGCCGATGCACTTCTCGAGCCCGTCGGGCCACCGGTTGAGCTGGTGACGCCCGTGGAAGCGGGGAGCAGTGGGCTGCTTGTCCTCGGGGTACTGCTCGGTGACGACCTTGCGGAACATGGTCCGGAACGTGACCCCGAACCCGGCGACCGGGTCCCAGAGCTGCTCTTTCAGGGACGCCATCAGCGAACCTCTCTCTCAGGCATGGGAGGAACGGGGTAGCCACCGGCGAAGGCGTCGAACGGCTCGTCGGGTATCGCCTCGGCGGGCTTGGACCTGTCCTCGAAGAAGAACAGCACCACCACGAGCACGGCGAGCACGGCTGCCGCGCCGATGAGCCAGCCGCGGTCGAAGCCACCACGCAGGTCGACGACCCGGATGGCGGCCACGGCGACGATCCAGACGACCGACACCGGGATCAGCACCTTCCAGCCGAAGGCCATGAACTGGTCGTAGCGCAGCCGCGGCAGCGAGCCCCGCAGCCAAATGAAGAAGAAGATGAAGAACAGGACCTTGCCCATGAACCACAGGAACGGCCAGTAGTTCTCGTTGGCGCCGGGCCAGAAGCTGTCGATCCAGAACGGCGCACGCCAGCCACCGAGGAACAGGGTGGTGGCCAGGGCGGAGACGGTCGCCATGTTGATGTACTCGGCGAGGAAGAACAGCGCGAACTTCAGCGAGGAGTACTCCGTGTGGAACCCGCCGACCAGCTCGCCCTCGGCCGCGGGGAGGTCGAACGGCGCGCGGTTGGTCTCGCCGACCATCGCGATCACGTAGATCACGAACGACGGGATCAGCGTGAAGACGAACCACACGTCCTTCTGCGAGTTCACGATCTCCGAGGTGGACATGGACCCGGCGTGCAGGAACACCGCGACCAGGGCCAGGCCCATCGCGACCTCGTAGGAGATCATCTGGGCGCTGGAGCGCAGCCCGCCGAGCAGGGAGTACGTCGAGCCCGAGGACCAGCCGCCGAGCACGATGCCGTAGATGCCGATCGAGGCGATCGCCATCACGAAGATCACCGCGACGGGCATGTCCGTGAGCTGGAGCGGGGTGCGCTGGCCGAACATGTGCACGACCGGGCCGAACGGGATCACCGCGAAGGTCACGAAGGCCGGGATCACCGCGATCGCCGGGGCGATCACGAAGACCAGCTTGTCCGCGGCCTTGGGGATGATGTCTTCCTTCAGCGCGAGCTTCACGCCGTCGGCGAGGCTCTGCAGCAGGCCGAACGGGCCGTTGCGGTTGGGGCCGATGCGGTGCTGCATCCGGGCCACGACCCGGCGCTCCCACCAGATGTTGAACAGGGTGAGCAGCACGAGGATCACGAAGATCATCACGGCCTTGATGATCACCAGCCAGACCGGGTCGTGCCCGAAGTCCTTCAGCGTGGTGGTGGTCTCCAGGGCGATCACTTGCTGCCTCCGGTGAGCGTGACGGCCGAGCCGGCCGGTCCGACGAGATGGCGGACCGAGAGACCGGGCGAGCTCGCGGGGGCCCAGACGGTGCCGTCGGCGAGGTCGCCGACCGCCACCGGCAGCTGGACCGAGCCCAGCGGCCCAGTGAGCGTGACGACGTCACCCACGGTGACACCCAGGTCGGCGAGGGTGGCGGCGCCGACCAGGACGACCGGCCGGCGGGCGGTGGCCCGCATGTCCTCGGCCCCGTCCTGCATCCGCCCGTCGTCGATCGACTGCTTCCAGGAGGCCAGCACGAGCGACCCGGTGGTCGAGGAGGGAGAGCCAGCGACCGTCTCGAAACCGGGTGACATGGACACGCGCTCACCGTCCCACGGGCCGACCTGCGTCATCTCGGCCCACACCTGCTCCGGTGTGCGGAACCCGAGCGAGACGCCGAGCTCCTCGGCGATCCCGGCGAGCACGCGGAGGTCGGGCAGGGAGCTGGGGTTGTGCAGGACCTTGCCGAACTGGCGGACGCGGCCCTCCCAGTTGACGAAGGTGCCGGTGCGGTCGGTGACTGGGGCGACCGGGAAGACGACGTCCGCGGCGCGGGTGACCTCGGACTCCCGGACCTCGAGGGCGACCACGAAGCCGGCCTGCTCGATGGCCTGGCGGGCCAGGGCCGGGTCGCTCAGGTCGGCCGGGTCCACACCGCCGACGACGAGGCCGCCGAGCTCGCCGGCAGCGGCGGCGGCCACGATGGCGTCGCCGTCACGGCCGGGGGTCTCGGGCAGGTGCTCGACGCCCCAGGCGGTGGCCAGGTCGACGCGTGCGGAGGCGTCGGCGACCGAGCGACCGCCGGGGAGCAGGTTGGGCAGGGCGCCGGTCTCGACGGCACCGCGGTCACCGGCGCGACGCGGGATCCAGGCGACGCGGGCGCCGGTGGTGGCGGCCAGCTTGGCCACGGCGGACAGGGCCCCGGGGACGGCGGCCAGGCGCTCGCCGACGAGGAGCAGGCCGCCGCTGTCGAGCGCCACCGTGCCGTCGTGGGCCAGTGCCTCGATGGCTGCGGCCTCGTCGCCGGGGCGGGTCGGGATCAGGGTGCCGGACATCTTGTGCAGGCCGCGGGAGGTGAACGGCGCGATCGAGTAGATCGGCAGCAGCCGGCCGCGCGCGGTCTTGCGCAGCCGCAGGAAGACCGTCCCGGCCTCGTCCTCGGGCTCGAAGCCGACCAGCACGACCGAGCGGGCGGCCTCGAGGTCGGCGTACGTCACGGGGGTGGCGCCCGGGCCGTCCAGCACCACCTGGGCGGCGAGGAACTCCGCCTCCTCGGCGGAGTGGGGGCGGGCGCGGAAGTCGATGTCGTTGGTGCCGAGCGCGACACGGGCGAACTTGGAGTAGGCGTAGGAGTCCTCGGCGGTCAGCCGGCCGCCGGTGAGCACGCCGACGCCGCCGGCCTCGCGGGCGGCGGCCAGGCCGCGGGCGGCCACGACGAAGGCCTCGGGCCAGCTCGCCGCACGCAGCTCGCCCGACTCACTGTCGCGGACCATCGGGTAGCTGAGCCGGTCCTCGAGCGTGGACCAGCTGAACGCGAACCGGTCCTTGTCGGTGATCCACTCCTCGTTGACCTCGGGGTCGTCACCGGACAGGCGGCGCATCACCTTGCCGCGGCGGTGGTCGGTGCGGATGGCCGAGCCGCACGCGTCGTGCTCGGCGACCGTCGGGGTGGAGACCAGGTCGAAGGGCCGCGAGCGGAAGCGGTACGACGAGGAGGTGAGCGCGCCCACCGGGCAGATCTGGATGGTGTTGCCGGAGAAGTAGCTCTCGAACGGCTCCTTCTCGTAGATGCCGACCTGCTGCAGCGCCCCGCGCTCGATCAGCGTGATGAACGGGTCGCCGGCGATCTGCTCGGAGAAGCGGGTGCAGCGGGCGCAGAGCACGCAGCGCTCACGGTCGAGCAGCACCTGCGCGGAGATGTTGATCGGCTTGGGGTAGAGCCGCTTGCTCTCGGTGAACCGGGTCTCGCCGCGGCCGTTGCTCATCGCCTGGTTCTGCAGCGGGCACTCGCCCCCCTTGTCGCAGACCGGGCAGTCGAGCGGGTGGTTGATGAGCAGGAACTCCATCTGGCCCTGCTGCGCCTTGTCGGCGACCGGCGAGGTGGCCTGGGTGTTGACGACCATGCCCTCGGCCACGGTGATGGTGCACGAGGCCTGGGGCTTCGGCATCCCGCGGCCGTTGCCGGCGTCGGGAATCTCGACCAGGCACTGGCGGCAGGCGCCGACCGGCGCGAGCAGCGGGTGGTCGCAGAACCGCGGGATCTGCACGCCGATGCGCTCGGCCGCCCGGATCACGAGGGTGTTCTTGGGGACCGAGACCTCGACGCCGTCGATGGTCAAGGTGACCTCGTCGGACTTCTCCGGAGCGGTCTCCTTCGACTTCTCGGGGGTCGTCGTCATGCGTGCGCCTCCACCTTCGGGAAGATCGTCGACGCAGTGCGGTCGAACGGGCAGCCACCATGGGTCAGGTGGGCGAGGTACTCCTCGCGGAAGTGCGCGATCGAGGAGCTGATCGGGCTGGTGGCGCCGTCGCCCAGCGCGCAGAACGACCGGCCCAGGATGTTGTCGCACTGGTCGAGCAGCAGGTCGAGGTCGGCCTCGGACCCGTTGCCCTGCTCGAGCCGGGCCAGGGTCTGGGCGAGCCACCAGGTGCCCTCGCGGCACGGCGTGCACTTGCCGCAGGACTCATGCTTGTAGAACTCGGTCCACCGCAGCACCGCGCGGACCACGCAGGTGGTCTCGTCGAAGATCTGCAGCGCACGGGTGCCCAGCATCGAGCCGACCGAGGCGACACCCTCGAAGTCCAGCGGGATGTCGAGGTGCTCGGCGGTCAGGATCGGGGTGCTGGAGCCGCCGGGGGTCCAGAACTTCAGCTCGTGGCCGTCGCGCATGCCACCGGCGAGCTCGATCAGCTTGCGCAGGGTGATGCCGAGCGGGGCCTCGAACTGGCCGGGGTTGGTGACGTGGCCCGAGAGCGAGAAGATCCCGAAGCCCTTGGACTTCTCGGTGCCCATCGCGGAGAACCACTCGGCGCCGCGGTCGAGGATGCTCGGCACGGACGCGATCGACTCGACGTTGTTGATCACCGTCGGGCTGGCGTAGAGGCCGGCCACGGCGGGGAACGGCGGGCGCAGCCGCGGTTGGCCGCGACGTCCCTCGAGCGAGTCGAGCAGCGCGGTCTCCTCGCCACAGATGTAGGCGCCGGCGCCCACGTGCACGATCAGGTCGAGGTCGTAGCCGGACCCGTGGATGTCCTTGCCGAGGTGGCCCGCGAGGTAGGCCTCCTGGACTGCGCGCTGGAGGCGGCGTACGACGTGGAGGACCTCACCGCGGACGTAGATGAACGCGGTGTTGGCGCGGATCGCGTAGGAGCTGATGATCACGCCCTCGACCAGGGTGTGCGGGCTGGCCATCATGAGCGGGATGTCCTTGCAGGTGCCCGGCTCGGACTCGTCGGCGTTGACGACCAGGTACTTCGGGTTGGGGTTGTCCTGCGGGATGAAGCCCCACTTCATGCCGGTCGGGAAGCCCGCGCCGCCACGGCCACGGAGGTTGGAGGCCTTGACGACCTCGACCACGTCGACGGGCGCCAGCTCGAGGGCCTTGCGCAGGCCGGCGTAGCCGCCCTGGTCCTCGTAGGCCGCCAGCGTCCAGGAGCGCTCGGTGCCCCAGTTGTCCGTCAGGACGGGAGTCAGCACGTCAGTCACTTGTCGTCACCACCGGTGTTGTCGGGGTTGTCCTTGTGCTTGGCCTCGGCCTCGGACCTGTCGACCTCGGCGTCGGCCTCGTCGCGCTCGGCCTCGTGACTTCCCTCGGCCTTGTCGGCGGTGGTGGAGCCCTCGGCGGCGTCCGCCTCCTGGGCACCCTCCTCGGCCTCGTCGACCGACGGTGCGGCCCAGCCCTGGTCGCGGGCGATGTTCAGGCCGACCAGCGAGGCGGGTCCCGCGGAGGGACCCTCGTCGGCGAGGTCGTCGGGGAAGCCGGCGAGCACGCGCTCGGCCTCGCGCCAGGTGCACAGCCGGGGCCCGCGGGTGGAGTGCACCTCGACCCCGCCGCGCAGGTCGTCGACCAGCTGCGTGGCCGACTCCGGGGTCATGTTGTCCATGAACTCCCAGTTGACCATCATCACCGGCGCGTAGTCGCAGGCTGCGTTGCACTCGAGGTGCTCCAGCGTCACCTTGCCGTCGTCGGTGGTCTCGTCGTTGCCGATGTCGAGATGGTCCTTGAGGCGCTCGAAGACCAGGTCGCCGCCCATGATGGCGCAGAGCGTGTTGGTGCAGACCCCGACGTGGTAGTCGCCGACGGGACGGCGCTTGTACATCGTGTAGAAGGTCGCGACCCCGCTGGCCTCGGCCGAGCTGATGCCCAGGATCGCGGCGCAGGCCTCGATGCCGCGGGCGGTCACCCGGCCCTCGACGCTCTGCACGAGGTGCAGCATGGGGAGCAGGCCGGAGCGCGCCTGCGGGTAGCGGGCGGCGATCTCCTCGAGCTCGGCGTACGTCGTCGGGTCGAGCGGGGTGTCCCGGGCGATCTGGGTGGTCGAGACACCGGGAGCGTTGGTGCCGTCGTCGATGCCGGGGATCCGGCCTGCGCCACTGTCCGGGCTCATCGGTCCACCCCTCCCATGACGGGGTCGATGGAGGCGATGGCGACGATCACGTCGGCGACCATGCCGCCCTCGCTCATCACCGAGGTCGCCTGCAGGTTCACGAAGGACGGATCGCGGAAGTGGGCGCGGAACGGGCGGGTGCCGCCGTCGGAGACCACGTGGGCACCGAGCTCGCCGCGAGGCGACTCGACCGGGACGTAGGCCTGGCCGGCGGGGACCCGGAAGCCCTCGGTGACCAGCTTGAAGTGGTGGATCAGGGCCTCCATGGACTCGCCCATGATGTGCTTGATGTGGTCCAGGCTGTTGCCCATGCCGTCGCTGCCGATGGCGAGCTGGCTGGGCCAGGCGATCTTCTTGTCGCCGACCATGACGGGCGCCCCCTCGAGGCCGGCCAGCCGCTCGACGGCCTGCTCGACGATGCGCAGCGACTCCCACATCTCGTTGACCCGGATGCGGAAGCGCCCGTAGGCGTCCATGGTGTCCCAGGTCTGGACCTCGAAGTCGT
>JAOPYC010000175.1 GCA_025964795.1 Marmoricola sp.
GGGCACGATGGACGATGAGGTGGAAGCCAGCACTCAACGCCTTCGCGATCACTTTCGCCGACCGCTGGCCGGCAGCAGAGACCTACCAATGAAAACCACCGGAAACACCGTTAACGAGATAGTCCCGCTGGCCGAGCAGCGATGAAATCGGTGCCTGCTCTGGGTGTGATGGGGCTACACAAGCTGACCGCGGGCGACGGGTGCACCTACATCGCCAAACCCGCCATCGCGGCCGACGTGGCACACGTCCTCCAGGAGCTGGCCGACGAGTCGTGAAGCCTCAATGGCTTGCTCCCCTGAGCGCGCGTTTGCTGGCCCATGAGGACTTGATCCTCGTCGAATAAATGAGGAATAAGTGGGGAATAGGGCCTCTCCACGTCAAATTACGAACCTCCTCTGACCTGCATCTCCGCAGGTCAGAGGCGGTTCTTCGGTCGGGCTGACAGGATTTGAACCTGCGACCCCTTGTCCACGAAAGCACCCATAGCTCGGTGTGCTGCGTTTTGCTCAATGGTGCTCTGACCTGCACAAACGCACGTTTCGAGGTTCCCGGACTTTGCTCGATCTGGTCCCCGTGAGAGCACTTTCGCTCGAATTTATGGTGCATAAGTGCGTCACGATTCAAGTCCGTAAGAAATCCTATTCTCACCTCCTACGCTACCTCTCCACACGTGCACACAGGCGCCACTTCCCCGCCGCCACGGACAGCAATTCGCCGCGTGAACATTCACTTGGAGGCGTCTTTAAAGACGCTGCACATCGCCCACATCGCCGCGTGTGGTAGTCAAGAAATGAAGGCGCGTTGAACGTTGCACCGAACCCCGGACGATGACAACCACCACTCCTCCGCCCGTCTCTTACCCCATGCTGAGGACGGGGTCCGGGTCACTCAGTTCTTGGCTTGCCACCGCCTGGGTGGCCTCGCCCAGGCGGGCACCCACGGTCGCGAGGACTCCGACCTGATGGATGGTCTCGGCGGCTTCGTCGGGCATGTGGTCGAACAGACCGAGTTTCGAGACCACCTGGAGCGGGTTCTGACCGTCCTCCCCCGCGGTCGCGAGCAGGAACTTCCAAGCTGACATGGACCAGGCCGCCATCGTCCGCAAGGCCCACCGCCACGAGGCCCCACCCTGCGACTTCCGGTGGCATGCGTGCACGTCGCAGCGGGGTGAGCGACATGGCTGAGGCTCTCGGAACCGAACTACAGCGCATCGCCTCGTCCCCCTGCCGCTGCCTGAGCGGGCCCGGGCACTGCTCGAGGCCCTGCGTCTCGACGTACCGTTCGACGCAGCCTGGCTCGCCCAAGCCGATCCCGTTCGTTGCACCCACACCTCGCTTGCCAGCCTCGACCTGGACGACTCGGTCCTCGAGTTTCTCAGTGGGCCTGTCATGGCACGCCACCTCGAGGCCATCTGTGGCAACTGGGACCGCTCGACGACGAGCCCATCGGACCTGCCCTACGCTGCCGAGGAGCTCACGTCCTGGTCCGAATGCCTTGTGCCAGCCGCGATCCACGAAGCCCTGACCGTCGCGCTGTTCACATGCGAGGGCCGTCCGGTCGGGTTCCTGATGCTGCTGCCCAGCAGTGACTGTTCTCGCTTCATGGCGGCGCGAAGCCGTTTGGCCACACTGGTACCCATGCTCGCACGTGGCATCGACCCGATCCCCTGCCTGAGGAGCACGGCGCTGTTGGTCCCAGGGGCGACACCGGGGTCGTTCTTCGCAACGACAGCCGGACCCAGTCTCTGCCCGGCCTGGACGGTGGCCCGCTGCTCTTGGCCGACTCGCCCGTCATGACGGCGGCGTGCGGACGACTCGAAGACGGCAACGTGTACTCCTCCTTCCTGTGGCCACGCGGCGGCGCACACGCCCCCGACGGGCACGTGCAGGTGACGGCTCTGGCAGCGCCCGCAGGCCTGCCGGCTGTCCTGAGCGGAGTGGTGCTGCTCTCACCGGTGGCCGACCTGCACGAGCTCACACCTCGTGAACTGGAGGTCCTCGCACTCATCAATGACGGATGTTCGAACCAGGAGATCGCCCGGGCCCTGTTCGTGGCCCCTCGCACCGTCGCGGCCCACATCGAGCACCTGCTGTTCAAGCTCGACGCCACCAGCAGGACTAGCGCGGCTGTGCGCGCGGAACGCGAGGGCCTCTACATCCCGACAGTCGGCTGGCCGGGCGGTGTGCCGCTGCGAAGAGCCGCCGCTGGTGCGACCAATCCCGGTCGCGTGCAGCCTCTCGGAACCGTTGGCCCACGATCTGCGCCACGCCTCGACCGGCCGAGACCCTCGTCGGCTGCAGGCCACGGCAGCCCGCACAGCGAGCGAAGAAGTCTGAGGCCAGGTGCCAGCCTCCTCCGGGAGCCGTGGCTCGGGGCCCCAGCCGAGGAACCAGTTCCTGTTTCAGGCAGCTCTGGGTGGCGCCCCGAAACTCCCGCAGATGCCAGAAGCCATCGGAGATCGCCGAAGGCGCACGCTGTCCCCGAGGGGGCTTCCGGCTGCTCCCCCTTCACGATCCACGGGAGGGAGAGCTTCCGGAGTCCCGACCTTCGAGGGAGGTCGCCAATTCACGGTCGATCCAGCGCCCGATCACCTCGACCACGTAGGCCCGCTCGCCGCGGTCGAGCCGCTGTCCCTTCGCGATGCCGTGCCACGTCTCCAAGCAACTACGGCAGCAGGTCGCAGTGGCGTGCTGGGCCACGAAGACCGGTGGTTGCGGTAGGGGGTCTGGCGGCCGTCGTTGCGCGGCTCGGCCGGAGCCAGGCGCTCCCCGATGATCTCCGCCGCGTGAACCCGCATCGTCTGCGGACCGCGCAGCTCAGCCGCGGCCCGCTCGCGCCCCCGCAGGTGGAACCGTCGGCCGAAAGGTCGCGCGCTCGCGCGGTCGATCCGGACATCGATCTCGGCGGGGTCGGACACGACCCCAGACTAGGCACGTCACGGTGGCCAACGAGGCAAAGACCGGCCGGGGGTTCGTGATCTCGAGTGCCTCAACTCACCCAGCCAAGCTGCTGGTCAAGGCCGTAGGTCGCTATTGGATCTGCCGGTGAACGAGGCTTTGGGCCCGGGTCCCACGTCTGAGCCCGACAGGGTCCTCAGGGCACGAGGACTGCCCGACCGCGGACGTGGCCACCCTCCAGATCGGAGATGGCCTGCAGCGCGTCCGAGAGCGAGTACGTCGTGACCCGCGACTCGAGGAGACCCCGCTCGTAAAGGGCGATCAGCTCGCGCAGATCCTGGCTGGTGCCGACCAGGTTGCCCTGGACTCGGATCTCCTTCAGGACGAGTTCGAGGGTGGGAATGCTGCAGGTCCCCCCGTACCCGACGGCGGCGTACAGACCCTTGACCGCCAAGAGACTCACAGCCAGTGCGGGTGCGTCTCCTTCGCCAACGAAGTCGAAGACGACCGTGGCACCTCTCCCTTGTGACGCGTCCTCGACGATCGCGGCCACGTCCTCACCGGCCACGAAGTCCGCACCCAGGGCCTTGGCGAGGTCTCGGGCCTCCGGCAGCGGGTCCACTGCCACTATGCACGAGTCGGTCATGGCCCGGAGCATCTGAATGGCCAGGTGACCGAGGCCGCCGCAGCCGAGCACGACAGCGACGCTTTCGGAGGTGAGGTACTTCGCTGCCCGAGAGATCGCGTGGTACGCCGTGATTCCGGCGTCCGCCAGCGGTGCCACCTCCGTGGTGCTGCTCGTGGCAGCAAGTGGGACCAGCGCCCGCTCGGTGGTGCGCACGAACTGCGCCATGCCCCCGTCGACTGCGAGACCCATGAAGTCGTTGTTGCTGCAGTGGTTGTCCTCGCCTCGCCGGCAGGGCGGACAGAGACCGCACGTCATCTGGGGGTGGAGGACCACCTTGTCCCCCACAGATGCATGGCGAACACCACTCCCGGTCTCGACGACGACACCGGCTACCTCGTGCCCGAGTGTGAACGGCATGGGCGTGGGGAAGACGTCGGCGAGCTCGCCGTTCATGGCATGCAGGTCGGTCCGGCACACACCGGCTCCCTCGACCTGGACGATGACGTCACTCTCTCCTCGCAGCACCGGATCCGGTACATCAGTGACCACCGGGGGTTGGCCGTACTGCTCGAGTCGAACTGCCAGCATGTCTGTTTCTCCTTGCACTGTGGGGATCGGTCTGGGTTCTGCGAAAGGTCAGCTGGTGCCGGCTGCCGTAGCCAGGTCGACGACCGGGGACGCGGTCCGTTGGGCCAGCGCCCTCTCCGGTGCCAGCAGCAGGAAGGTGCCGTAGATGAGGAAGGCCGCGACGGCCGCCGAGATGAAGCTGAGGTCGATCCCATTGGCCGCGTTGCGCCACGGACCTTCGAGCAGTGGCGGTGTGTTCGCGAAGAGGAGTCCGAGCACGACAGCGGGGACCCAGGCCGCCATCGCATACCAGTTCACGCCGCGTGTGAACCAGTACGCGCCACCGGTCATGCCGACGTTGAAGACCTGTAGGTCCTCCGATACGTACGTGCCCCGTACCGCCAGGTGTCCCATCACGTTGATCACCAACCACGGCGCAGTGACGATCGTGAGCACGATGGTGAACGCGGAGACCAGGTTCGTTGCGTCCCAGACCAGGGCACCGAGGTAGACGACGCCGAGGCCGACGATGCTGACGATCACGGTGGCGCGAACCCGACTCAGCCGCGGGATCAGCGACGAGGTGTCGAGTCCGGTCCCGTACAGGGCCATCGACCCCTGTCCAAACCCGCCGACCAGCCCGATGATCACCAGGGGTACGACGTACCAGCTCGGCGAGAGCTCGACCAGGCCGACCACGAAATCGGTGCCGGACGACATCATGGTGGTCATGTAGCTGGCGAAGAGGAGGGCGAACCAGCACCCGAAGAAGATGCCGACACTCCCCCACCATGCTCCGCGCGCGGCCAAGCCCGGCCGCAGGTAGCGGGCGTAGTCGTTGGCGAACGGACCGTAGGAAAGTGCGAGCGAACCCGTCGTCACCACGGAGAGCACCCAGGTGGGCCAGAAGCTGCCCAAGATGTACTCCCCGCCGGCGTACCCAGGATCGAAGTCGGGCAGGGTAGCCACCACCCCCACGATCAGGAGCACTGCCACCACCGGCGCGATCACCTTCTGCGACGCGACGAGGGTCGCGTTTCCGATCAGCGCCAGAATCACCGTGATCACACCGATCAGGCCATAGGCGATGGCGTAGTAGAGCTCACCCTGAGGTGTGTGAAAGAGCCTGTGCGAGCCAGCGACGGCCGCTTGGCCGCCGGTCCAGACGGCCAGAGCGTAGAAGCCGATGGCGATGAAGAGGACCACCAACGATCCGACCAGACGCCCGAGGACGCCGAAGAAGGCGCCGCTACTGACCGCACTGTTCGTGCCGGTTCGCGGACCGATCAGACCCATGGGACCGAAGAAGCAGGTCCCCAGCAAGGTCCCGAGCGTGATCGCCCAGAACGCCGCCCACCACCCCAGGCCGAACATCACCGGAAGCGCACCCAGGACGATCGTGCCGAAGCACATGTTGGCGCCGAGGAAGACGATGCCTATGTCTCGGGGTCGGTCGTGCCGGTCCTCGGGCGGCACGAAATCCACGCCGCGCTGTTCGACATGGCCGATTTCGTTGATGTACTGCCCGCCGCCCCGAGTGTTGTCCTCCGCTGCCATGTGTCTCTCCAGTCCAGTTGCCGCCACCGAAAGGTGGCGGACGTCACTGGCAGTAATCTCGCCTCTCCCGGCGATGGACACATTGGCCAAAAGGCCACAC
Organism: Marmoricola sp.; assembly: GCA_025964795.1. GTDB lineage: Bacteria > Actinomycetota > Actinomycetes > Propionibacteriales > Nocardioidaceae > Marmoricola. Next base: position 5,751 of record JAOPYC010000175.1, read on the forward strand.
TGCCTGCGCCACGCGGTTGGGTCAGGTCAGTGCAGGACCTTGAGCCCCACGATCCCTGCCACGATCAGCAGGAGACAGGTGATCCGGGCAGCGGTGACCGGGTCCCCGAGCACTGCCATCCCGTACGTCGCTGCGCCGATGGCGCCGACACCGGTCCAGATCGCATAGCCGGTGCCTACCGGAATGGTGCGCAGGGCGACGGCCAAGCCGCCCATCGACACTACGATCCCCACGCAGAAGACGATGGTCGGAACGAGTCGCGAGAAACCCCTCGACTGCGCAAGGGCTACCGCCCAGACGGTCTCGAACAACCCTGAGACGAGCAAGATGATCCACGACATGGTGAACTCTCCCGGTGCACGCCGTCGTCGTGCGGGGTACGGCGTGCGCTCTCGTCCCGGGAGCAGGCTGTTGCCGCCCCGCGACGGATGGTAGGGCCTTGACCCCTCACCTCGTCTACTCCTACCAGCTTCCGGAGGGAACGTGACTTCGCTCGACGAACTGGAGTGCGCATTGTTCGAGGTGGTCGGTCACCAACCGCTCGCAGAAGGGCTCGCCGACCCGGAGATCGATCTTCTGCTCGTCCCCACCGGCCTAGACCTGCCGCCCGAGGTACGCGCCTGGTACCGGCGGCACGACGGTGCCCGCCCGGCGTCCAGGGTTCACGCCCCCTGGCTGATCGGCCACTGGCTGCCGTTGCCCCTGGAGGAGGCACTCGCGGAGCGCGAACGACGGCGCCTCATGGCCCTGGAGGACCTCGCGGGCGAGCCCGACCAGGATGTGGACGATGTCTGGGGAGCCAGCTGGCTACCACTGTTCCGCACCGGAAACGGCGTCATCCTGGTCGTCGACTGCCGGCCACGAGGCCTCGGCGGTCCGAGTGAGCTGCTCCGGATGTCGCGTGTCGCACCCGATACGGACCGAGTGCCATCCATGGAGGCACTGTTCGCCTTCTTCGTTCATGCCCTCAGCACCCGGGCCTGGTCTTGGGACCACGCACAGCGGCGGTGGTCCCTCGACCGGACCGCCCTCGCTGGTCATCCACTCGGGCAGATCCTGTGAAGTTCCGAGCCACGCCTGCCGGGCGCGAGTTCCGCTGCTAGCGTGCGTGGGAGCCGGGATGAGGTCGTGAACATGGATGTGATGTCGGAGGGTGTCGTCCCGCCTCGGGCTGTCGTGCCGCTGGGCTCCCAGGCGCTGCGCACCGTGTCCAACGTCGCTGCCATCGGTTCGTCGAGCGGTAGTGTCGAGGACCGCGTGAACCTGATCCTCGAAGAGCTGAAGGCCCTGGTGCCGTACGGTGCCGCGATGCTGGCGGGCACCGACCCGAGTGGCGGCACTCGCCGGAGCGTGGTCGCCTCGGGGTACTCGCGCCGGCTGCGCGAGTACATGCTCAGCGCCCAGTTCCGCTTGGAGATGCTTGACCCGTTCGCTCACGAACTCGAGCAGTGGCCGATCCGGGAGTGCGACCTGCCCGTTGATCCGCTCTCGGTCCGGGCCATCGCCGAGCATCTGCGCCCGGAGGGCCACACCGAGGGCATGTTGATGAGGCTCGTCGGAAAAGGCGGTGCCGCCGCTGGCTTTCTGATCATCTCGGTGCCGGACTCGACACCCCCTACTGACGAGGCCATCACGGCCATCGCCCATGTCGGCGGCGTGCTCGGCAACCTCGTCGACCCACTGCGAGACGCCCGCTGGCTCTCGTCGATGTTGGCCAAGGACCAGACGGCCGTGGCGATCCTCCCCGACCAGTCCTTCGTCACCCTGCAAGGCACCGATCCGCCCGACCTTGCAGAGCCCGCGTCCTCCTTGCGCCGTGCACTGAGCCATGTCAGCCGGGCCGCCATCGGCGCCGACGTCCCATTCACGTGGCTCGACGACGAGGGACGTTGGTTCAGCTGTCGGCTGCTTCGGTGCCGGGACTCAGTCACCGTCCTGACCATCAGCGAGAGCGCGCAACGCTACGGGCTCACCCGTCGTGAGCTCGAGGTGCTGACCCACGTTTCCCTGGGTCGTACCAATGACGAGATCGCCGCCGAGCTGGTGGTCACGACCCGAACCGTGCGGGCACACGTTGAGCGTGTCATGGACAAGCTCAACGTTGCCTCACGCTCGGGCGTGGCCTCTCGCGCGCTCCGCGAGGGGCTCACTCTCCCGGCGATCCTCGCGGGCTGAGCCCGTCGCCTCCGGTGGGGGGCCGGTCCTCGATTGTGGCCTTTCCGCCAATGCGACCCAGGATCCCGCCCTCCTAACCTCAACCGACAAGCGAGCGGCTCCTGGCTCGCGGCCACCACGGAAGAGGTAGGGAATCAGTGACTGAGGTTCTGAGCAGCCCGACGAAGAGCCGGGTATCGACGCTGGTTGAAACGATTCGGGCCCAGGCTGCCCTGCCCCTGACGGAAGCGCGGCCGCTCCCGTCCGCCACTTACTGGGACGAGGACTTCTACGAGCACGAGCTGGAGCACATCTGGCGCAAGGACTGGATCTGCATCGCCCGGGTGGAGGAAGTCCCGGATCCGGGCAGCTACCGCGCGATCGACCTCGCGGGTGAGCCCCTCATGGTGGTGCGTGGCAGCGACGACCGCGTTCGCGTCTTCTCGCGGGTGTGCCGTCACCGGTACGCCGACCTGATGGGCGGCGAGAAGACCGACGCCGAGAAGACAAGCGGCTGCGTGGACCGGTTTGAGTGTCCCTACCACGCCTGGATCTACCGGCTCGACGGAAGCCTGCTGAGCGCTCCGGAGATGTCCGGTCGACCGGGCTTCGACAGGAGTGCGAGCGGACTTCGGGCCATCCGCACCGAGATCTGGCAGGGCTACGTCTTCATCAACCTCGACGAGGACACCGACATCCCGTTCGACATGTCGGCCATCGCCGAGATCCAGGACGGCTACGACTTCACCGACTGGGAGATCGCCTCGGTCATCGACTGGGGCGAGTCCAAGGTGAACTGGAAGATTGTCATCGAGAACTTCCTCGAGGTGTACCACCACATCGGCATCCACAAGGACGTGCTCCAACCGCTGTGGCGACTGGGCAAGTGCCAGCAGGGCGACTACACCGGCCCCGAGCACTACTTCTCTCGGATGATGGCCGGGGAAGACGTCGCCATCGGCGAGGAGGACGGCCACTTGATGCACCCCCTCTTCCTCCCGGCGAAGTCCGGGTTGAGCTCCTTCCAGCGCTCGCACACCTTGCTGTTGACCAAGTTCCCTGCGTACCTCTGTGCGCCCGGTCCCGACATTGCCTTCTGGTTCCGCTCGCTGCCGACCGGTCCAGAAACCCACCGGCTCGAGATCCACCTGCTCATTCCCAAGGGCAATCGAGACGTCGAGGACTTCGACAGCAAGATGACCGAGGCCACCGACTTCCTCAGGCTCGTCCAGGGGCAGGACGCCACGGTCAACGAGGCGGTGCAGAACTCCTCGCGCTCGAGGCACGCCCGCGACGGTGTGCTGCAGAAGCACGAGCAGCCGCTGTGGCAGTTGCAGAAGTACCTGGCCTCACGGCTACCCGTCTAGCGCGCCAGAGACCAAACACACACGAACATGGAGAGGAACACACGAGGATGACTCAGCGTGAGGTGGCGTGGATCTCGGGCGGCACCGCGGAATGGGGCCGGCAGGTGCCGCTCGCCGGGAGCGACCTGAAGACCGTGGGTTATGAAGCAGACCTGGTCAGCAGGCTGGAGGTCGACGGCGATCCGAAGCCGACGTACTTCCGGACCCTGTTCACCGGCCAAGACCAAGTCGCGCCAGACGGCTCGGTCCCCCGCGGCTACGGCGCGGTCCGTCTCGAGGACCTGTACACCGACGAGGTGTTGCTCGGCCACGTCGACTGGTTCATGACCGACGGCAAGGATCGGGGAACCCTGACCTTCGACGGCGGCACCGGGCCCTGGAAGGGCGTGCGCGGCAGCATCGAGGTCGGTCTGGAGTTCGGTACGGCGAAGAGCGGAGACTCCGTGACATCGGGCGAGCCCGTCCGGGTGATGGGGTTCCTCGAGGGCACCGGCACCTTCTCCTTCCCGGACTGATGAGACCGGCCAGCGTGACGACTCGGCCTGCTGCCGGGCCTACGGTTCTTCAGGAAGCCATAGCTTGGCGAGGGCGTGAGGACGGGCTGCTCGGTCGGCACCCGTTCACCCCGCAAACCTTAGACGACTACGTGGCCGAGGGTGGCTACACGACTCCCCGCGCGGCCGACACCCTGGCGTCGGCCGCGGGGATCGACCAGCTGCTCGGGCGTGGTGGCGCGGCCTTCCCGACCTCGGTGAAGATCGACGCAGTACGGCGGGCAGCAGCCTCGACAGCGCTGGCGCCCGCAGTGGTTGCGAACGGAGCCGAGGGCGAGCCCCTCAGTATCAAGGACCGCTACCTGCTCCGGTTCCGGCCACACCTCGTGCTCGAGGGTGTGGTGGCCGTGGCCGATGCGCTGGGTGCGCCCGAGGCGCACGTCTACGTAGCCGACCCCATCGCGCGCGCAGCCGTCGACACAGCGGTGGCGGAGCTCGCCGTGGCCAGGCCCGCCGTACGAGTGCATGTCTTCCAGGCCCAGGAGACCTACGTGGCCGGAGAGGAGACCGCCGTCGTCCGCGCGCTCACGAAAGGGATCGCGCGACCCACGGACAAGCCGCCGCGGCCCTACCAGGTCGGCGTCGGGGGCGCGCCGACGCTGGTCCTGAACGTCGAAACCTTGGCCTGCATCGCCCGCTCGCTGCAGTCACCATCTGCCGAGGCAGGCGGAACGTTCCTGACCACCGTCTCCGGGGGTGGCCGGCCCCCCGTGCTCTACGAGGTGCCCGTCGACGCTCCTCTACACGAAGTGACTCGCGCCCACTTCGGTGACGATGACACCGGCCGCGACCTGTTGATCGGCGGATTCTTCGGTGGCCTGCTGCCCGCTTGGTCAGACCTCAGGCTCAGCCACGCAGGCGTCAGGCTCCGGCGGGGCAGCCTCGGTTGTGGCTCCCTGCACTTCCTGGAGCGAGGTGCGTGCCCGATCAGGATCGCGGCCGATGTGGCCGGCTACTACGCCGAGCACAACGCCCGTCAATGCGGCACGTGCATCTCCTCGACGAGCAGTGTCGCTGCCACCCTGGCTCAGTTGGGCAATCCCACCCCCGGCGTGAACTACGCGTCGATGCTTCCGCGCTGGGCAACTCAACTGATCGGCCGCGGCGCTTGCGCTGTTCCGGACGCTGTCGCCACCATGATTCGCAGCCTGCTGCACTTCTACCCTCAGAGTTTGGAGCGTCACCTCGCCCAAGGCTGCGAGGCCTGTGCCGAGGCCGCCGCCGACCCCACTCCGCGCTGGGAGCATCTGACCGTTTCGCTGCCGGGTTGTGCTGCAAAGCAGGAGTCGCCGTCCGACCCCCTGGCGGTGAGTGCCTGATGCGCGTCCGGGTGGACCCCGTGAAGTGCCAGGGATACGCCGTCTGTGGCGAAGTCGCGCCTCGCCACTTCACCTTCGACGACTGGGGCTTCGCCCAGGCCAAGCCGGTAGACATCGACCTCGAGTCGATGGGGGCTGTTGAGGAGGCGATCCAGGTCTGTCCGGTCAGGGCGATCCGGCGCATCTTGTAGTCCTGAGCACCAGTGGAGAACCGTGTCCAACACCGAACCCCAGACAGTTCTGCGCGCGCACGACCCCGAACGATGGAGAAGCTGCGATGGCGATCGTAGCCTTCGGGCCGATGAGCCCGACCTGTCAGTGCTGGAGGCGGCCTCTCGTCCCTCGGTCATCGGCGGGAGGTACCCGTGATAGCTGCGAATGAGTGCGTCACGATTCGAGTCCGCAACAACCGCATTCTCACCTTCTACGCACCGCGCACGAAACCTGCCTCAGTGCCACCCTGTCGCGCGTATGCACACGCGGCCGTCACTGTGCCCCGTGACGGCGTGGACGGCAGAGCGCTCCCCCCCGTCATCTGGATCGCCGAGACTCGTCTCGAACGTCATCAGACGGTTGTGGCGTTGTAGACGTTGGCATCCACACCACGGATCACCAATCCGTTGGCGAGCACGACCACGACTGCGGTGCCGATCAATGCGCGAAGGGCTGTTCCCTTGCCCCACTCAGGCTGACGGCGCCCAGGACCGCGGCCGTCAGAGCAACGATCTCCATGTTGAGGTCCTGGATGAGCAGGATGACGTGGGCTCCCTTGTGGGTTCGTCCCACGCCGATGTGGCGTAGGGCATGACTGGCCGGGCGAAGACGTCGTCCACCGGCCCGGTCTCGACCAGCTTTTTGGCGTACATCACGGCGATCCGGTCGGCGTTGCCGGCACCCGCCGAGAGCCGCGCGTCACCCAGGTCAGGAAGGGGACTGGGAGCTGCCCGTCAGAATCGACCGACGACCTTCTCAAATGATCGACCGACCCGCACGACTCAAGAAAAGCCTTCTGCGCCCCGTACGCGCTCAAGGAGAGGCCCTCGCCAGCCTGAGGGAGCTCTCAACCCTGAGGGAGCACGCGTCGTTCCGCGTTCTTCCACGTCTAACCCCTTACCGGATCTGCCGACGTCCGGGGAGGTGAAGTCGCGGGCTTTAGCTTCCTCAGGACGCTAGTAATCCTCTTCTGACGAGCCGGAGGGTCAGGTCAGAGCTCGTCGGCTTCCTCAGTTGACTACCGCGTATGAACAGGGACTCAGAGGAGAGCACGAAGCGCGAGCTCGTGGCGTGGCTCGACGCTCGGCGAAGGCATGTCGCGGAGCAGGTAGGAGCGATGTCTGCAGCGGATCGGCGCCGTACTTACGTTCCTTCAGGCTGGACGCCGCGAGGTCTGCTCAGACATTTGACGCTAGACGTCGAGCGAGTCTGGTTCCGCGCTGTCATGGCTGGCGAGCGGCTGGAACTTCCCGAGGGCTACCAAGGCTGGACCGCGCCAGAAGATCAGGACGACGAGGACCTGCTGAAGCAGTACGCCAACGAGTGCAGGCTGGCGACGGCAGCCATCGAGAACTTGGGGCTCGATGCGGAGCCGGTGTGGTGATTCAAGGACGGCGGAGATCCGCCGTACTCGTCCTTGCGAGAGGTATTGCTACACGTCATCGTCGAGACCGCGACCCATGCTGGACACCTGGACATCTGCCGTGAACTGGCCGATGGAGGACAGCGACTCGTCCTAGACGAGCCCACCACCTAGCGGGGTGTGCTCTTGCGCATCCCTACGACCTCAGTTGCCCAGATCCACGCGCCTCATGACCGATGCGCGGACGGATACGTTTCGGCAAAGGCCGCGACGAGCGTCCGCGCCGTCCGGGCGGTGGTGCACCAACCGGTGTGAGAGTCACCCCAGCCATCGTCGCAAGAAGCTCCGGCCCGAAACCGCATCACTACAAGTGAGACTGCCAACCTCCACACGACTAGCTGCTAGCAGCTCTCTACGTTGTGAAGACGCCCTCGCCGAGAGACTCGTCGACGTCCGTGGTGTCGTAGCCACTGCCACCAACCTGCACCGCCAGTAGGACCGGCGCGGGATGAGATGCTCGTTCACAGGCCGAGGTCGCGGCTCGAGGTGGTCTGCAGCACTTGGGCGGGTTGGATGTAGCGCGCGATGAGGACGTCGATGCGCCGGTGCCTGGTCTGGGCGGCGATCCGGTCGACGCTGACTCCGGCCACGGCGGCAGAGGTGGCGTGGCCTGCGCGGAGCGAGTGCGCGGTGATGCGTTCGGCGCTGAGCCCGGCGCCCGCGGCGCGCTCCTTGACGATGCTGCTTACTGTGGCTCCGGAGATCGGCTGCAGCGCGGCGTCGGCAGTCGGTCGCATGCTGGTGAACAACGGCCCAGGCGCAGTGCCCCGGAGTGTGAGCCACGAGTTCAGGGCGGCGATCGGGTCGGTGGCCGGATGACGACCGTGGGCGACGCCGAGGATCTGTCCGGCCCCGTGGGGGTCGGTCTTGGAGCGGCGCAGGTGCAGGACGAGGCCCTCGGGCTGGTGCTCGAGGTCGGCCAGGGTGAGCGCGGCCAGCTCGGAACGGCGCAGCGCGCCGGCGAAGCCGAGCAGGACCAGCGCGGAGTCCCGAGCGCCTTGCCGGGTGGTGCGGTCGATCATGGAGATGATCTGGCGCAGGTCCCCCAGCGTGAGTGGACGCGTGGGCCGGCGCGGGGCGGTGCCCAGGATCCTGCGCAGCCCCTTGCGGACGCGCCGAACCGCGTCGTGGTCAATCGGGTTGGGCAGGCCCTGCTCGCGGTGCTGGTGCCCGATCGCGCAGCAGACGAGCTCGATGCTGGACCCCGAGACCCCTTCCTCGGCGCGCTCGGCCAGGTAGGCACACACCGCCGAGGGTTCTGCCGGGTATGGCGCCAGTGCGCGCCGGGCGCACCACCGGGTCCAGCGACCCCACGCGTTCGCATAGCAGGCACGAGTGGTCTCGGCGTGGGTGGCCGCAAGCGCCGTGGCGACCCGGGTCGCGTCGGCCTCGGTGAGGTCACCCCACGTGTCGTCGGAGCAGGCCCGCAAACCAGGCTGGGGATCGCCGCAGGTGTTGCTCGGCAGATCGCTGGCGGAGGCGTCGTACGCGGTTGTGAGTGAGAGTGTCATCGCCCCAGGCTGCCGGTCTCGATGCCCGATCGCACACTTGTCAGCGCCGAGGCGCTGTTGCGATATCACCTGCGATAAGTGCGAATAAGTGTGCCGTTAAGCCGCTCAACGTCAAATTGACAACCGCCTCTGATCTGCGTTTCCGCAGGTCAGAGGCGGTTTCTCGGTCGGGCTGACAGGATTTGAACCTGCGACCCCTTGACCCCCAGTCAAGTGCGCTACCAAGCTGCGCCACAGCCCGAAAGCCCCGGCCAGCGGGGCGAGGAGCACACTATCGCAGCGCCCGGCGCATCCCCGAATCGCCCTGTCGAGTGGCCGATGGGCGTTCTCGGGAGGTTCTTGGTCAGGCACAGCGGTTGCTCCGACTTCTCACAGGATTCTCTTCGGAGACCGCGGTTCTCTAGGGGACATGAACGACTACCCCGCCACCCCGCCGCCCGTCGAATCCGCTCCGGGCACCACCCTGACGTCTCCCCCACGTCGGCGCCGCCGGCTCGTGATCCCGGCCGCCGTGGCTGCTCTCGCGCTCGGCGCCGTGGGCACCGGGGTCGGGTACGCCGCCCTCGGCAGCCACCAGTCGCAGGCGAGCGCCTCCGCCACTAGGACCGACAGGACGACGCAGGTGCAGCCCACCTTCAACAACCCCTACGGGCAGTCCTACGGCGGCTACGGCTACGACCCTTACGGCCAGCAGCAGTACGGCAACCAGCAGTACGGCGACCAGCAGACCCCCGACACCGGCGCCACCGGGTCGACCGACACCACCGCGAAGGCCTCCGGGTCCCAGCTGACCGGGCTCGTCCGGATCGCCACCACCCTGAAGTACGACGAGGCCAGCGCCGCCGGGACGGGCCTGGTGCTCACCTCCGACGGCGAGGTCGTCACCAACCACCACGTCGTCGCGGGCGCCACCTCGATCAAGGTCACGGTGATGTCGACCGGCAAGACCTACACGGCCACGGTCGTCGGCACCGACGCCAAGGACGACGTCGCCGTGCTCCAGCTGAGCGGCGCCTCCGGGCTCGACACCATCAAGAACGACACCGACGGCGTCACCACCGGCGAGGCCGTGACCGCGGTCGGCGACGGGAACGGCACGGTCGGCTACCTGAGCGCGGCCACCGGCTCGGTGCTGGCCACCGACCAGTCGATCACGACGCAGGCCGAGGGCGCCGCTGGGTCCGAGCAGCTCACCGACCTGATCGAGATCAGCTCCGACGTCGTCCCGGGCTACAGCGGCGGCGCGACGTACGACGCCCAGGGCGAGGTGGTGGGCATGACCACCGCCGCGTCGTCCGGCTCCTCCGACATCGTCGGCTACGCCGTGCCGATCGCCAAGGTGCTCACCATCACGCACGCCATCGAGGACGGCACCACGTCGACGGGCTACACCTACGGCTACCCGGCGTTCCTCGGCATCGCACTGAGCACCGGGACCACCCTCCAGGGGGTGTACGACGGCACCCCCGCCAACGACGCCGGGATGGCCGCGGGCGACCAGATCACCTCGGTCGGCGGGATCCGTACGACGACCGCGATCCAGCTTCGCTCGGCCATCGCCGCCCACTCCCCCGGCGACGACGTCAAGGTCACCTGGACCGGTGCCAGCGGCACCAGCCACGGCGCCACGGTGACCTTGGCCAAGGGCCCGGTCGCCTAGCGGAGGCTCAGCGCTTGCGCTTCTCCCGCGGACGGACCTGCAGCGAGATCGGGGTGCCGACGAAGCCGAACTCCTCGCGCAGGCGGCGCTCGATGAACCGCTCGTAGCCGGCGTCGAGCTTGCCGCTGGTGAACAGCACGAAGGTCGGCGGCGAGGTGGTGGCCTGGGTGCCGAACAGCACCTTGGCCTGCTTGCCGCTGCGCACGGGGTGCGGGTGCTCGGCGACCAGACGGCCCAGGAACGAGTTCAGCTGGCCGGTGGTGACCCGCGTCTCCCAGCCCGCGAGGGCCCTGTCCAGGGCCGGCACGATCCGGTCGATGTGCCAGCCGGTGCGGGCGGTGACGTTGATCCGCGGCGCCCACTGCACCTGCACCAGGTCGCGCTCCACCTCACGGTCGAGGTAGTAGCGACGCTCCTCGTCGACCAGGTCCCACTTGTTGAACGCGATCACCAGGGCGCGGCCGGAGTCGCGGACCGTCTGGATGATCCGCATGTCCTGCTCGGAGACCGACTGCGATCCGTCGATGACCAGGATGCACACCTCGGCGCGCTCGATGGCGGTCTCGGTGCGCAGGGAGGCGTAGTACTCGTGACCCGACGCCGTCTTCACCCGCTTGCGGATGCCCGCGGTGTCGATGAACCGCCAGGTCTTGCCGCCGAGCTCGATCAGCTCGTCGACCGGGTCGACCGTGGTGCCGGACGCGTCGTCGACGACCACGCGGTTCTCGCCGGCCAGCTTGTTCAGCAGCGAGGACTTGCCCACGTTGGGGCGGCCGATGATCGCGATCCGGCGCGGGCCGCCGACGGGCTCGAAGCTCTCGGCCGGCGTCTCCGGGAGCGCCTCGAGCACGGCGTCGAGCAGGTCTCCCGAGCCACGCCCGTGCAGCGCGGAGACCGGGATCGGCTCGCCCAGCCCGAGGTTCCACAGGCCGAACGCCTCGGCCTCGGCGCGCTGGTCGTCGACCTTGTTGGCCGCGAGCACGACGGGCTTGCCGGACTTCCGCAGGATCCGTACGACGGCCTCGTCGTGGTCGGTCACGCCGACGGCCGCGTCGACCACGAACATCACCGCGTCGGCGATGTTGACCGCGATCTCGGCCTGCGCGCGGATGCTCTCCGCGAGGCCGCGAGCGTCGGGGTCCCAGCCGCCAGTGTCGACCACGGTGAAGGAGCGGCCGTTCCAGTGGGCGTCGTAGGAGACCCGGTCGCGGGTGACCCCAGGCTTGTCCTCGACCACGGCCTCCCGTCGGCCGATGATGCGGTTGACCAGCGTCGACTTGCCCACGTTGGGGCGGCCGACGACGGCCAGGATGGGGACGCGCACTTCGGCGGCCCCGGTTTCGGTGGGGGTAGGGATCGTCATGCCTTCTTCTTCTCGCGCTTGGGACCGATGGGACCGGGCAAGGTCATGCCGGTCTTCTCCTCGGCCTCTCGGATGGTCTGCAGGATCGCCTCGGTGACGACCTGGGAGGCCTCGGCCACGTCCTGCTGCGTGCGTGGCCACGGCCGGGCGGCGAGCCGGACCGGCTCTCCGAAGGTCATCGCGATCCGGGTGCCGCGGGGCGGGACGAGGCCGTCGGAGCCGGGCCTGCGGGTGCCGAGGAACGACACCGGCACGACGGGGGCGCCGGTCACCAGCGCGAGGTAGGCCGCGCCGGCCCGCGGCGAGGTCATGTCGCCGCCTCCGCGGGTGCCTTCGGGGAAGACCCCGACGGCGTGACCCTCCTGGAGGGTCTTGATCGCGACCCGGATCGCCGAGACGTCGACGTGGAAGCGGTCCAGCGGGATCTGGCCGGACGCGACGAGGAACCCGCCCAGCCCGTGGCTGAACATCTCCATCTTCGTCAGGGCGTGCACCGGACGCGGCGAGCAGATCGCGAGCAGCGGCCCGTCGGCCCAGCCGACGTGGTTGGCGGCCATCACGAGCGGTCCGGTCACGGGCACGCGCTCGGCACCGTGGAGCTCGAGGGAGTACCACCGGCGGATGAGCCACTGCGCCAGCGGACGCCCGGCCGAGAGCAGCCCCGTGTGTGGTGCCCGAACACCCGCGGTCGACGGCAGCTCTCCACCGTCGATGGGGAGAGCGCTGGTCATGGCTGGCTCATCCCGGCGACCCGCCGGCCTCGGCGGAGGCACCCACGGTCTGGTCGACGATGTCGACGACCTGCTGGACGACCTCCTCGAGCGAGTAGGGCGTGGTGTCGAGGTGCATGGCGCCCTCGGGCATGAGCAGCGGCGCGGTGGTGCGGCCGCTGTCGATCGCGTCGCGTCGGAGCAGGTCGGCCTGGGTCGCCTCGACGGTGCCGGCCCCGTTCTCCGCCGTACGCCGTGCGGCGCGGGCCGAGGGGTCAGCGGTCAGGAACAGCTTGACCGCCGCGTCGGGCGCCACCACCGAGCCGATGTCGCGGCCCTCGACGACGATGCCGCCCTCGCCGATGATCGAGCGCTGCAGCCCCAGCAACCGGTGCCGGATCTCCGGCACGGAGGCGACCGCGCTCACGTGGTCGGTGACGCCCTGGCTGCGGATCGCCACGGCGACGTCCTGGCCGTCGACGGTGATGGTGGGGGCCTGCGGGTCGGTGCCGGAAACGAGCTCGAAGTCCCCCGCGCGGGCCGCGATCGCCGCCGGGTCCTCGAGGTCGACGTCGTGGTCCAGCATCCACACGGTGACCGCGCGGAACTGGGCGCCGGTGTCGAGGTAGCGCAGTCCCAGACGGGTCGCCGCACCGCGTGCGGTGCTCGACTTGCCCGATCCCGAGGGTCCATCCATCGCCACGACGACGCTGTTGATCCCGGAGACCGATCCGCTGATGGACACTGCGCTGAACTCCCGCTGTCTCGACTCCCCCGGCGGGGGCTTTGCTGCAAACCTCAACCTTACCGGTGGGTGAGCCATTTCCTTGTCTCGAGAGATCCCCGCAGGGACTCGGCGGCTGTGTCCTGCACCACCAGCTCGACCAGGCCGACCGGACGGGCCGGGTCGTGGTCGATGTAGAAGTCCTCCACGTTGACCCCGATCTCGCCCACGTCGGCGAACAGGCGGGCCAGCTGCCCGGGCTCGTCGGGCACCGAGACGTAGACCGAGGCGGTGGCCAGGGCCGGGCCGCCGTGCTTGCCGGGGATCGCCCGGGTCCCGGTGACGCCGCGGGTCAGGATCTCGCCGAGGCGGTCGGGGTCGCTGCTCGCCAGCGCGTTCACCAGCCGGGCCAGGTCGTCCTGCACGTCGCGCAGGATCTCTCCGACGGCGGCGTGGTTGGACCGCAGGATCTGGCCCCACAGGTCGGGGTCCCCGCCGGCGATCCGGGTGACGTCGCGGACGCCCTGGCCGGACAGCAGCAGGTGCTCGGGCTGCGCCTCGGCGAGCTGCCCGGCGGTGAGCACGGCGAGCAGGTGCGGCAGGTGCGAGGTGCGCGCCACCGCGCGGTCGTGCTCCACCGGGGACAGCCGGACCGGCTCGGCGCCGCAGAGCAGGGCCAGCGCCTCGACCAACGCGATCGCCCCGGCCGAGCTGTGCGTGTGCGGCGTGATCGCCCACGGGCGCCCGTCGAACAGCGCCGCCGTGCCGGCCAGCGGGCCCGACCGCTCGCTGCCGGCCATCGGGTGGCTGCCGACGTAGCACGCCAGCAGCTTCTCCTCGGCGTGGTCCGCGATCTGCTCCAGCGGCAGGCTCTTCACGCTGCCGACGTCGGTCACCACGCCCCCGCGCTCGAGGGCCTCGACCACCACCTCGGCGATGTGGTCCGGCGGCACGGCGACGACGGTCAGCTGGGCTGCGCCCTCGGCCGGCGCCGGGACACCGGCGCCCAGCCCGCTGGCGGTGCGCACGTGCTCGTGGTTGTGGTCGGTGAGCCACACCTCGAGGCCGGCTCGGCGGGCGGCGAGCCCGACCGAGGTGCCGAGCAGCCCGGCGCCCACGACGTGGACGGGGCCCACGAGCTCACTCATCAGGCACCTCGCGCACCCGGCTGAGGTCGCGGCGCAGGGCCGCGGCGCCGTGCAGGTAGACGTGGGTGACGTCCTGCCGCGCGAGGTCGGTCTCGACGTGCGCCATCATCCGCACCACCCGGGGCATCGAGCCGTCGATCTCCAGCTCGCGCGCGCAGATCAGCGGCACGTCGTCGAAGCCGAGCTGCCGTGCGGCGTACGCCGGGAACTCGGCGTGCAGGTCGGAGGTCGCGGTGAAGATGATGCTGATGAAGTCCTCGACCTCGAGTGAGTTGGCCTCGGTCACCCCGCGCACCATCTCGGCCACGCGGTCGAGCATGTGGTCGCGGGTGTCGGTCTCGAGCTGGGTGGCACCACGCACGGCGCGGACTGACACGACTCCTCCTGGGCTGGGGGCTCTGCAACGGGGCCCGGCACGACCATCCGGGCGCACCCGAGCCTACAAGCCGGCCGCGTCCAGCAGCGTGCCGATCTCCGTCTCGTCCAGCTCACGGAGCTTCCCGGTGGTGATGCCCGCCAGCCGCACCGGGCCGATCTGGGTCCGGGTGAGCTGTCGGACCGGGTGCCCCACGTGGTCCAGCAGCCGTCGCACGATCCGGTTGCGGCCCTCGTGGATGACCAGCTCCACCAGGGAGCGGTCGCCGTGGCTGGAGCGCACCTTGGCGGCACTGACCTGGACGGGCCCGTCGTCGAGGGTCACGCCGGCCAGCAGCCGCTGCAGGGTGTCGCGCTTGACGACGCCGTCGACCTCGGCGACGTACGTCTTGTCCACCTCGTACGACGGGTGCGCCATCCGGTGGGCGAAGTCGCCGTCGTTGGTCAGCAGGATCAGCCCCTCGGTGTCGGTGTCGAGGCGACCGACGTGGAACAGCCGCTCGGGCCGGTCGGCGACGAAGTCGGTGAGCGTCGGTCTTCCCTCGGGGTCGGACATCGTCGAGACGACCCCGCGCGGCTTGTTCAGCACCAGGTAGACGAAGTCGGTGATCGGCGGCAGCCGGCGGCCCTTGACCCGGACCTTGGCCGTGCGCGGGTCGACCTTGGTGCCGAGCCGGGTGACCACCTCGCCGTCGACCTCGACGAAGCCCTCGAGCATCAGCTCCTCGCACTTGCGCCGGCTGGCGACGCCCGACTGGGCCAGCAGCATCTGCAGCCGGACCAGGCCCTCGTCGTCGGTCTCGATCTCCCTCATACGTCGTCGACGGCGACCGGGGACGCCGGGCCCTCGTCCACCTCGGCGACGGGCGACGGGGCGGGCGCCACCGCAGCCACCTCCGGCTCGTCGTCGAAGTCGTCGACGCCGGGCAGGAACGGCGCCAGCTCGGGCAGCTCGTCGAGCGAGGCGACGCCGATGCGCTCCAGGAAGTAGCTCGTCGTCCGGTAGAGGTGGGCGCCGGTCTCCTCGTCGGTGCCGGCCTCCTCGACCAGGCCGCGGTTCAGCAGGGTGCGCATCACGCCGTCGACGTTGACTCCGCGGATGGCGGAGACGCGGCTGCGGCTGACCGGCTGCTTGTAGGCGACCACGGCGAGGGTCTCCAGCGCGGCCTGGGTCAGCCTGGCCTGCTGTCCCTCGAGGACGAACCTCTCCACCACGCCGGCGAAGTCCTCGCGGGTGTAGTACCGCCAGCCGCCGGCGACGTTGCGCAGCTCGAAGCCGCGGCCGGACTCGTCGTACTCCGCGGCCAGCGCGGCCAGCGCCTCGGCCACCTCGACCACCGGGTAGCCCACGGCACTGGCCAGGGTGCTGTCGTCGAGGGGCTGGTCGGCGACCATCAGCACGGCCTCCAGGGCGGGGCGCAGGTCGGCCGGGGGGACCTCGAGCGTCTCCTCGGCCTCGGTCCGGCTGTCGGCCCTGTCGGTCTCGTCGAAGATGTCGGTGGTCATGCGCCCTCCTCAGGCAGGTCGGTCGTGTCGGGCGCCTCGCCCGGCTCCGGGGGCGCTCCGTCGAACTCGTCCTTGATCTCGATCTCCACGTCGTCGCTCCCGGTCCAGCGGATGCTGAGGTCGCCGAGCGGGGTCATCTGGTCGAAGGACACCACGCCCTCGCGGAACAGCTCCAGCAGGGCCAGGAACCGGGCGACCCGGGTCATCACGTCGGGGGCGTCGGCGGCCAGCGCGCGGAAGGTCATCGTGCCGCTCCCCCGCAGCCGGCCCACGACCACGGTGGCCTGCTCCCGCACGCTCACGGCCGGGGCGTGGATGTGGCCGAGGCCGATCGTCTCGGGCTCCGGCTTGGGCGCCAGCGCCCGGGCGGCCAGGCCGGCGAACTCCTGCAGCCCGAGGCCGATCAGCACCTCCGGCAGCAGGGTGGCGAACCGCTCCTCGAGCCCGACCGAGCGCGGGTGGCGCAGCGCCTCCCCGCTCATCCGCAGGTCGATCACGTCGGCCACCTGCTTGAACGCCTTGTACTGCAGCAGCCGCGCGAACAGCAGGTCGCGCGCCTCGAGCAGGGCGAGGTCCTCCTCGTCCTCCACGTCGCCCTGGGGCAGCAGCCGGGCCGCCTTGAGGTCGAGCAGCGTGGAGGCCACCAGCAGGAACGACGTGGTCTGGTCGAGGTCCCAGACCTCCCCCGCAGCCTTGATGTGCGCGATGAACTCGTCGGTGACCTTGGACAGCGCCACCTCGGTGACGTCCATCTTGTGCTTGCTGATCAGGTTGAGCAGCAGGTCGAAGGGACCCTCGAAGTTGTCCAGGCGTACGGCGAACCCACCGGTCCCCGAGTCGGCCACCTGACGGGTGCCGGCCTCGGGCTCGACGGCGAGACCCGTCATTTCGCAGACAGGCGCTGGACGATCACGCTGTCGGCGCCGTTGGCCTCGAGGTCCTCCAGCGCGATCGCGATCGCCTCCCGGACGAGGCGGCCGCGATCGACGGCCAGGCCCTGGTGCCGGCGCATGGAGAGCCGGGCGTGCTCCAGGTCGAGCAGCTCGTCGGCGGTGACGTAGACCGTCATCTTCTCGTCGTGCCGGACGCGGCCGCTCGACCGGCGGGCGGCGGTCTCGGCCGGCGTCTCGGCGATGGTCCCGACCACGGGCTCCGGCGTCTCCTCGTCGGGCACCACGCTCATCTCACGGGCCGCGACGCGACCGTGCGAGTCGTGACCGTGGCGGTTGCCGCGGAAGAGCTCGTCCGCCGCCGGGAGGCTCACACGTCGAGACACCGGACCACCACCTCCTTGGCCAGCTGGCGGTAGGACTCGGCGCCACCGGAGGCGGAGGCATAGCTGGTGATCGGCTCCCCGGCCACGGTGGAGTCGGAGAACTTGATGGTCCGCCGGATCACGGTGTGGAAGACGGTGTCGCCCCAGGCCTCGACCAGCCGCTGCATGACCTCGCGGCTGTGCAGGGTGCGGCCGTCGAACATGGTGCCGAGCACGCCGTCGACCTGGAGCCGCGGGTTGAGCCGCTCCTGGACCTTGTCGATGGTGGTCTTCAGCAGGGCCACGCCGCGGAGCGCGAAGTACTCGCACTCCAGGGGCACGATCACGCCGTCGGAGGCGGTCAGCGCGTTCACGGTGAGCAAGCCGAGGGAGGGCTGGCAGTCGATCAGGATGACGTCGTACTGGTCGATGGCCGGCGCCAGCACCCGCTGCAGGGTCTGCTCGCGGGCCACCTCGTGGACCAGCTGCACCTCGGCCGCGGACAGGTCGATGTTGGAGGGCAGCAGGTCCATGCCCGGCACGCCGCTGGGGACCACGACGTCCTCGAGGGTGACGTCACGCTGCATCAGCAGGTTGTAGATCGTCAGGTCCATCTGGTGCGGGTTGAGCCCCAGGCCGACCGAGAGCGATCCCTGGGGGTCGAAGTCGACCAGCAGGACCTTGCGGCCGAACTCCGCCAGCGAGGCGCCCAGGTTGATGGTCGTCGTGGTCTTGCCGACGCCACCCTTCTGGTTGCACATCGAGATCACCCGGGCGTGCCGCGGGAGCGTGACCGGGCGGGGGTCCGGGAAGTCGGGCATCGGCCGCCCGGTGGCACCCAGGACGACCTCTGCGGGGGCCTCCGGGGTGGCCGCCTGCGCCTCGACCTCGACCGGCGCCTGGGGGGCGACGGTCGTGGTCGTCGAGGGGAACCGCAGGGGCTCCGAGGGCTCGTGTCGATCGGGCGGTGTCGGAGGCCGCATCAACGGGGGGATCTCGGATGCTTCGCTACCGAAATGTGGTCCGAACCCGTCGGCACCGCTCATGGTGCTGTCCTCTCCTCGGGGCGCCCTGTGCTCGAGCCACAGGCCACCTTTGTCGACTTACCGCCAAGCCGCCCGCGCGACTCTATGCACGACTGCCCCACTTGGCGAACCCATGGCATCCATCCTGCAAACCTGGGGAAAAGATGTGCGTAGCGCCGCGCCGTGGATGCACAAGTTCTGTTAGCCCTGTGGACAAACCTGTGTACGGCGAGCCCGGGATTCAGGCGGCCGCCGGCGGGGCGACCGGGGACGTGTAGCGCACCATCTCCTCCGACGGCATCAGGATCCACAGCAGGGGGTAGACCAGGATCTGGCTGCCCGGGATCGCCATCAGCAGCAGCACGAACAGGAGCCGGGTGGTCCACGGTCCGAGGCCGAACCGTCGGCCGAGGCCGGCCAGGACGCCGCCCAGGACCCGTCCCTCCTGCGGTCGGAGGAGACCCTGGTGGGCAAGGCTGCGGCGGATGTCGTTCATGGTGGTTGCACTTCCTTCGTGTCGGTGCCAGGCGGTCTGCCTGACACCTCCACTGTGGCTCGCGACCGACCCTCGCCACATCGGGTGAGGCCCTGACCGGACCCCGGTCCTCCGGCGTCGCGGACCTCAGGGGGAGGTCAGGATCACCAGCTGCTGGGTGGCCCGGGTCATCGCGACGTAGCGGTCGACCGCCCCCTCGAGCCCCTCCCCGAACCACTCCGGGTCGACGAGGACGACCAGGTCGAACTCGAGTCCCTTCGACAGCTCGGGGGTCAGCGAGCGGACCCGTGGACCGCGGGAGAGCGCGGCCTCCCGCTCACCCGTGCCGATGACGCAGGCGATCCCCTCGGCGTGCCCGGCCAGCCAGGTGTCCAGGATCGGGCCCAGCTCGGCCGTGGACGCGTGCACGACCGGCAGGTCGCTCGAGCGGATCGAGGTCGGCACGTTGGCGTCCGGGAACACGGCCCGGATCACCGGCTCGGCCTCGGCCATGATCTCGGCCGGGGTGCGGTAGTTGATGCTCAGCGACGCCAGCTCGATCCGGTCGAGCCCCACCTGCGCAAGCCGTTCCTGCCAGCTCCGGGTGAACCCGTGCCTGGCCTGGGCCCGGTCACCGACGATCGTGAAGCTCCGCGACGGGCAGCGGAGCAGGAGCATCTGCCATTCCGCGTCGGTGAGCTCCTGGGCCTCGTCGACGACGACGTGCGCGAACGGCCCGGCCAGCAGGTCAGGCTCCGCGTCGGGCAGGGCCCCCTCGTCGACCAGGGCGTCGCGCAGCCCGTCCTGGCGGAGCTGGGCCATCATCCCCTCGTCGTCGTCGAGCTCGAGGATCTCGTCGACGACCCGGTCCATCCCCGCCCGCTCGGCCGCGACGACCGCCTCGTGCCGACGCCTGCGCCGGGAGGCCTCCGGGTCGCCGAGCCGCTGCCGGGCGGCGTCCAGCAGCGGCAGGTCGGCCACGGTCCAGGCGTGGGCGTCGTCGCGACGCAGCAGCCGGCGCTCCTCCGGGTCGAGCCCGGGAGCGCACAGCCGCAGGTAGGCCGGCACCTCCCAGAGGTCGCCGACGAGGTCGGTCGCCTCGACCAGCGGCCACGCCCTGTCGAAGGCCGTCCGAAGCTCCGGGCTCTGGGCGATCGCCCGACGCAGCAGGTCGGCGGAGATCTCCTCCTCGTCGTCCTCGTCGTCCTGGTCGTCCTGGTCGAGCTTGCTGGCCAGGATCGTGACCAGCTCGTCCCAGACGAGGTCACGACCCTCGTTGTGCGGCGTGCCGGGCGGGGGCGCGTCGAAGGCGTCGGCCCAGTCGGCCGGGCTGACCCAGATGTCGGCGTACGGCGTCTCGACCTCCATGCCGTCGGCGGGCGCGTCCTCGTAGAACCGGACGGCGGGCTCGATGGCCCGCACCATCGCCAACGACGACTTCAGCCGGGCCACCTCGGGGTCGCGCTCGACCGCGGCCGTGGCTCCCTCGGGGACGAGGTCGCGCAGGGTGCAGGTCTGCACGCCCTCCTCCCCCAGGCTCGGCAGCACGTCGGCGACGTAGGCGAGGTAGGGCTGGTGCGGCCCGACGAACAGCACCCCGCCGCGCCGGTGGCCCAGGCGCGGGTCGGAGTAGAGCAGGTAGGCGGTGCGGTGCAGCGCGACGACGGTCTTGCCGGTGCCGGGGCCGCCGTCGACGACGAGGGCGCCGTGCGACCCCGCACGGATGATGGCGTCCTGGTCGGCCTGGATGGTGCCGAGGACGTCGCGCATCCGAGACGAGCGGTCGCTGCCCAGGCTGGCGATGAAGGCCGACTGGTCGTCGAGCGCCGCCCGGCTCTCCAGCCCGTCGGCCGTGTAGGCCTCGTCCCAGTAGTCGCTGACCCGTCCTCCGGTCCAGCGGTAGCGGCGGCGGCTGACCAGGCCCATCGGGTTGGCGTGGGTGGCGCCGAAGAACGGCTCGGCGGCCGGGGACCTCCAGTCCAGCAGCAACCGGCGACCGTCGCCGTCGGTGAGGCCGAGCCGGCCCACGTACACCGGGTGGGGGTCCTCCGCGCCCACCATCCGGCCCAGGCAGAGGTCCAGCCCGAACCGCCGGAGCGTGCGCAGCCGGACGGTCAGCCGGTGGATCTCCTCGTCCCGGTCCATCGCCTCCTGGCCGGTGCCTCCCGGCGCCTTGAGCTCGGCGTTCAGGCGCTCGGACAGGTCGGCGATGGAGGTCTCGAGGCTCTCCGCGATCGCGGCGAAGTGCTTCTCGTCTTCGGCGATCAGCGCCGGGTCGGCCTTGGCCGCGACCCGCTCGGGCAGGGCGAAGGCGCTGGTGGTCAGGGGGTTCACGTCCGCGAGTCTGGGCCACGCCCGGGGTCTTGCCGCAATCCCCCGGGTCGGCTATACCTTGGGAGTGGAGAGGCGAAGGCCTCTCCTTTCGCGTTCCCGCCTGCTAGACGTCGCCTGCTAGACGTGGCCGCTGAGCTGCGCCAGCCGGGCCGCCAGCGCGTCGACCAGGGCGCCCGCCGCCCTGGTCGCCGACTTCCGCTCACCGCCCTGGCTGGAGACGGGCAGCACGTCGACCGACAGCTTGGCGCCGCCCGCGAGGGCCCGCAGCTCGTCGACCCTGTCGCCGAACGGGGACCCGCTGCCCGGTGAGTAGTAGCGCACGGCCTCGTCCAGCTCGTCGGGGTAGAGGTCGGTCTTCGTCACCGCGATGACGAGCCAGACCGGCTTGTCGCGGCGTACGGCCATCGACGCGATCCGGTGCGCGGTGATCGTCCAGTCCTCGAGCTCCGCGGCGAGCTGTGCCTCGCGGGTGGCGGTCGCCGTGCCGGTGGTCCCCGCCGTACGACGTGGTGTGGCGTAGCCGTTGGCGACCACGTGGATCACGCCGTCGACCGGCTCGTCGTGGAAGACCTCGTCCAGGGCGGCGAGCCGCGTCGCCGCGTTGTCGCCCGGCACCACGAGGAACCGGAAGCCGTGCAGCCGGGGTGAGCGGCGCGTCCGCCGTTCCATCGTCGCCGAGCCGACCTCGGCCGCGCCGTCGCCGGACGTACGCCGTGCCAGCCGGTCGGCCAGCTGGGTCTTGCCGACCCCGGTCATCCCGGTCACCGCCACCACCGGGAAGCGCCGCCGGAACAGCCGGCCCACCTGCTCGGGAGCCGACGCCAGGCCGGTCAGGACGGTGGTCGCCACGGTGGCACCGAGAGCGGCGCGACCCTTGGTGGGCATCACCGTGCGCAACCGGGTTGCTGTGCGGGACACGGGGCCTCCTCGGCCGGAGAGTCGGGTGGAACCTGCCAGGCCGAGCCTACGTTCCACCCCGGTGCGCTCGGAGTGTGCCCCACGTGGCGGCCAGACGACCGGGGGTGCGGCTCGACATGCGAATGTGTCGGGCGGGGCAGCAGCAGCACTCTTAAAACCCACCAGCGACATTCGCATGTCCAACGCCCGGCGGAGTCGGCCAGGACACCCGCCGGATTTCACGGCATCCCCACCCCGCCGTACGCCGTGAAACTGCGGTGAAACCGGGCGGGAGCACAGTGAGCACATGAACAATCACTCGAGCCCCACCGGATCCCCGGCTGTGGAGGCCCACGGCCTGGTCAAGGAATTCGCCGACATGCGCGCCGTCGACGGCGTCGACCTGACCGTGCAGCGCGGCGAGGTCTTCGGCGTGCTCGGCCCCAACGGCGCCGGCAAGACCACCATGCTCAAGATGCTCGCGACCCTGCTCCCGATCGACGCCGGCGAGGCGAGGATCTTCGGGACCGACGTCCGCGAGCACCCCCACGTGGTCCGCCAGCTGCTGGGCGTCACCGGCCAGTACGCCTCCGTCGACGAGAACCTGACCGCCTCGGAGAACCTGATGCTCTTCGGCCGCCTGCAGGGACTCCCCCGGGCCAGGGCGCGGACGACGGGCCTCGAGCTGCTCGACCAGTTCGGGCTGATGGAGGCCGCCGACAAGCCGATCTCCCAGTTCTCCGGCGGCATGCGTCGCCGCCTGGACCTGGCCGCGAGCCTGATCACCCGCCCGCCGCTCATCTTCCTCGACGAGCCCACCACCGGCCTCGACCCCCGCACGCGCGGCGAGATGTGGACCACGATCCGCGAGCTGGTCCGCGACGGCTGCACGGTGCTGCTGACCACGCAGTACCTCGACGAGGCCGACCAGCTCGCCGACCGGATCGCGGTGATCGACCGCGGCGTCAAGGTCGCCGAGGGCACCTCCGACGAGCTCAAGTCGTCGGTCGGCCGCTCGACGCTCCAGCTGCAGCTGGTGAGCAGCGACGACATGCCGGCCGCCGCCCGGGTGGCGGAGTCCGTGCTCGGTGAGCAGCCCGTGCTGACCCCCGAGGCCCGGAGGATGAACATCGCCCTGCAGCGCAGCGACCAGGCCGTCGACGTCCTGATCGCGCTGCGGGAGCAGCACCTCGCGATCGAGTCGATGACCGTGCAGAAGCCCTCCCTCGACGAGGTGTTCCTCGCCCTGACCGGGCACGACACCAGCGAACCCGACCACCCCTCCGACGACCCGCAGGACGACGTCGCGGACCCCCACAACCTGGAGACAGTCCGATGACCACCATCTCCCGCTCCCCCGACGTGACCGCCGACCCGGCGGCCGGGCTGCCCACCCACGTCAGCCTGGCCGACACGTTCAGCCAGACGATGACGATGGCGTGGCGGGCGACGCTGAAGATGCGCCGCAACTTCGAGCAGTTCTTCGACGTCACCATCCAGCCGCTGCTCTTCACCGCGATGTTCGCCTACATCTTCGGAGGCGCGGTGTCCGGGGACGTCAGCAAGTACCTGCCGATCCTGATCCCCGGTCTGATCGCCCAGACCGTGCTGACGGCCTGCGTCGCCACCGGCGTCCAGCTCCGTGAGGACATGGACAAGGGCGTCTTCGACCGGTTCCGGGTGCTGCCGATCTCCCGGATCGCGCCGCTGGCCGGCCCGATGGTCGCCGACATGCTGCGCTACGCGATCGCCGCGACGCTGACCTTCGCCACCGGCATCGCCATGGGCTACCGCCCCGGCGGCGGCTTCTTCGGGGTGTTCTGCGCGATCATCCTGGCGATCATCACCGGCTGGTCGCTGGCCTGGGTGTTCACCTGGTTCGGCACCGTCGGCAAGAGCGCGCAGGTGGTGCAGGGCTACTCGCTGATGGTGATGTTCCCGCTGACCTTCCTGTCCAACGCGTTCGTGCCGGCCAGCACCCTGCCCGACTGGCTGCAGACCTTCGTGAAGTTCAACCCGGTCTCGCACGTGGTCTCGGCCGTCCGGTCGCTGGCCAACCAGGGGCAGTTCACCGGCGAGGTCGGCTGGGCCCTGCTCGGGTGCGGCATCGTGATCGCGATCTTCGCGCCGCTCGCGGTGCGCAGCTTCAGCCGGAAGATCTAGGCGTCCGGTTCAGCCGGAGCCGGCTCGGGCCCGGACGAGGACCGCCACCTCGTCGAGCAGGTCCAGCGCCTCGCCGAGCAGCTCGCGTCCCGGTCGGCCGTCGTACTCCTCCCGGAGCGCGGCGAGCCGGCCGGAGGCGACGCGCTCCGCCGCCTCCGCGAGCGGCGCCCAGGCCATCACCGGCAGGGTGCGGTTGTAGGAGAACCCGTCGGCGAGCGCCAGCGCGTCGACGCCCAGCCGTCGCCGGCGCGGGTCGTCGCTGGCGAGCAGCCACCCCGCGAGGGCGGCGAACGACATCCCGGTCACCGGGTAGTCCAGGTGCATCGGCTGCTCGCGCAGCAGGGCGACGGTCCGCTCGATCGTCGTGACCGCCAGCTCGTCGGCGGTGCGGACGTCGGCGGGCGTCCGTCCGTGGCGCGCGTGCGCCATCAGCCCGGCCGCCTCGGCGAGCAACGTCCACGGCTCGAGGCCAGAGGGCTCCATCCCGGCGAACCTGACGTCCCGCATCTCCTCGACGGCCACCAGGTAGAGCCGCAGGCCGGCGGCCAGGTCCCCCCGGGCGAGCGCGAGCTCCGCGGCCGCGGCCGACTCGATCATCATCGCGCCGAACGACGGCCCGGTCCGCTGGCCCGCGATCTCGTCGAGGATCCGTTGGCACTCGTCGACGTCCCCCTCGACCAGCGCGGACATGGCCATCCCCGCGCGCACCTGCAGGGCGTCGTCGTAGGCGTGCA
>JAOPYC010000091.1 GCA_025964795.1 Marmoricola sp.
ATGCCGACGCCGTGCTCGGCGACGATCTGCTCGATGTCGTCGAAGCTGCGGATCTCCAGCCCGGCCACGACCTCGCCGTGACGGGAGCGGTCGGCGTCGAGCAGCGCGACGGTGCGGAACCCGCGCGAGGAGAAGCCGGAGTAGTTGGCCAGCGCGTGGCCGAGGTTGCCGATGCCCACGACGACCACGGGCCAGTCCTGGGTCAGCCCGATCTCGCGCGAGATCTGGTAGCGGAGGTACTGCACGTCGTACCCCACGCCACGGGTGCCGTAGGACCCGAGGTGGGACAGGTCCTTGCGCAGCTTGGCGCTGTTGACGCCGGCGGCGGCGGCGAGCTCGAGGCTCGAGCAGGTCGTCGTGGCCGCGTCACTCATGGCGTTCAGCGCCCGCAGGTACACCGGAAGACGGGCGACCGTCGCCTCGGGGATGCGGGAATTGCTCACGGTGATGACACTCTCCACTGTTGCGAACCTCTGCACTCTAAGAGTTTGTGAACTCGCGAACAAACCGAGACCGACTGGTGACCTAGCACATGTGAGATGTGTCATGGCAACAGGGGTGCCGAGATCCGTGCGAGATACGTGAATCAGGTCAGGGCTTGACGCAGGCGGGCCTCGTCGACCCGCCAGAAGTCGTGCTGCCGACCGTCGACGAACGTCACCGGTATCTGTTCCCCGTAGGCGCTCATCAACTCGCTCGAGGAGGTGATGTCCACCTCGTCGTAGGACGTGCCGACCTCGGCGCAGACGCGCTCGACCACGCTGCGGGCCTCGTCACACAGGTGGCAGCCGGGCTTGGAGTAGAGGGTGACGCGGCCCGTCACGGGAGCACGCCGTCGGGCCCGGTCATTCCAGCAGCCCCAGGGTCCGGCGGCGCTCGGTCGCGCGGAGGCGACCCTTCTGCACCTTGCCCGTCGGGGTGTAGGGGAGCTTGTCGACCACGTGGATCACCGAGGGCTGCTTGAACCGGGCCAGCCGGTCCTGGCAGTGGCGGCGTACGACGTCCTCGAGGTTGTCGCTGGCGCCGGCCGGGGTCGACTTGACGTAGGCGACCACCGCCTCGCCCGTCATCGGGTCCTCGACGCCGATGACGGCCGCCTCGTCGACGTCGGGCAGCTCGGCGATGACGTCCTCGACCTCGCTGGGGTAGACGTTGAAGCCGGAGACGATGACCAGCTCCTTGAGGCGGTCGACCAGGTAGAGGTCGCCGTCGGCGTCGAGGTAGCCGACGTCGCCGGTGGGCCACCAGCCGTCCGCGTCGGGCCCGTCGGCGCCGTCCGGCCAGTAGCCGGAGAACAGGTTGTCGCCGCGGAGGTGGATCTCGCCGCCGTCCTCGTCCTTCGGCGCGCGACCGTCCTCGTCCACCAGCCGGATCTCGATCCCGGGCAGGGCGGCTCCGACCGAGCGTGGGTTGACGACCTTGCTGCACAAGGTGGAGGTGACGACGGGCGCGGCCTCGGTGAGCCCGTATCCCTGGTGGACCTCGACGTGGGTGCGGGCCGTGAAGGAGGCCGTCAGGTCGGGGTCGAGCGGGGCGGAGCCGCTGAGCACCAGGCGCACCGGGCCGAGCCGGTCCTCGAGGCCGGGGACCTGCATCCAGTAGGCGAAGACCGGCGGCGCCACCGGGACCACCGAGATCGCCTCGTCCTCGATGAGGTCGAGCGAGCCCTCCGGGTCGAAGCCGTCGACCAGCACGAGCCGCGACTTCTGCCGCAGCACCTGCCCGAGCACGGCGTTGAGGCCGTAGACGTGGAAGAGCGGGAGCACCCCGAGCACGACGTCGCGGCCGGTGATCATCGGCGGGTCCACCTGGGCGACCTGCTCGACGTTGGCCAGCAGCGCGCGGTGCGAGAGCATCGCCGCGCGCGGGCGTCCGGACGTGCCGCTCGTGTAGAGCAGCACGGCCAGGCTCTCGGGATCGACCCGCGAGGGCACCGGGCGCCCGCGGGTGGCGATCAGCTGGTCCCAGCTCCGCTCCCCCGGCGACAGGGTGGTCCCGACGGTGACGATGCGCGGGCGGGCAGCGGGCTCGTAGCCGGCGGCCTCCATCGCCTCGCCCAGGCCGCCGGCCGCCTCGCGCACCGAAGAGATGGTCCCCGGGTCGGCGATCACCATGCGGGTGCCGGAGTCGGCGAGCATCCGGATCAGCTCACCGGTGGCGCTGCGCGGGTTGACGGGTACGACGACCATGCCGGCCCGCAGCGCCCCGAGGTAGGCGGCCACGAACTCGATCCGGTTGCCGGTCGCGATCATCACGCGGTAGCCGGCCACCATCCCGGCGTCGGAGAGACCCTGCACGACCCGCTGGACCAGGTCGTCCAGGGCGCTGCAGGTGATGGTGCGACCGGTCGTGGCCTCCGAGAGAACGGTCTTGTCCGGCTCCTGGGTGGCCGCCCGGCTCAACAGCTCGGCGACGTTGGAGTCCATCGTGCGAGTCTCGCACATCGGGAGGGTCCGACGTACGGCCTAGTGTGGGGCTGTGACACCTCCCCCGCCGAGCAGCAAGCAGGGGCGCAAGTCGCCTGCTCGCCCGCCCAACCTGCAGCGTCGCTCGCAGCTGGCCGGCGAGGCAGCGGCGGCGATCGCCGAGGTCGAGAGTGCCCTCAGCATCGAGAGTGACTCCACCGCGGCGGCCTTCTTCGACGTGGACAACACGGTGATGCAGGGAGCCTCGATCTTCCACCTCGCCCGCGGGCTGCACCGCCGCGAGTTCTTCACCACCCGGGACATCCTGGGGGCCGCCTGGAAGCAGGCCTACTTCCGGATCGTAGGGGTCGAGGACCCCGACCACGTCGCCGACGCCCGGGCCTCGGCGCTCTCCTTCATCGCCGGCCACACCGTGACCGAGCTCGAGGAGCTGGGCGAGGAGATCTTCGACGAGCGGATGGCCCACCGGATCTGGCCCGGCACCCGGGCGCTGGCCCAGCTGCACCTCGACCAGGGGCAGCGGGTGTGGCTGGTGACGGCGGCGCCGATCGAGATCGCCACGATCATCGCGCGCCGGCTCGGGCTGACCGGCGCACTGGGCACGGTCGCCGAGCACGTCGACGGCGTCTACACCGGAGCGCTCGTCGGCGAGATGCTGCACGGCTCCGCCAAGGCGGTGGCCGTCAAGGAGGTGGCCGAGCGCTTCGGGCTGGACCTGGAGCGGTGCTCGGCGTACTCCGACTCCTACAACGACCTGCCGATGCTCAACGCGGTCGGCGACCCGTGCGCGATCAACCCGGACTCACGGCTGCGGGAGTACGCCCGGGCCCAGGGGTGGCGGATCCGGGACTACCGGACCGGCCGCAAGGCCGCCCGCGCCGGCCTGTTCACGGCCGCCCTCGCGGGGGCCGCCGCGGGCACGGTGGCGGCCGGTGCAGCCATCCGGCGCAAGGTCGGCTGACCCTCCCGCACCTCCGGTGCCCGAGGGGTGGTCTGGGTCACGAATCGGTTCACAAGCGCGCAACTGCCGCGTAGCATCGGGCTGGTCTGGAGGGGGCCGACGCAGCGTCGGTCTGGGGTACGCATGGATGCTCAGCAGGTGCAGCGCGGTCTCGACGCGCTGCGGCGTGCCCTGGCAGAGCTCCTCGACCCCCGGGACCTCGCCGGCGCCCACGTGGCGTCCACCGGGGCACCTCCCGACCTGCAGCGCAGCGCTCCATGGCTGCTGAGCCAGACCAGCGAACGTGCAGGTCAGGTCGCCCCGCTCCCCCGTTCGGGGCAGCACGACGACTCCGACCTGGCCACCTCCTCACTGCAGGACGAGGCCGAGGGCAGCCGGCTGATCGCCCTGGTCGAGCTCGCCCGCACCGGCGACTCCGAGGCCTTCGGCCAGCTCTACGACCACTACCACGGGAGCGTCTACCGGTTCCTCTACTACCGGGTGGGCTCGGTCCAGCTGGCCGAGGACCTGACCGGGGAGACGTTCTTCCGCGCCCTGCGGTCGATGAGCACCTTCCGCTGGCAGGGCAAGGACTTCGGCGCCTGGCTGATGACCATCGCGCGCAACCTGACCACCGACCACTTCAAGGCCGGTCGCACCCGCCTGGAGACCACCACCGAGGACATGAGCACCCTCGACACCACCACCGAGGGACCCGAGGGTGCGGTGCTCGCCTCGCTCACCAACGAGGCCCTGCTCGCCGCGCTGGCCGAGCTGCCGGCCGAGCAGCGCGACTGCCTGGTGATGCGCTTCCTGCAGGGGCTCTCCATCGCCGAGACGGCCGAGGTCCTGGGCCGTAGCGCCGGCGCGGTCAAGCAGCTGCAGCTGCGCGGGGTGCGCAACCTCGGCCGGATCCTGCCCGAGGGAATGCGCTGATGTCTCACCCCACGGGACACTCCAGTCGCGCCATAACCTCGACGAACCGCCTCTCGTTGGGGTGGATGACAGCGTGCGGACCGACCGACCGTGACCCGGACGACCGGCCCAGCACGATTCACCACAGCTCAGGAACGAAGCCATGACACCCCTCTTC
Organism: Marmoricola sp.; assembly: GCA_025964795.1. Taxonomy (GTDB): domain Bacteria; phylum Actinomycetota; class Actinomycetes; order Propionibacteriales; family Nocardioidaceae; genus Marmoricola. The sequence continues at coordinate 4,460 of JAOPYC010000091.1, forward strand.
CCCGCCCAGCGCGCGGCCGAGGAGTTCGACCAGGCCCTCGGGGGGACTGCCACACAGGCGGTCGCCGATCGCTACGCCGAGCTGCTCGACACGGTCGCCGTGCTGCGCGACCAACCAGAGGTGATCCCTCGCGCCGAGTTCGTGGGTGAGCTGCGGTCCCGGTTGATGACCGCCGCAGAGACCCAGCTCGTCGCGACACCCAGCGTCGTACGCCACCTGCCGACGAGCACGACGGACCGCACGGCGCGGACTCGACGCCGGCTCGGCTCGGTGGCCGCCGCGTTGGTCATCGCGGGAGGCAGCGCCGGCATGGCCGCCGCCGCGTCCGGTGCCCTGCCCGGCGAGACCCTCTACCCCGTCAAGCTCGGGGTCGAGCAGGTCACCGAGGCCGTGCTCTTCAGCGACGTCGGCAAGGGCAAGGCGCTGCTCGACCAGGCCGCCACCCGCCTCGACGAGGTCCAGGCCCTGCGAGCCCAGGACGACCCCGACGCCCAGCTGATCGCCACGACGCTCGCCTCCTTCCGGAACGCCGCCGACGAGGGCTCGGACAAGCTCTTCACGAGCTACGAGTCCACCGGTGACGTCGAGAACATCGGCGCCGTGCGCTCCTTCGCCCAGAAGCAGATGGGCCACGTCGAGGCGATGGCGGCGAAGCCGGACGGCACGGGGTCCCTCGTGGACGCCGCGGACACGCTGGCCGACATCGACCAGCAGGCCCGCGTCCTGTGCGCCGCCTGCGACGGCGCCCCGGCTCTCGCGCCGTCGGGCGCCCTCAGCGCCGGCGCCGGACGAGCGACGGTGGACAACCTGCTCAGCCGCCCGGTGGCGCAGGCGCAGCATGACATCGAGCAGCTCCGGGCCGCGCGAGCCGATGCGTTCGCCAGGCTGAAGGCCAAGGCCGAGGAGACCGCTCACGGGATCCCGACGATCCCCGCCACGACCGGCGAGGACACCACCGAGGTGCCGAGCCTCACGGCCCAGAAGAAGGTCACCAGCACGATCACCAAGGACGGGTCGCAGGTGCCCCCGGCACTCCCCTCGGCCGGGACCGCGGTCACGAACGGGGCCAAGGACCTCACCAAGGACGTCACCGGCCTGCTGACCACGCTGGTCCCGCCCGGCGACCCGGTCGGCGACACGGTCGGCGGCACGGTGAAGGGTCTGCGCGACACGGTCGACAAGACCGTCGACGGCCTGCTCCCCGCGCAGTGAGCGCGGCCTAGGAGAAGACGGACTTGCGCTTCATCAGCAGGCTGTAGAGGGTCTGCTGGATGGACTCGCGCACCTGGTCGGTGACGTTGAAGACCAGCATCGGGTCCTCGGCGGCGCCCACGTCGTAGTCGTCGGTGCGGATCGGCTCACCGAACTCGATCAGCCACTTCGAGGGCAGCGGCACCAGCCCCAGGGGGCCGAGCAGCGGGAACAGCGGCGTGATCGGCAGGTAGGGGATGCCGAGCAGTCGCGCGAGCGAGGGGATGTTGCCCACCAGCGGGTAGATCTCCTCGGCCCCGACCACCGACGTCGGGATGATGGGTACGCCGGTCCGGATCGCCGCCGACACGAAGCCCCCACGCCCGAAGCGCTGCAGCTTGTAGCGCTCGCTGAACGGCTTGCCGATCCCCTTGAACCCCTCGGGCCAGACGCCGACGAGCTCGCCGCCACGCAGCATCCGCTCCGCGTCCTCGTTGCAGGCCAGGGTGGCGCCGCCCTTGCGGGCCAGGTCGCCGATGACCGGCAGCCGGAAGACCAGGTCGGCGCCGAGCGGGCGCAGGAACCGGTCGGTGTGGTCGCGGATGCTGACCGCGGTGATCAGCCCGTCGAGCGGCACGGTGCCCGAGTGGTTGGAGACCACCAGTGCACCGCCCTCGGCCGGGATGTTCTCCGCGCCGCGGACCTCGACGCGGAACCACTTCTTGGCGATCGGCCGGACCGCGGCCAGCAGGAACTGCTCGGTGACCTCCTGGTCGAAGCCGTAGGCGTCGACGGTGTAGTCGCCGGTGAGCCGCCGCCGCAGGAACGCCAGGAACTCGGCGAGCTTCGGCTCCCAGTTGGCGCCGAACAGCTCTTTGGACGCGGAGGTCAGCGCGGAGAGCCACTCCAGCGGCGGGATGCCGGGGGTGGGGTGCCGGTGGTCGGCGGTGACCGGCGAGCGGGTGGGCAGCGAGGTGGGCTGGTCGTCCGGCGTCGGACGCGTCGCGTCGGGCTCGACGGTGGTGGCCGCGGTCTCGACCGGCTCCGGGGTCGGCACGACCTCCTCCGGAGCGGAGGACGCCCGGGGTGGGGTCGGGGTGGCGCGCTGGGACGGCGCCTTGGGCCGGGGGCTCGGCGACTTCTTCGCGGGCGCCCGGGTGGCGGGCTTCGCGGCCAGGCTGCGGCTGTTGGCGGACGGCTTGGTCTCGCCCGTGCCGCGACCCGGCTTGCCCCTGGTGCCGATCGGGATGATCTCGGCGTCACCCACGGCGGTCCCCTCCCGAGGTCAGTGCGCCGACCAGGGCCGCCTCGGTGGCCTGGACCCGCGCCGGGGCGAAGACGCCCGGGCTCAGGGAGGACGCGAAGTCGGCGAAGGCCTGCGCGGTGGTGAAGGCCGGCTCGAAGCCGAGCATGCTGCGCATCCGGGAGGTGTCCAGGCCGCGCCCGAAGGTGAGGAAGGCGACCTGCTCCGGTGAGAAGTCGGCCACGCGGGTCTGCCGGATCGCGGACCCGAAGGAGGGCACCGCGAAGCCGGGAAGCGGGAGCGAGGGCCGACCGATCCGGCGGATGGCCTGGGCGAGGGTGATGATCCCGTCCCCGCACACGTTGAAGGTGCCGGTCACGTCGCTGAGGGTCGCGTGCTCGAGCACGTCGAGCGCGTCGAGCGCGTGCAGGAACTGCATCCGCGGGTTGAACCCGAGCACGGTCGGGATCACCGGCAGCCGGAAGTAGCCGCCCATCGCCGTGGTGATCTTCGGGCCGATCACGTTGGCCAGGCGCAGCGTGGTCACGGCGACGTCGGGACGCCGGCGGGCGAACCCGCGGGTGTAGGACTCGACCTCGGTGACGTCCTTGGCGAAGCCGCTCCCGGGCAGCCGCTTGGCGGTCATGCCCTCGGTGAACATCGCCGGGTCGCGGTGGGAGGCACCGTAGAAGGCGGCGCTCGACTTCAGCACCAGCTTGCGGACGTCGGGGGCCTGCTGGCATGCGGCCAGGAGCTGCATCGTCCCGATGACGTTGAGCTCCTTGGTGGAGGTGCGCCCGCCCGCCGCGGCCGGGGTCGCGGTGACGCTCGTGTGCACGACCGTGTCGACCCGCTCACGCACGATCACCTTGGCGATCACGGGGTTGCGGATGTCGGCACGGACGAAGTCCGCCCCGGCGAGGTCACCTCGCGGCGGGAGGACGTCCACGCCGATGACGCGCTCGACCTCCGGCGACCCGGACAGCTGCGCCGCGAAGCGACGCCCGAGGTCGCCGGCTACGCCGGTGACGAGTACGACCTGGCCCATGTGGTGGCGGGGTCGCGCCTACTTGCCGAGACGGCGACGCTGCACGCGCGTCTTCTTCAGCAGCTTGCGGTGCTTCTTCTTCGCCATACGCTTGCGGCGCTTCTTGATGACTGAACCCACGTGAGACCCATCCGTCTGTGAGGAGGGCCCCGAGGGGCCCCGACCGAAGGGCACAGCCTATCGGTCCACACGGGTGCAGCCGAATCGGAGCGGATGCTCTCGATCCGTGGGCAGCAGGGCGACGGTCAGCCGGCGTCGAAGAAGCTCGTCCTGAGGTACTCGTTGACGTCTTCCTCACTGACCCGGAAGGAGCGCCCGACCCGCACCGCGGGGAGCTCTCCGTTGTGGACCAGTCGGTAGACGGTCATCTTGGAGACGCGCATCACCGCAGCCACCTCGGCAACGGTCAGGAACTTCACCTCGGAGATGTCGTTCGTGGGCATAGCGCACCGCTCTTTCTTCTCGCACGTCCCACGGCTTCCCCGCCGTAGACCCCACGTGCGTACTGGGTTGAAATATAGGTCCAATGTGACCTATGTGCCAGAGATTCCCCAAAGTGAAAGATGGGGTATCGGCGTGGCGCCTTGTCACAGGACCAATCTAGGGTTCTCAGATCTGCGCATCCAGACCGTTGTCCGGGAAGACCGAGTCCCGGGTCGCCTGGATCGCCCGATCGAGCCAGGTGTCCGGATCATAGCCGTGTGACCAGTCGCGGTAGGCGGCATCGCGGCCGTCGGTCATCAGCGACGGAGCGCGTACGCCGAGCCGCTCCCGGATCTCCTCACGCCAGGCCGACGGGGTCTCGACCTCGGCCGCGAGCGGCACCCCGGAGACCACCGAGAGCAGGTGCGTCCAGGCCCGCGGCACCACGTCGACGACGGAGTAGCCGCCCCCACCGAACGCGACCCACCGTCCCGAGGCCGTCTCGTGGGCCAGGTCGTGCAGCGCCTGGTAGCTCGCCCGCTGGCCGTCGACGCTCAGCGCCAGGTGGGCCAGCGGGTCGTCGCGGTGGCTGTCACACCCCTGCTGGGTGACCAGCACGTCGGGCCGGAATTCGCGCAGCAGGGGTGGGACGACGGCGTGGAAGGCCCGCAGCCAGCCGGCGTCGGCCGTGCCTGGCGGCAGGGCCACGTTGACCGCCGACCCCGGCGCGTCCGGGCCACCGGAGTCCGAGGGGAACCCGGTGCCCGGGAACAGCATCTGACCGGTCTCGTGCAGGGAGATGGTCAGCACCCGGGGGTCGTTGTAGAACACGTGCTCGACGCCGTCGCCGTGGTGGACGTCGACGTCGACGTAGGCCACCCGCTGGGCCCCGTTGGCCAGCAGCCAGTGGATCGCCACCGCGACGTCGTTGTAGACGCAGAAGCCGCTGGCCCGGTCGGGCATCGCATGGTGCAGGCCGCCGGCGATGTTGGCCGCGTGGTCCACCTGGCCGGTCCACACCTGGCGGGCGGCCTCCAGGCTCGCCCCGACGATGTGCCGTGAGGCCTGGTGCATGTTGCGGAAGGTCGGGGTGTCCTCGCTGCCCAGCCCGTGGGCGAGGTCGGTCCGGGTCGGGTCGGCGCTGGCGGCCATCACCGCCTCGATCAGCTGCGGGTCGTGGACCGTGGCGAGGTCGTCCTCGGTGGCGTCGGGGGCGAGCACCTGCGGCAGCCCCTTCAGCACGCCGAGCTGCTGGGCCAGCGAGACGGTGAGGTCGACCCGGACCGGGTTCATCGGGTGGCTCGGCCCGAAGTCGTAGGAGGTGAGCGACTCGTCGTACACCACGCAGGCGCGGCAGCTCTGGTCCATGCGGGGGACGCTACTCCCCGACGCGTCGGGCGATGACCACTCCGTCGGCCTCCGCCACGACCTCGAACTCGCCGCTGTCCACCAGCGCCGCGAACCCCTTCCAGGCGGTCGTCTGGGCGAGCGGCAGCTCCCGGTCGAAGGCCACCCACTGCACGCCGTCGAACTCCGACGCCGGGGCGGGCGGTCCGTCCGGGGCGAGCGTGTCGCCGATGAGGTAGAGCTCGGCGCGCAGCGCGATCCGGCCACCCAGGTCGTCGGAGGCCGCGACCCGGCTGCCGGACGGGATCTTGTCGAGCACCTGGTCGATGGCGGCGGTCCGGGCCGGCGTACGCCAGAAGTCGGCGTGCCAGGCCTGGGACAGGGCCTGCTGCGGGACCAGCAGGAGCGTGCCGACGACGGCCAGGCCGAGGCCGGCGTCCCGGAACCGGCCGTGCAGCAGCCGCGCCCCCTCGATCATCGCGGCGACGGCGATGGGGACCAGGATGGCTTCGTACTGGTACCACGGCTCCCAGTAGGTCTGCCGCGCGGAGACGAACCGCCAGCCGTAGGTGGGCAGGGCCACGATCAGCAGCATCGGCGAGCGCAGCGCCAGCAAACCGGTGGGGAGCAGCAGAAAAAGTACCGTGCGCCACTTCTGGCCGACGCCGTCGAACAGCACCCGCAGCGCGTCCGCGGGACCCGCCGGGGCGTACTTGTCCGCGAACCCGGCGGTGTCGCCGTTCCACGCCGGCAGCACCCACCACTGGATCGCCAGGAAGGCGACGGCCCCGACGACCATCGCGACGACACCCCATCGCCTGGAGCCGCGGAGGAAAACCACGAATCCGAGCGCGGCGACGGTCAGCCCGAGGTCCTCCTTGACCAGGAGCAGCGGCAGCGCCCAGAGCACCGCGGCCCGATGGTCCGAGCGCAACATCGCGGCCAGGCTCAGGGAGAGCAGCGGCACGCCGAGCGCGACCTCGTGGAAGTCGTAGCCGATCAGCGCCCCGAAGCCCGGCGCCAGGCCATAGCTGATCGCGACCACCCAGGCGATCCAGCCCGCCCCCGCGGCCCGCATCAGCGGGATGACACCCGCCGCCACCGCGAGGGCCTGCACGCCGAGCAGGGTGAGCGGCGAGGACACCAGCAGCACCAGCGGAGCGAGCAGGGCCAGGATCGGGCTGAAGTGGAGCGCCGCGGTGGCGGTGTCGGTGACCTGGAGCCGGGGCAGGTGCCCGTGGGCGTAGTCGCGGACCACCGACTCGAAGAAGCCGAGGTCGAAGACGAAGGAGTCCATCCGGTTGTACTGCTGGAAGGACACGGCTGCGTAGAGCCCGGAGAGCAGCACGAACACGAGCCCGGCCTGCCACCAGGGGACGGGCCGGACGGTCGTGACCCGGGTCGCGGGACTGGTCTCGGTGGCCTCAGTCATCGCTGGCGGCCAGGGCGACCGAGCGGTCGCGAGCGGCCTCCATGGCCTCGATGAACGCCGAGCGGACCTTGTGGTTCTCGAGCTGCCGGATGGCGGCGGCGGTGGTGCCGCCCGGGGACGTTACCCGCTCGCGCAGCACGGTCGGGTGCTCCCCGGTCTCGCGCAGCAGCTTGGCGGACCCGACCACGGTCTGCACGACGAGCTCGGTGGCGGTGCTGCGCGGCAGCCCGAGGTGGACGCCGGCCTCGATCATCGATTCGACGACGAAGAAGATGTACGCCGGGCCCGACCCGGAGATCGCGGTCACCGCGTCCTGCTGCTTCTCCGGCACGCGGACGACGCGGCCGGTGACCGAGAGCATCTGCTCGGCCAGCGCGAGGTGCTCCTCGCTGCAGTGGGTGCCGCCGGAGATCGCGGCCATCCCCTCGTCGACGAGGGCGGGCGTGTTGGGCATCACCCGGATGACCGCGATGCCCTCGGGGATGTGGCTCTCGATGTAGCCGGTGGTGATGCCGGCCGCGAGGCTGATCAGCACCTGGCCCGCGTGCAGGTGCGGCGCGATCTCGGTCAGCACGTCACCCATGTCCTGGGGCTTGACCACGAGCGCCACCGTGTCGGCGCTCCCCGCTGCCTCGGTGTTGGCGACCACGTCCACGGCGTACCGCTCACGGAGCTCGGCGGCGCGCTCGGGGCGCTTCTCCCCCACCATCAGGTCGGCCAGATCGTGCCCGCCCCGGATCAGCCCGGACAGCAGGGCCTCGCCCATCACCCCGGCACCGATGATCGCGACCGTCATGGCTGGGCCTTACTTCTGGGAGATGAGGGAACGCAGGAAGAATGTCAGGTTCTGGGGCCGCTCGGCGAGCCTTCTCATCAGGTAGCCGTACCACTCCTGGCCGTAGGGGAGGTAGACGCGGACCTTCTCCCCCGCATCGGCGAGACGCTTCTGCTCCTCGCCGCGGATGCCGTAGAGCATCTGGAACTCGTAGGTGCCGGGCATCCGCCCGTTGCGCGTGGCCAGGGCCGAGGCGATCCGCACCAGCCGCGGGTCGTGGGTGGCCACCATCGGGTAGCCCTCGCCGGCCATCAGCACCTTCAGGCAGCGTACGTAGGACTTGTCCACGTCGTGCCGGTCCTGGTAGGCGACCTCCTCGGGCTCCTTGTAGGCGCCCTTGCACAGCCGTACCCGGCTGCCCTCGTGCGCCAGCGCACGACAGTCCTGCTCGGTGCGGTAGAGGTAGGCCTGCACGACGGCGCCCGTCTCCGGGAAGTCCTTGCGGAGCTCGCGCAGGGTCGCCAGCGTGCTGTCGGTGGTGGTGTGGTCCTCCATGTCGAGGGTGACCGTCGTACCCGCGTTGCGGGCGGCCCGGCAGATCCGGCGGGCGTTCTCCTCGGCCATCTTCGGCCCGACCTCGGGCAGCGCCTGGCCGATCGCGGACAGCTTCACGCTGACCTCCGCGTTGCGGGACAGGCCGGCGTGGCTGAGGCCGTCGAGCAGGTCGAGGTAGGCGACCACCGTGGCCTCGGCCTAGGCCTCGTCGAGGGTGTCCTCACCGAGGAAGTCGAGCGTGACGTGCAGCCCGTCCTCGATCAGGCTGCGGCTGGCGTCGACAGCCTGGACCGTCTCCTCGCCGGGGACGTAGCGGTTCACGATGCCGCTGCTGACGGGCAGGCGGGTGACGATCTCCTTGACCTGGTGGCTCCGGGCCAGCAGCAGCAGGATGTGTCGCAGCAAGAGGTTCCTCCGGGAGGTGTGGCTCGGCGCAACGCTACCCGCGCCCCGCGCACCCCCCGAAATCGCCGAGGCGTCGCATCTTGCGCTCCGGAACGCGGCGAGGCGTCACATCTTGCCGTCCCAGACCGCCCGGTGAGGCTCAGCGGGGTTTGGAGCGCAAGATGCGACGCCTCAGCGGACGACCCGGGCGGGGGCGGTCAGCGTGCGTAGTTGGCCAGGGTCTGCATCTCGCGCACCGGCAGGACGGCCGCGGGGCTCGGCGGGCGAGGTCAGCGCGATGGTCTGCTGACCCGCGCCGGGGATCACGAAGGTCAGGTCGTAGTCAGTCGACGTGGTGATCGCGTAGTGGCCCTGGCGTGCGTAGGCGTGCTCGACGGCACCGGCCTGCCGACGTCGGCGTCCTGGATGCCGTTGCCCGTGGCCGTCCCACCATCACCGAAGCTCCAGGTGACGCTCGTCGGGGTCCACACCAGGGGGATGGTCACCCCCACCACCGTGACCGAGGAGTTCACCGTCGGCGCGGTGGCCCAGTAGGGCCGCCACCAGGGCGAGCACCACGAGGACTCGGTGCGTGCGGCCCATCTCGACTCCCCCGTCGGTGCGATCCCCGGTCCCGCTGCTGCGGGTCCTCGGGCATTGATGCCCGCCGGGCGACCCGGCCAAACCCCGCTGTCAGCCTGCGGGACCCAGCTGCTTGAAGACGCGGTCGCGCACCTGCCAGCGGCCGTTGGGCCGGTCCCAGGTGAGGTCGAGGGTGTAGCGGTAGTTCTTCGCACTGACCTGCCCCTTGGTCGCGCCGTCGACCTCGACGTACCTGGCCTCCGGGTAGACGAAGGCGCCCGCGACGCGGACCCCGCTCCCCAGGCGCGTGGCCCGGAGCCGACCCACGTCGAGGTCGCCGCCGACCTCCCAGTAGCCGCCCGAGACCAGGTCGTCGACGAACGTCCCGAGCTGCCGGCAGGAGGCGCACTGCGCCTGGTCGAAGGTCTCCGCCGCGACCGGGCGGATGCTCCGGGTCCGGACGGCGTACTGGACCACCCCGGCGAAGTAGCGGCCGTAGGCCACCGCGCTCTGCGTGTTGTCGGCCTGGCCGGCCGGCTTCTCCGGCTCGGTGGCGGTGAACCCGGGCGGGACGGTCGCGCTCGGTGTCGCTGCCGGCGACGGCTTGGCCGAGGGCTCGTCGTTGCCGCACCCCGCGAGCCCCAGGGCGAGCAGGGTCGCGAGGGCGAAGGCGCCGAGTCTGTTGCACATCCGCGTCCTCCTACCCACGGCGACCCACGGCCAACCGCACTCAGGTGCCGGCAGCGGCGAAGTGCAGCTTGCTGAACGCCAGCGACTCGAGCAGCTCGGCCTCGCGCTGCTCGCGGGTGCCGGACTTGCGGGTGTTGATCTCGGCCACGATGTGTCCCTCGAAGCCGCGGCTCGCAAGCAGCTCGAGGAACGGGCCGCACGGCTGGTTCCCGTGCCCCGGCACGAGGTGCTCGTCCTTGGCGGACCCGCTGCCGTCGGTCATGTGCACGTGCCGCAGCCGGTCGCCCAGGCGCTCGGCCATCGCCACCGGGTCGGAGTGGGCGGTGGCCGCGTGCGAGAGGTCGATCGTGGTGTTCGCGTAGGACTCCTCGGAGGGGTCCCACCCGGGCTGGTAGACCTTCATCTCCCGCCGGGAGGTGGCCCGCCAGGGATACATGTTCTCCACGGCGAAGGCGATGCCCGTACGCCGCTCCAGCTCGGCGATCCCCTCGACGAACCCGGCCGCGTAGTCGCGCTGCCAGCGGAAGGGGGGGTGCACGACGACGACGTCGGCGTCGAGCGCGGTCGCCATCTCGGCGCTGCGCTCGAGCTTGCCCCACGGGTCGGTGCCCCAGACCCGCTGGGTGATCAGCAGGCACGGCGCATGGACGGCGCAGACCGGGACCTGGTGGTAGTCGCGCAGGCCCAGCACCTTCTCCACGCTCTGGCTGACGAGGTCGATGCCGACCATCACCTCGACCGCGTCGTAGCCCAGCTTCTCGGCGTACTCGAAGGCGTGGCTGGTGTTCTCGGGGTAGACGGAGGCGCTCGAGAGGGCGAACAGCGGGGCCACGGTCGCGCGCCTCAGCCGAGCGCGCTGAGCTGGTCGAGACGGTCCAGGATCACGCCTTCACGCAGCGCCCACGGGCAGATCTCCAGCTCGTGGAGGTCGAAGATGTCCATCACCGCGGAGGCCACCAGGGCGCCGGCGACCACCTGGTGGGCCCGGTTGCCGGAGACGCCGGGGAGGTCGGCGATGTCGTCGAGGTCCATCGCGAGCAGCTTGGGGATCCACTCCTCGAGGCCGGCGGCCGGCAGGATCCGGCGTACGAGCGGGCCCTCGCTGGAGGCGGCCGCTCCACAGATGCGGGCCAGCGAGCGGAACGTCTTCGACGTGGCCACCGCGTGGTCGGGAGCACCCCCGCGCAGCAGGGTGCCGGCGTCGTGGGCGATGGAGGTGCGGATCTGCTTGCGCAGCCGGGCCAGGGCCTTGTCGCTGAGAGGTCCCTCTGCGAAGTGCTCCCGGGTCAGCCGTCCCGCCCCGAGCGGCAGCGACCAGGCCACGTCGGGCGACTCGTCGTCACCACCGGCGACCTCGAGCGACCCGCCACCGATGTCGAAGACCGCCAGTCGGCCGGAGGACCAGCCGAACCAGCGGCGTACGGCGAGGAACGTCAGCCGGGCCTCGTCCTCACCGGGCAGCACCCGGATCTGGACGCCGGTGCGCTTGTGCACATGGGCCAGCACCTCGTCGCAGTTGTCGGCGTCCCGGACGGCGGAGGTGGCGAAGGAGAAGATCTCCTCGCAGCCCTTGTCGTCGGCGAGCTCGAGCGCGTGCCCGACGAACTCGGTGAGCGCGTCGACGCCCCTCTCGGTCACGGACCCCTTCTCGAGGTGCTCGGCAAGTCGCAGGGGCTCCTTGTAGGACGACGCGGGCATGGGAGCCGCCCCGCGATAGGCGTCCACGACCAGCAGGTGCCCCGTGTTGGAGCCGATGTCGAGCACACCGAGGCGCATGGTGCGAGGCTACCGGCTCGACCCTCCGGCACGCGGGGATAGGGTTTGCGACGTGCCCGAGGTCGATCTCGTCTTTCCCCGTGCCTGGATCGAGTTCCAGGACCCGACCGACGCCGAGCAGGTGTTCCGCTGCGACCTGACCTGGCTCACGTCGAGCTGGACCTGCATCTTCGGCAACGGCTGCCCCGGCATCTACGCCGAGGCCCCGGACGCCGGCTGCTGCACGCTCGGGGCGCACTTCTCCGACAAGGACGACGAGAACCGCGTCGCCGAATGGGTCGACCGGCTCGACGACGCGACCTGGCAGCGCCGTCCCGAGGCGCTGAACAAGCGCGGCGCGGTGAAGCGCTCCGGCTGGGTCGAGACCGACGACGAGGGCGACCGCAAGACCCGGGTCTCCGGCGGCGCCTGCATCTTCCACAACGCGCCCGGCTTCCCCGGTGGCTACGGCTGCGCGCTGCACGCCCTGGCCCTGAACGAGGACGTGCACTTCGTGGCTACCAAGCCCGACGTGTGCTGGCAATTGCCGCTGCGGCGTACGTTCCGGAACGTCGAGCGGCCCGACGACACCACCTACCTCGAGATCAGCATCGGCGAGTACGACCGGCGTGGCTGGGGTCCCGGCGGTCACGACCTCGACTGGTACTGCTCGGGCAACACCGAGGCCCACGTGGGGCTGGAACCGGTCTACGTCTCGAGCGCGACCGAGCTGATCACGATGATGGGGCAGGCGGCGTACGACGTGCTCGCGGCCCGGTGCGAGGCGCACCTGCGGTCCCGCTCGGCACTCGCGCTGCACCCCGCGTCACCCCCCTCGCACGGCTGAGCCGGGCCCGCCGGGTGCTACCCCGGTGTCCGGCGACATTGCCGCTCGGGTGAGAATCAACTATGCGTCTCGACCACATCGTCTTCGCTGCCGGTCCGGGAGGACTCGCGGGCACGACGGAACGCCTCTCGGCACAGCTCGGTGAGGAGTTCGTCGGCGGCGGCATCCACCCGCGCTTCGGAACCCGCAACTCGATCCTGCCCCTGACCCACGGCACCTACCTGGAGGTCGTCGAGGTCCTCGACCACCCGGCCTCCGACAAGGCGCCGTTCGGCCAGGCCGTGCGTGCCCGCTCCGAGCTCGGCGGCGGCTGGCTCGGCTGGGTCGTCGCGGTCGACGACATCAAGCCCTTCGAGGAGCGCCTGGGTCGCGAGGCCGCCAACGGCAACCGGCACCGCCCCGACGGCATCGAGCTCCTCTGGAAGCAGCTCGGCGTCAAGGGCCTGCAGGCCGACCCGCAGCTGCCGTTCTTCATCGAGTGGAACATCGAGCCCGGCAACCACCCGAGCGCCGGTGCCACGGGTGATGTGTCTCTGGAGTGCCTCGAGATCGCCGGCGACCCCGCCCGCGTCTCGGAGTGGCTCGGCCAGTCCGTCGAGCAGCCGCTGGAGGACGTCAAGGTCGACTGGGTGGCCCCCAACGGCACCCCCGGCATCGTGGCCGCGAAGTTCCAGACCCCCAACGGGCTCATCCGCATTTGACCCGCCGCGGTGGTCGAGCTCTCTCCGGGTGCCGTCCCGAGTCCGAACATCTGGCACCACCCGGACCTCTACGAGGTCGAGAACCGCGCCGTCGACCGCGCCGGCGCGATCACCGCGCTGATGCAGTCGCTGGCCCCGTGGGCCGGGCGTGACGTCCTGGACGTCGGCTGTGGCACCGGCTTCCACCTCCCCGTGTTCGCCGCGACCGCCGGTTCGGTCACCGGCGTCGAGCCGCACGGCGACCTGGCCGCGATCGCGCGGCGGCGGGTGCGGCGCCTGTCGAACGTGTCGGTGCTGCACGCCTCGGTGACCTCGCTACCGCTCCCGCCGGCGTCGGTCGACGTCGTGCACGCACGCTGGGCCTACTTCTTCGGGCCCGGCTGCGAGCCCGGACTCGCCGAGCTCGACCGGGTGGTGCGCCGCGGTGGTCGCGCGTTCGTCATCGACAACGACGCGACCCGGTCGACGTTCGGCGCGTGGTTCCGGCGCGGCTACCCCGGCGTGGACCCGGTCGCGGTCGCGGCCTTCTGGGAGTCCCGGGGGTGGGAGCGGCACCCGGTGGACATGGCGTGGACCTTCGACTCGCGCGAGGACCTCGAGGCCGTCGTACGCATCGAGTTCGCGGGCGACGTCGCCGAGGAGATCCTGGCCGGCCACGAGGGCACGTCGGTCGACTACGCGGTCAACGTGTGGGGCCGCGCCTACTAGCCGGAGCGCTGGCTGGAGCGTCGTACGACGAGGGCGGGCTGGAGCATCTGCCCCTTGGTGTCGATCTGCTTGTGGGCCAGCACGAGGTGCAGGATCCGGACGAGCTCGACGGCCACCTGCTCGAGCGGCTGGCGCACCGAGGTCAGGCCCGGCCAGGTGACCTGGGCCGCCAGCGAGTCATCGAAGCCGACGACCCCGATGTCGGTCCCGGGCCGCAGCCCGCGGTCGGCGCACGCGTGCAGCACCCCGATGCCCAGGGTGTCGCTGGCGCACACGAAGCCGGTGACGGACGGGTCCTGCAGCAGCTCGTGCGCCCTCATCCGGGCGGCGTCCACGTTGTCGGTGAGGCGTACGCCGAGGCCGCGCACGTCCTCGCCCGCGGCGTGCATCGCGCTCTGCCACCCGCTGCGCCGGTCCTGCCCGATCCGAGAGGACCGCTCCCACCCGAGCCACGCGATCCGGCGATGGCCCTCTGCGAGGAGGTGCTCGGTGGCGATCCGGGCGCCGTGGGCACCGTCGACGTCGATCCACGCGTGGTCGGCGTCGGGCTCGTCCCACGGCCGGCCGAAGGCGACGAAGGGGGCTCCTCGCTCCTCTAGGAACACCGACTGCGGCGTCCCGGCGTAGGTGTCGGTCACCACGAAGGCGTCCACCGCCGTCGAGCGCAGGAGGTCGTCGTAGCCGTCGAGCGGGTTGTCCGGGTCGCCGGAGAACAGCAGCACGTGGTGGCCCGTGCGCGATGCGGTCTCGACCAGGCTGTGCAGGAAGCGATCCATCAGCGCGTTGCTGGTGCCCTCCTGCGCGGGCTCGAAGCGCAGGCCAATCAGGTGGGAGGACCGCGTGCGCAGCTGGCGGGCGGCGCGGTTGGGCGAGTAGCCGAGCCGCTCGATCACCGACTGCACCCGCTCGAGGGTCTCGGGGCGGAGCAGGTCGGGGTTGTTCAGCGCGTTGGAGACGGTCTGCCGCGAGACGCCGGCCTCGTCGGCGACGGTCGCCAGCGTCGGGGGCACCTGGTGGCGGCCCCGCTGCACGTCAGGCTGGGTCATCTACGGATCTCCCCGAACTCTGGATCGTTCCAATCCTAGTGGACCGGGTCTCGCCCGAGGCGCACCCGTCCAGACACGAACAGGTGTTCGAGCCCTCGTACCGGGTTCTGTCGGTGCGCTCACCTAGCGTTCTCGCCATGGCGCAGAACAGCGGGCGGACCGCACCCAAGGCCCCCAAGGCGAGCTATCAGTGCAACGAGTGCGGCTGGGAGACCGTGAAGTGGGTGGGCCGCTGCGGCGAGTGCCAGGCCTGGGGCACCGTGGTGGAGAAGTCAGCCCCGAAGAGCCGGGTGCAGGCCGGGCCGGTGACCGCGCCAGCACGGCCCATCGGCGAGGTGCCGATCGAGGACTCCAAGTCGCGCACCAGCGGCGTGCCCGAGCTCGACCGGGTGCTGGGCGGCGGCCTGGTCCCCGGTGCGGCCATCCTGCTGGCCGGCGAGCCGGGCGTCGGCAAGTCCACGCTGCTGCTCGAGGTCGCCTCGCAGACGGCCCGGCAGAAGCACCGCGTCCTCTACGTCACCGGCGAGGAGTCCGCGGCCCAGGTCCGGATGCGCGGCGACCGCACCGGCGCCATCCAGGACGAGCTCTACCTCGCGGCGGAGACCGACCTGGGGGCCGTGCTCGGCCACGTCGAGGCGGTCAAGCCCACCCTGCTCGTCGTCGACTCGGTGCAGACGATCAGCGCCAACGACATCGACGGGGTCCCCGGCGGCGTCACCCAGGTCAAGGAGGTCTCCGCGGCGCTCATCCGGATGGCCAAGCTGCGCAACATCACCCTGGTGATCATCGGCCACGTGACCAAGGACGGCACCATCGCCGGCCCGCGGGTGCTCGAGCACCTCGTCGACGTGGTGCTCCACTTCGAGGGCGAGCGCGCCTCCCGGCTGCGGATGCTCCGGGCGGTGAAGAACCGGTTCGGGCCGGTGGACGAGGTCGGCTGCTTCGACCTCTCCGCAGAGGGCATCGTCGCGATCACCGACCCCACCGGCCTGTTCCTCGACGCGCTGCGCGGCCCGGTGCCCGGCACCTGCGTCGCCGTGGCCCTCGAGGGGCGGCGGCCGCTGCTGAGCGAGGTCCAGGCCCTGGTCACGCAGACCACGGCCGACCGCCCTCGCCGCACGACGTCGGGCGTCGACTCCTCCCGGGTGGCGATGATCCTGGCCGTGCTCCAGCAGCACGCCGGGATCCGGCTGCACAACTACGACGTGTTCGTCTCCAGCGTCGGTGGTGCCCGGCTCAACGAGCCCAGCAACGACCTCGCGATCGCCCTGGCCATCACCTCGGCCTGGCGCGGCAAGCCGCTCGGCCGCAACGTGGCCGCGATCGGCGAGCTGGGCCTGTCCGGGGAGCTGCGCCGGGTGCGCGACGTCGGGCTGCGGCTGGCCGAGGCCGGCCGGATGGGGTTCCGGTCCGCGATTGTCCCCGCCCTGACCCAGGACGCCGCCGGCAACAGCCGCATCCTCGACGGCATGCGGGTCGTGGACTGCGACAACATCGTCCGCGCACTCACCCTGCTCGGGATGGGCTCCGGCGAGTCACGGGATGACAACTCCCGGTCGTTGCCCTGAAAATCGGTCGACTCCCTCAACTAGAGTGACGCCTGTGGCTTCCCCCGAACGTCTCGACGACGCCGACGCGGCGCGGCTGCGCCAGACCCTGGCGCGGATCGCGCCCGGCACCTCGTTCCGTGACGGCCTGGAACGCATCCTGCGCGGCCGCACCGGCGCGCTGATCGTGGTCGGCCACGACAAGGACGTCGAGGGCATCCTCACCGGCGGCTTCAACCTCGACGTGCCGTTCACCGCCACCGCCCTGCGCGAGCTGGCCAAGATGGACGGCGCGATCGTGCTGGACCGCGACATCTCCCGGATCTTCCGCGCCAACGTGCACCTGATGCCCGACCACACCATCCCCTCGGAGGAGACCGGCACCCGGCACCGCACCGCCGACCGGGTGGCCAAGCAGACCGGCGCCCCGGTCATCTCGGTCTCCCAGTCGATGCAGATCATCGCGGTCTACGTGGGCGCGATCCGCTACGTGCTCGAGGACTCCGGCAGCATCCTGGCCCGCGCCAACCAGGCGCTGGCCACGCTGGAGCGCTACAAAGTGCGCCTCGACGAGGTGTCCAGCACCCTGTCCGCGCTCGAGATCGAGGACCTCGTCACCGTCCGCGACGTCGCGGTGGTCGCCCAGCGGCTGGGGATGGTCAGCCGGATCGCCCGGGAGATCGACGACTACGTCAACGAGCTCGGCACCGACGGGCGACTGCTCTCGCTCCAGCTCGAGGAGCTCGTCACCGGGGTCGAGGCCGAGCGTGCCCTCGTCGTCCGCGACTACCAGGCGGGGGGCCGCCGCACCCAGCCCGCCGAGGAGATCCTCGCCGAGCTCGAGGGCCTGCTGCCCACCGAGCTCGTGGACATCGCCGCCGTGGCCAAGGCCCTCGGCCTGGGCCAGGGCGAGCACCTCGACGGGGCGGTGACGCCGCGCGGCCACCGACTGCTCGCCAAGGTCCCCCGCCTGCCGATCGCGGTGGTCGACCGGCTCGTGGAGCACTTCGAGACGCTGCAGAAGCTGCTCTCCGCGAGCGTCGAGGACCTGCAGATGGTCGAGGGCGTCGGCGAGCTCCGGGCCCGCAGCGTGCGTGAGGGGCTCTCCCGGCTCGCCGAGTCCAGCATCCTGGAGCGGTACGTCTGAGCCGGGCGCTGAGCCGGCGAACCGGCGAGAGGAAGGCTCAGCAGGTGCCGGCGGCGTTGTCCCCGCCGCACTTCGACTGCTTGCCGGAGACCTTCGAGGTCGGCTTCGCGGAGGCGACCGGCTTCTTCGAGGCGTTGGCCGAGGGAGCCACCGAGGCACTCGCGGAGGCGCTCGGGTGCGGCTTGGGGGCGCGGGTGACGACCTTGGCCGCCGCCCGGGTCACCTCGAACTGGACGTCGGTCGGTGTGGAGCCCAGGGCGGCCGCGTAGACGTGGTAGAAACCGGGCAGCGCCCAGGCGGGTGCGCTCGAGCAGGTGTCGTCCGAGCGCCGGCCGCTCCAGGTCACCGGGACCGTCACGGGCTGCCCGCTGCGGACCACCACCGAGGTCTTCGGGATCGACTTGAGGCAGTCCTGGCTGGACCAGATCCGGTCCTTGCCGGAGGCGATCTTGACCACCAGGGTCTCGGGTGACACCTCGAAGGTGCAGGCCGACTGGGTCCCGGTGAGCTGCAGCTGGATCACGACCGGTTGACCGACCCAGGCCCGCGGCACGGAGGGCAGCACGTTGACGTCGTCGTCGAGGCAGTCGCCGTTGGGCGGGAGCAGCGGCCCTGCGGCCTTGCCGCGCAGCTTGGTGGCGGGGGCGGCCGGACCGTACGACGCACCGCCGCTGGCCGCGCCGCTGGCCGCGCTGCTGGGCGCCTGCTCGCTCGCCGGGTTGGCCGCGCTGGGGGTGTCCTGGCCGGTGCCGCCGAGCAGCTTGCCGATGCCGAAGACGAGCAGCAGGGCAGCGCCGAGCACAGTGCCGCGGCGTACCCAGTAGACGCGTCGCGGCAACCGTCCACGCGGTCGAGTCACCGAGGCCATGCGCGCCACCGTAGTCAGCCGCGCGCACCGAACGGGGTTGCAACGCCGAGCGGGATCCTGTGGGTGCTCTCACAGGGCCGATCCGGCCGCCCTGGTTGGACATTCGCCGCCGTCCGGGCTCTCATGGGTGCCGATGGACGCGCTGCGCAGGCCCTTGGTGGAGTGGTACGCCGAGCACGCCCGTGAACTCCCGTGGCGCGGGGCGGGCGCCACCCCGTGGGCCGTAATGGTCTCGGAGTTCATGCTCCAGCAGACGCCGGTCGCGCGCGTCCTCCCGGTCTTCGCGAGCTGGTTGGAGACCTGGCCGACGCCGGGCGACCTGGCCGACGCCCCGAGCGGTGAGGCGGTCCGCGCCTGGGGGCGGCTCGGCTATCCACGCCGGGCGCTGCGGCTGCACGCCGCGGCCACCGCGATCGTCAAGCGGCACGGGGGCGAGGTTCCGGCGGCGTACGACGACCTGATCGCCCTGCCCGGCGTCGGCGACTACACCGCCAGCGCGATCGCGTCGTTCGCGTTCGGGGACAGCCACGCCGTGCTGGACACCAACGTCCGCCGGGTGCTGGCTCGCGCGGTCAGCGGCGTGGAGTTCCCGGCCAGCTCGGTGACCAGGGCCGAGCGGGGCCTCGCCGAGTCGCTGGTGCCCGACGTCGATCCGGCGACCTGGGCGATCGCGGTGATGGAGCTCGGCGCCCTGGTCTGCACGGCGGCCAACCCGAAGTGCGCGGTGTGCCCGGTCAGTGGGCAGTGCGCCTGGAACCAGGCCGGCCGTCCGGCGTACGACGGGCCACCGCGGCGCGGCCAGGCCTGGGCCGGCACCGACCGCCAGGTCCGCGGCCGGCTGATGGCCGTCCTCCGCGACTCCCCCGGCAGCGTCGCGAAGGCAAGGCTCGACGCCGCCTGGCCCGAGGACACCCAACGCGAGCGCGCGCTGAAGAGCCTGCAGGCCGACGGCCTGGTCGTGGAGAGGCAAGGAAGGTACGCCCTCCCCGACTAAGCCGCTGAGGCGTCGCATCTTGCGCTTCGAACGCAGCTGAGGCGTCGCATCTTGCAGCAAGATGCGACGCCTCAGCGGTGGTGCGGGGTGTGTCTGCCTGCCTACAGACCTTCGCCCTTGGCGATGTCGACGGGGCCGTCGCTGTCGTCCGGGCCGCCGACGACGTCCACCGCGAGGGGCGGGGAGTCGGGCAGCTCGCCCTTGATGCTGCCCTCGAAGGTGAACTGCGCCTCGGTGCCCTCACCCTCGACGCCGACGAGCACGATCTGGCCGGGGCCGACCTCACCGAAGAGCATCTTCTCGGCGAGGACGTCCTCGATCTCGCGCTGGATCGTACGGCGCAGCGGGCGTGCCCCGAGGACCGGATCGAACCCGCGGGTGGCGAGCAGGTCCTTGGCGGCCTGGGTCAGCTCGAGGGACATATCGCGGTCCTTCATGCGCAGCTCCACCGAGGCGATCATGTTGTCCACCATGGAGATGATCTGCTCCTTGGTGAGCGGCGGGAACACGATGATCTCGTCGACACGGTTGAGGAACTCCGGCCGGAAGTGCTGCTTGAGCTCCTCGGTGACCTTGTTCTTCATCCGGTCGTAGGTGCCCTCGTCGCCGGACTGGTTGAAGCCCAGGCTGACGCCCTTGGAGATGTCCCGGGTGCCGAGGTTGGTCGTCATGATGATGACCGTGTTCTTGAAATCCACGACGCGGCCCTGGCTGTCGGTCAGGCGACCTTCCTCCAGGATCTGCAGCAGGCTGTTGAAGATGTCCGGGTGGGCCTTCTCGACCTCGTCGAAGAGCACCACGGAGAACGGCTTGCGGCGCACCTTCTCGGTGAGCTGCCCGCCCTCTTCGTAGCCGACGTAGCCGGGAGGCGAGCCGAACAGCCGCGAGACGGTGTGCTTCTCGGAGAACTCCGACATGTCGAGCTGGATGAGCGCGTCCTCGTCGCCGAAGAGGAACTCCGCCAGCGTCTTGGACAGCCACGTCTTGCCGACGCCCGAGGGGCCGGCGAAGATGAACGAGCCGCCGGGACGCTTGGGGTCCTTCAGCCCGGCACGCGTACGACGGATGGCCCGGCTGAGCGCCTTGACGGCCTCTTCCTGGCCGATGACGCGCTTGTGCAGCTCGTCCTCCATCTTGAGCAGCCGGGTCGACTCCTCCTCGGACAGCTTGACGATCGGGATGCCGGTCGCGACGGCGAGGACCTCGGCGATGAGCTCCTCGTCCACCTCGGCGACGACGTCCATGTCGCCGGCGCGCCACTGCTTCTCGCGCTCGCCCTTGGCCAGGATCAGCTGCTTCTCCTCGTCACGCAGACGAGCGGCGGCCTCGAAGTCCTGTCCGTCGATGGCGCCCTCCTTGCGGCGGCGTACGTCGGCGATCTTCTCGTCGAACTCACGCAGGTCCGGCGGAGCGGTCATCCGGCGGATGCGCAACCGGGAGCCGGCCTCGTCGATGAGGTCGATCGCCTTGTCGGGCAGGAACCGGTCGGAGATGTACCGGGCGGCCATCGTCGCCGCGGCTACGAGGGCCTCGTCGGTGATGGTCACACGGTGGTGCGCCTCGTAGAGGTCGCGGACACCCTTGAGCATCTCGATCGTGTTGGCGATCGACGGCTCGTTGACCTGGCTGGGCTGGAAACGACGCTCGAGCGCGGCGTCCTTCTCGAGGTACTTGCGGTACTCGTCGAGGGTGGTCGCACCGATGGTCTGCAGCTCACCACGGGCCAGCATCGGCTTGAGGATGCTGGCGGCGTCGATCGCGCCCTCGGCCGCGCCGGCGCCGACGAGCGTGTGGATCTCGTCGATGAACAGCACGATGTCGCCGCGGGTGCGGATCTCCTTGAGCACCTTCTTGAGGCGCTCCTCGAAGTCACCGCGGTAGCGGGAGCCCGCGACCAGGGCGCCCAGGTCGAGCGTGTAGATCTGCTTGTCCTTGAGCGTCTCGGGGACGTTGCCCTTGACGATGTCCTGGGCCAGGCCCTCGACGATCGTGGTCTTGCCGACGCCGGGCTCACCGATGAGCACCGGGTTGTTCTTCGTACGGCGGGAGAGGATCTGCATGACCCGCTCAATCTCCTGCTCGCGACCGATCACCGGGTCGAGCTTGCCCTCGCGGGCGTCCTGGGTCAGGTTGCGACCGAACTGGTCGAGCACCAGGGAGGACGAGGGCGCGTCGCTGGACGACCCGCTCGCGGCGG